>DATGKD010000001.1:0-14808 GCA_035294855.1 Acidimicrobiales bacterium
GGCTGGCGGGAGTGGATGGGTGCCGGAGCCGCCGCCATCGGGTTGGCGAGCTTCCTGGCCCTGTCCTCGCCGGGTGGCGGCAACCAGAACCCCGACGCCGGCACCTGGGGTCTCGTCACCTTCGCGGTGATCGCGGGCGGGGCCGTGGCGGTACTGCTCACCCGAGTGGGGTCGTCCGCCTGGAAGGCGTCGTGGTTCGGGGTGGCCGGCGCCATCGCCTTCGCCTTCACGGCGGCGCTGATCAAGCAGATGAACGCCCAGATCACCCGGGGCTGGTCGCACGTCTTCCTCAGCTGGCCGCCCTATGCGATGGCCGGCGCCGGGTTGGTCGGACTGTTCCTGGCGCAGAACGCGTTCCGGGCCGGGCCCGTCACCGCGTCCCAGGCCACGCTCGTGATCGTCGACCCGTTGGCGTCCATCGCCATCGGCATCGGGCTGTTCAACGACCATCTCCAGACCGCGGGTGGACGGGGCGTGGGCGAGGTGCTCGCCATGGTCGTGCTGCTCGCCGGCGTGTTCTCCCTGAGCCGTTCGCCGCTGGTCATCAGCGTGAAGTCCGAGGACGAGGAGGACGTGCACATGCTGAGCACCCGAGCACGGCGCTTCGGGGCAGCCCACCGCGGCGAGCCCAGCGCGGCAGGCAACGGCCCGTGACGACCGAGCCCGCGCCCCCCGGGCCCGTGCCCCCCGAGCCCGGCGGGGCAGCTGAAGACGAGCTGGCCGGCTCGCCGGGCCTCGTGGAGGTGCCGCCCGTTCCGCCAGCGAGGTACGACCCGTGGGCGGCGGTGCTCGAGCGGATCGACGACGCTGCCAGCCTGGCCGGCATCGAAGCCGACGTGCACCGGTTGCTGCGATTCCCCGACCGGTCGCTCGAAGTGGCGGTGCCCATCCACATGGACGACGGCCACGTCGAGGTCTTCCTCGGTTGGCGGGTGCACCACAACACCGCCCGCGGGCCCGCCAAAGGCGGGATCCGCTTCCATCCCGACATCAACGCCAAAGAGGTGGCCGCGCTCGCCGCCGACATGACGCTCAAGACGGCGGTCGTGGGCATCCCCTTCGGCGGTGGGAAAGGCGGCGTGCGGTGCAACCCGCGCCTCATGTCCCCGGGCGAGCTCGAGCGGCTCACGCGGCGCTACACGTTCGAGATCGCACCGCTTCTCGGGCCCGACCGCGACATCCCCGCCCCCGACGTCAACACCGACCAGCGGGTCATGGCGTGGCTGCTCGACACCCTCGACATGCTCCAGGGTCGCTCGCTGCCCGATGTCGTGACCGGCAAGCCGTTGGCGGTGGGGGGCATGCGCCTGCACACCGGCGCCACCGCCTCGGGCGTTGTCCGCTGCGTGCGCGCCGTGTTCGCCGAGCTCGGCATGGCGATCCCCGGCGCGCGCGCCGTCGTCCAGGGGTTCGGCAAGGTCGGCGGCCCGCTCGCGTTCTTGTTGTCGTCGGCCGGCATGCGAGTCGTCGTCGCCTGCGATGTCGGCGGTGCCGTGTACAACCCCGGCGGGCTCGACGTCGGCCTGTTGTCCGACCATGTCGCCGACCACGGATCGGTGGCCGGGTTCGAGGGCGGGGAGCCGATCCCGAGCGCCGACGTCTGGGCGGTCGACGCGGACCTCGCCGTGCCGGCGGCTCTCGAGGGGACGATCGACGAGGCCGTGGCTCGGACCATGGGGGCGAAGGTCGTCGTCGAGGCCGCCAATGGCCCGACCACTCCCGGCGCGGATCGGGTGCTGGCCGAGCGCGGGATCACGGTGGTGCCGGACATCCTGGCCAACGCGGGCGGGGTGACCGCCTCGTACTTCGAGTGGGCCCAGGCGCGCCAGGGTTACGCGTGGGACGAGGAAGTGGTCGCCGCCCGGCTGGCACGCACCATGGACACCGCGTTCGCGGACGTGTGGGCCCGGTCGCGTGACCTCGGCGTGCCGATGCGCCGGGCGGCGGGCGTCGTGGCGATCGAGCGGCTGTCGGACGCCATCAAGGCGCGCGGCCTGTTCCCCTGAATCGACGCGGCGGCGTCGTGGTCGCCGTCCGGGTTCGTCCCCGAGCGCCCCACCCGCCCCGGTGCGGCCCTACCAGCCCCGGTCGACCCACTCCTGGAGGTGGGGGCGCTCGGTCCCGATGGTGGTGTCGGCCCCGTGGCCGGGGAGGACGAGGGTGTCAGGCCCGAACCGGGCGAAGAGCCGGTCCTCGATGGAGCGGATGATCGTCGGGAAGTCGCCGCCGGGGAACTTGGTCGCGCCGGGGCCACCGGGGAACAGCGTGTCGCCGCTGAAGAGCAGCGGCGTTCCCTCCACCGCGAAGCACATCGAGCCGGCGGTATGGCCCGGGGTGGCGATGGTCTTCATGCGGATGTCGCCCACCTCGAGCACGGCGTCGTCCTCCAGCAGCTGGTCGTAGGCGGGGAGCATCTCCGCGTCGGCCGCGGTGACCGCCACGTCGAACCCGGCCTCGCGCACCGCGGGCACGGCCTGGATGTGGTCCCAGTGGCCGTGGGTCTCGATCACCCGGCGGACTCCCAAGTCGCGGCACATCTCCAGCAGGAGCTCGTGCTCGTTGGCGGCGTCGATAAGCACCGCCTCACCGGTGTTCTTGCATCTGACGACGTACACGTTGTTGTCCATCGGACCGACCACGGCCCGGTGGACCTCCACCAAGCTGTCCTCGTACTGGAGCACGGTGCCTCCCGGGTTGCCTCGGTACCTTGTCTATTACGGTCTATTACGTCGTCATTTGGGTCGCGGCATCGGGCCTGCCCGGCGCCGAGAATCCGGCTCCGGCGCCCGGGCATCCGCCCAGCCAGCGCCTGTCGGTCGTTATTGACTGAATGGTCAACAACGCTGCCCGTCTGGTAGACAACGTCCGTCGGCCGTCTGACGGCCCTGTCCGGATCGACCCTGTTCGAAACGGCACGGCTCGACCAGGCCGACCACCTCATTTGAGCGCACGAGGCGGTCCTAGCCTCCGACGACCCGACGAGGGGGACGCACATGAACTTCGCCTTCAGCGAGGAGCAGGAAGAGCTCCGGCGCTCGGTACGCCGTTTTCTCGAGGACAAGTCGCCCGTCTCCGAGGTCCGCCGCCTCATGGAGACGACCGAGGGCTTCGACCGCGCCGTGTGGGAGCAGATGGCCGACCAGCTCGGGTTGCAGGCGCTGCACATCCCCGAGGAGTACGGCGGCGCGGGCTTCTCCTACGTCGAGCTGATCGTCGTGTTGGAGGAGATGGGCGCGGCGCTGTTGTGCGCGCCGTACTTCGCGACCGTTGCCCTGGCCGCCAATGCCGTGCTCTCGAGCGGCGACGAAGGCGCGAAGAAGGACCTGCTTCCCGGCATCGCCGCCGGGGAGACCATCGCCACGCTGGCTCTTACCGAGGACACCGGACGTTGGGACGTCGGCGCCGTCACGCTCGCGGCGAGCAAGTCGGGGTCGGACTGGAAACTCGACGGTCACAAGATGTTCGTGATCGACGGCCACAACGCCGACCTGGTCGTGGCGGCAGCGCGCAGCGGCAAGGGCGTGAGCCTCTTCGCCGTCGAAGGTGGCGCGTCAGGGCTGACGCGTACCCCGCTCGCCACCATGGACCAGACGCGCAAGCAGGCACGCCTGGAATTCGCGTCCACGCCGGCCCGTCTGATCGGCGACGAGGGCGGCGCAGACGCTGCGCTCACGCGCACGCTCGACCTCGCTGCGGTGGCGCTCGCCGCCGAGCAGGTCGGCGGGGCGCAGCGATGCCTGGACATGGCGGTCGACTACGCCAAGTCCCGGATCCAATTCGGCCGGCCGATCGGTTCGTTCCAGGCCATCAAGCACAAGTGCGCCGACATGCTCCTGGAGGTCGAGTCCGCCAAGTCCGCGGCGTACTACGCGGGTTGGGCGGCGGCCGAGGACTCCGAGGAGCTGCCGGTCGTCGCCAGCTTGGCGAAGTCGTACTGCTCGGAGGCGTACTTCCACGCGGCCGCGGAGAACATCCAGATCCACGGAGGCATCGGTTTTACCTGGGAGCACGACGCGCACCTCTACTTCAAGCGCGCCAAGTCCTCCGAGCTGATGCTGGGCGACCCCAGCTACCACCGCGAGCTCCTGGCTCAGCGGATCGGCATCTGACAGGGCCGGTCCTGAGCGGATCGGCATCTGACCTCGCCCGTCTTCGGCGATCAGCGCCTGACCGCGCCCGTCTTCGGCGATCGGCACCCGACCCGGCCGTTCTGGGTGCCGCCACCAGTTGGCGGCCGTAGCGCGGCGGCGCACGAGGTGCGCGGGATACTGAGGGCGTGACGGACGCGCCCGACGCATCGCGGGGTCCCGGTCCGTCGGGCTCGGCGCCGTCGGGCGGCCCGCGGGCATCGGACGACGATCGCAACCGGTTCGTCGAGCTGCTCGAACGTCATTTCGCCGAAGGTCGCCTGACCGACGACGAGTTCTCGGAGCGAATGGACCGCGCCCTGCGCGCCCGCAGCCTCGAAGAGCTGTACGCCCTCGTCGCCGACCTTCCGGACCTGCTCGCGTTCGACATCCCGCGCTCCTCGCCCCGGCGCCGCGCCTGGCGCTTCTGGCGCTGAGCCCGGACGTCGGCGAGCACAGGTCGGAGAGCGCAGGCCTTGCCGGCGACCTGGAGCGAGATCCCGGGGCCAGCCGGCCCGCTCGCCCTGCACAGCGCGTCCACGTCCCCGGCTCCGCTTCGTCCCGGCGTGGTCGTCCTCTGCCACGGGTTCCCGTCGGGGCTCGCCTCGGCGGATCACGCCGGGGACGGCATCGCCTCGCTCGCCGATCGTCTCGCCGCGGAGTCAGGCCGTCGGACGATGACGGCGTGCTTCCGGGGCGTGGGGGCCTCGGCCGGTGACTTCTCGCTGCAGGGCTGGATGGACGACCTGCGCGCCATCGTCGACCACGGTGCCGCCATCGCGGACGGCGGCGGGGTGTGGCTCGTCGGCTTCGGTGCCGGCGGTGCACTGGCGCTCTGCGCCGCGTCCGACGACGGGCGCGTCCACGGCGTGGCGTGCCTCGGTGCTCCGGCATCGTTCACGTCGTGGTCGCGCCATGCCACCGAGGTGATCGACAACGCGCGCCATGCCGGGATCATCCGCACCGACGGGTTCCCCCCCGATGTCCGGGCGTGGAGCGCTGCCTTCGCTGCGTTGCACCCGGAAGCAGCCGCGGCGCAGATCCCCCCGAGGGCATTGCTCGTCGTCCACGGCAGCGACGACGACGAAGTGCCGGTCAGCGAGGCACGCGCGCTTGTCGAAGCCGCGGGTGACGGTGCGGAGCTGCGCGTGGTCCTCGGGGCGGGCAACCGGCTGCTGGCGGACCCACGTGCGGTCGCGCTCTTGGCCGGTTGGCTCGAGCGTCAACCCTCGGGTCGGGCGTGAGGACGGACCGGTTCAGCCGGCGGCGTCCGTTGCGTCGGTCGCTGCGTCGCTCGCTGCGCTCGCTGCGTCGCTCGCTGCGTCGCCCGCTGCGTCGCTCGCTTCGCTTGCCGCGTCGATCGCCTCCTTCAAGCGGCGCGCCGCGCGCTCGGGCTCGTCCGCCTCGGTGAGATAGCGGACCACCACGAAATGGCGGGCACCCGCCGCCACCAGTCCGGGGACCGTCTCGGGCCTGACGCCTCCGGTCACGAAGACCGGCCGGTCCGTCTGCTCCACGGCATACCGGATGTAGTCGCGGCCCGTGCCGGGCCGGCCCGGCTTTGTGGGTGTCGGGGTCACCGGCCCGGCCGAGACGTAGTCCACTGCTTCGGTCCTGCTTCGGTCGAGCTCGTGTTCGACGTGTGTCGACAACCCCACGATGGCGTCGTCGCCGAGGATGCGTCGTGCCAGCGATGGCGACGCATCGTCCTGGCCGACGTGGACGCCATCCGCGCCGGCATCGAGGGCCAAGTCGGGACGATCGTTCAGGATGAACGGGACTCCGAGTTCACGACAGATCCCGGCGGCGAGCCTCGCTCGATCGACCAGGCGCCGCGCGTCGAGGTGCTTGTCCCTCAGCTGGACGATGTCCACCCCTCCCGCCACGCACGCGGTCAGGAACTCGACGAGGTCGTCGCGGTCCGAAGTGCACAGATACAGGCGGCGCCTGTCCAGGCCCGTCCAACACGCGTCTTCCCGCCGGTGCTGGGGGTCAGCCGACACCGCGCGCCGGTCACTTCGTGGTGGCGGGACTGCGGGAGCCTTTCGCGGCCTTCGACGTACCTGCCGTCTTCGCCGCCCGACGAGGCTTGGCGGCATCTCCGGCTTGGGCGGTTCCTCCGGCTTCTCTTTCCTTGGCTGCTTCCGCCTTCAACGCCTGTTTGAAGTCCCGCACTCTGGCGAGGCTGTCCGCGTCGGTGATGTCCGCGACCGATCGGAAGCTCCCCGGTTCGCCGAACGGCGCGCTGACTTCTTCCCAGCCCTCGGGGCGGACTCCGAGCTGCTTGCCCAGGAGCGCGACGAAGATCTTCGCCTTGTGGTCCCCGAAGCCGGGGAGCTCCTTGATCCGCTTGCGCAGGTCTGACGCGGACGAGACGCCTTGCCAAATGCGTTCGGGGTCCCCGCCGTACCGGTCCACGATCAGTCGGCAGAGCTCCTGGACGCGCGCGGCCATGGACGCCGGATAGCGGTGGAGGGCCGGCTTCCCCGCGAACGCGCGCACGAGTTCCTCGGGGTCCATCGACGCGATCGACGCCGCCTGGAGAGGAGACCCGAGGCGTCGTTGCAGCTCAGCGGGCCCGGCGAACGCCCATTCGAGCGGGACCTGTTGGTCGAGGACCATTCCGACGAGCAGGGCCAGGGAGCTTTCGGAGAGGACCCGGTCGGACTCGGGATCCTGTGAGAGGTGCAACTCGGTCACGCCACAGAGGCTACCGAGCCGGACTGGCTTCAGTCCTGGCTGACCTCCTCGCGCAATTGCGCGACGAATGTCCCGAGCGAGGCAACGGCGAATTTCCCGTCGCCGACCTCCGCGATCGAGCCGCTGTTCTCGAGCGCTTGGCAGCCTTCGTAGAACCAGAACGAACGCCGTTCGGTGAGTGATGCGTCGGGGCTGCCCGGAGGGTCGGGCAACAGCGTCACGGTGTCGTTCTCGCGTTCGAGCCACGCGGTGAGGAAGTCGTCGAGCGTGAACGGTCCCGCCAACTCCTCACGCGCCGCCTTTTCCACGACGGCCGCGTGGATGGCGTTGGACACGTGCTCCACCCAGTCGTCCGACTCCCCCCTCATCAGCGGGAGAGGCTAACGCTGCTCGCTCGGAACTCCAGGGCTTTCGTGTCGAGCACGTGAACGCGACGCAATCGTGTCGTCGCGATTCGTCGGAGTGCGACCGCTGTGGGTGAGTTCTCCCTGCTCGCTGCGGAAACTCCCCACCGAGTGTGGTGCGCCACGGGGCCGACGCTAAAGGGCGGTGGACCCGTTGCCGAATCCCAGGGAATGACCATTGTGACGCTTCCCGGACGTCGGTCGACCAAGCCGGACTCCGCCAAGGAAGCAGAGAACCAGCGTGCAGCATCGCCGGACGTCGAGACCCAGGACGCCGAAGGTCAGGTCCCCGCCGCGGTCGTGCAGCTGCTCCGTCGCCCGCGCTGGCAGACCCTGGCGGCATGCCGGGGCGAGCCCGTCGAGATGTTCATTCCCGATCGGGGCGGACCGAGTGCCCGAGCGAAGCAGCTCTGTGCGTCGTGCCCCGTGCAACCCGAATGCCTGAAATTCGCTCTCGCCATCCCCGACCTCGTCGGCTACTGGGCCGGGACGAACGAGCGCGAGCGTCGCCGGCTCCGAGCTGCACGCCGTCGGGGCAACTGAACGTTCACGCGTCTCGCCGAGTTTCGTCGAGCGCCCGAATCAGCCTCGGCTGCACGCCGTGTCTCCGGTGCCGCCGTGGCGCGCAGGTCGGTGGGAGCGGGGACGCTCCGCAGGTGCGCCGGGCCGTGTGGGCTGGCTGATCCGCTTGCTGTCGTCGCTCCGCCGTAACGTGCACGGCGGTGGTTGGTACGCCATCGAGACCTGTGGCCTTCGTGACTGGCGCCAGCCGGGGGATCGGACGCGCCACGTCGTCGGCGCTCGCAGCCCGGGGCTTCGATGTCGCCATCACGGCTCGTACCGTCCGGGAGGGTGAGGGCCGCGACGAGTCGCACCCGGGCGGTGACCACCGTCCGGTCCCCGGAAGCCTCGACACCACGGCGCGCGAGATCGAAGACCTCGGTGGTCGGGCACTCGCCGTCCGGGCCGACCTGCTCGATCACCGCTCGCTCGAAGCAGCCATCGACCGCGTGCTCGGCGAGTGGGGCCGCATCGACGTGCTCGTCAACAACGCCGTGCATACGGGACCGGGGAGCATGGAGCGCTTCCTCGACCTCGACATCGCCTGGGTGGAGACGAAGCTCCGAGCGAACGTGGTGTCGCAGCTCGTCCTCATCAAGTTGGTGCTCCCCGGCATGCTCGAACGTGGGGACGGCACGATCATCGATGTCACCTCGGCCGTGGCCACGACCGACCCGCCCGCACCGTCGGGCGAGGGCGGTTGGGGACTCGGCTATGCGATGACGAAAGGGGCGTTCCACCGCGTCGCCGGGATCCTGGCGGTCGAGCTCGGGCCGGCCGGCATCTTCGCGGTCAACGTCGAACCCGGATACGTCCTCACCGAGCGGATGCGAGCCGCGCAGGAGGGTCTCGGGCTTGCAGGGCGATACCCGGGGGCCCCGCCGTCGGTCCCCGCGGCGGTCATCGCCTGGTTGGCAGACCGAGACACCGGCATCGGCACCGAGGAACGCGCTTCGCTCAACGGGACGACGATCTCGGCCCAGCGCTTTGCCCGCGAGCGCGGTCTGCACCCGGTCTGGTGGGAAGGGACCTGAGCCGGGTCGGCCCTGAATGGTCGGCCCCTGAATAGTCAGTGCTGAATAGTCAGGGCTGACTGGTCAGTGCTGACCGGTCAGGACTGCAGGTCGCCCTGAGCGTCCTCGATGCTGCGACCCATCTGCGCTTCGATCTCCTTCAAGTCGAAGTAGTCGCGCCATCTCGTCACGCGGCCCTTCGCATCGAGGTCGACCATCGTGCACCCGTGGATCTCGATCGGCGTCGTGCCGCCGATCGTTCCCCGCCCCACCCACTCGAACGCACCGCCGGTGTCGTCGCCGTGGGTGCTCGTGATCTCCTGCGTCCAGTCCGGAAACGACGCGTCGGTGACGTCTTCGACCGAGGCGATGTCGGTGGTCCCCGACGTGACGGGATCGGTGAACACGCCGCCGGGCGCGAACAGCTCCCGGAGGCGCACCTTGGCCCCCGCCCCCAGGGCGGTCGCCAGCCGGGCGGTCCAGTCGGCCCACTCCATCAACGTCCACCGGCCCCCGGTGAGCCGATCGGCCGGCGCGTCAACCGACCGACGACCAGTGCGCCTCGAGCGCACCGGCCCCCCGTGCCGGGTCTTGCAGCATCCACCAGTGCCCCAGGCCGTCGAGCTCGGTCACGTTGGCGCCCGCCCGCGCCGCCGCCTTGCGTGCCAGATCGGCGGACAGGAACGTGTCTTCCGTGGGGATGAGCACGAGCCCGGGCGCCGCGATGTCGCGGAAGCCCGGGCCCCATTCGTCCCCCACGTCGACCGCCGAGCGGTACAGCGCCAGGATCGACTCGGCCATCTCCTCGTCGCCCCAGCTCCCCAGGGCGAGCGCCTCGTCGTGAGGGACGCCGAACATCATCTCGAAGACGGCCCCCCGCTCCTCGAGCGGGGTTGCGAGCTGTTGCTCGAAGAACTGCTCGCCTTCCCCGGGTGTCTGCCAGATCTTGGCGAACTCGTGCCATTCGAATTCGTCGGCCCCTACCGCGGCGGCGTCGGTGACCCACGAGCGCACGAGATCCGGGCGGGTGCTCACCACCCGCACGACGAACCCGCCGCCCCAGTCGTGGCCCACGAGGTCGATGGGCCCGTCACCGGCGATGCGCTCCAGCTCTCCGACGACCCAGTCGACGTACTCCTCCTTCGTCGACCCGAAACCCGCGGGGCGGGGGGTCCCGAAGCCGGGCAGCTGCAAGGCGACCACGTCGGTGCGGGCGAGCTGGGAACGGAGCGGGTCCCAGACCGCCGGTGTCTCGGGGACCCCGTGCACGAGGACGACGGGCATCCGGGCAGCATTGCATAGCCTTCATCCATGCGGCTCGGCGTGGTGATCCTCCCCGAGTTCAGGTGGGGGGCGGGTGGTCGGGAGGTGTGGCGGCGGGCCGAGGAGCTCGGCTTCGACCACGCCTGGACCTACGACCACCTGGCCTGGCAGACGCTGCGCGACGAACCGTGGTTCGGCGCGGTGCCCACCTTGACGGCGGCGGCGCTCGTCACCGAACGGATACGCCTGGGGACCCTCGTCGCGTCCCCGAACTTCCGCCACCCGGTGTCGTTCGCGCGCGAGCTCATCGCCCTGGACGACGTGTCGGAAGGCCGGTTCACCCTCGGGGTCGGTGCCGGCGGGACGGGGTGGGACGCCTCCATGCTCGGCGGCGAGGCCCTTTCGCAGCGTCGACGGACCGAGCGCTTCGCCGAGTTCGTCGAGCTGCTCGACCGGTTGCTGCGCGAACCCGAGGTCTCCTACGAGGGTCGCTATTACCAGGCCGTCGACGCGCGGACGTACCCGGGTTGCGTCCAACGACCCCGCCTGCCGCTCGCGGTCGCCGCGTCCGGGCGACGGGCGATGCGGGTGGCCGCGACCTACGGCGACAGCTGGGTCACCATCGGGGACATCGCCACGGCCGAGCGCGGGGGCCCGCTCGTCGCGGGAACCCGCGCCACGCAGATGGTGGGCGAGCAGATCCGGATGCTCGAAGACGCCTGCCGCGACATCGGTCGTGGTCCGTCGTCCATCGGGCGCATCGTGCTCGCCGGTCCGCTCCTCGACGAAGGGCTGTCGTCGAGCGAGGCGTTGCGCGCCACGATCGGCGGGTACGAGGACCTCGGCGTGACGGACTTCGTGGTGCACCGCCCGCGACACCACGGGCCCTACGCCGGTGACGTCAGCCACTTCGAACGTGTCGTCGCCGAGGTCACCGGGGCCTGATCCTGCCTGTGCAGGTGGAATCACCTGTGCACGGGTAGGTGAGGTCTCGCTGGCAGCCCCGTCTGCCACGCCGTAGACCAGTAACGCGTTTCAGTCTTTGTTCGATTCGTGTTTTTCTGCACGGTGACAGAGGGCGACAGGTCCGCGTCGAGCCCCTCGGCGCGCGTCAGGCGTCGCCCGGTCCTGAGATTGGGGGCGGACAACGATGAACTGGGCACGTCGCCTTACTGCCGTCGCGACGGCGGTCGCCATCACGTTCGGGGGTCTCTTTCTCGTCGTGCTCGGGCCGTCGGCGGCCGCCCCGGCCGCCGCGAGCGGGCCCTCCTGCACCTTCGGGCCCCACGCCATCTCGGCGATCGTGGCCGGCGTCACCCCGGGCGAGACGATCACCATCTCGTGCAGGGGCCTGACGGCCACCAACCCCTATCTCCTTGTCACGTCGAGCTTGCTGGTCGCCATCGACCCGGCTGCCAAGCCGCTATTGACGGGGTCGATCACGACAACGGCGGGCATCCTGGCCGCCGTCTCCGCGCTCCCCGAGATGAACGCGCTGTCCGAGGAAACCGTCCTGTCCGACGGAAGCGGCAATCTCAACACGACCTATACAGTGCCGACGACTCAGGCGCTCGACCCCAATGCCACTTGCCCGGAGTCGACGGAACAATTCAACTCGGGCCTGATCGGCTGCGCCGTCGCCATGATCGACCTCGTCGCCGGCAAGCCGGTGACGGCTGGAACCGCCGTCCTGAATTACGCGATCCATTCCGGCTTCCCGACGAAGCCGACCCTTGCGCTCTCGCCATCGACGGCGCACACGGGACAGAGCGTTTCGCTCAGCGATGCTGCCGGTGCGACGAATTACTGGTGGTTGGCCACGCTCGCTTCGATCGTCCAAGGGCTGAGTGGTAGTCCCGGCGGGGGCCCGATCCCCGTGACCGTCAAAGAGGGTCCAAGAAAGACGACCAGCAGTGCCGGCGTTTCGCCTGCGACCTACAACGGGTCGGTGTTCACGCCGCCGAAGCTCGCGGGGAGCTTTATCGCCAAGGGGCACGGCAAGAAGACGGTGACGGTCACACTCGCGGCGTCACTGGAGGGCGTCGGGCTCAGCAACGTGGCTACGCAAGTGCTGCGCGTCCTGAAGTAGAGCCGCACCGTTTGGGGGCGTCACAGGCTGAGGAGAAAAGCCCTGTCACGTCCACCTGAGGCGGGTCACGTCCACCTGAGGCGGATCAAGAAGACCAGGGATCGGCAGCGTCGCCGTCGATGCCGTAGTCGGCGATCGCCTTCGCCACCTCGTCCTGCTTGGCGTCCCCCGACTGTGCGAGCGCCGACAGCACGGCCACCACGACGTGCGCGGCGTCCACTTCGAAGAACCGGCGCAGCGCGGCGCGGGTGTCCGAACGGCCGAAGCCGTCGGTGCCGAGCGAGGTGAACGGCCGAGGGACCCACCGCGCCACCTGGTCCGGCACCGCCCGCAGGTAGTCGGTCACGGCCACGACCGGGCCCGGCGCGTCGTCGCCGGCGAGCGACTCCGTGACGACCGGCAGGCGCTGGTCGCTCGTCGGGTGCAGGCGGTTCGCCCGCTCCACCGACAGGGCGTCCTCACGCAGTTCCGAGTAGGAGGTGACCGACCAGGCGTCGCATGACACGCCCCAGTCGGCGGCGAGCATGTCGCGCGCCTCCATGGCCGCCTGCCACATCGGGCCCGAGAACAACAGCGTGGCCCGGCGGCCCGATGCCGCACCGCTGCGCTTCGAGCCGCTCTTCCGACGGCCCCGCCCCTCCGCCCGCTCGCCAGCGGCCTCGGCCGAGCCCGCACCGCCGGCACCGCCCGCACCGCCGGCACCGCCGGCACCGGGGACGTCCGACGGAGGGGCGTACCGGTAGAGGCCGCGGATGATGCCGGCCCGCACCGCCTCGCCCTCGGCGCCCGACGGCAGCGGCGGCATGGGGTAGCTCTCGTTGTAGAGCGTCAGGTACCAGAAGCGGTCCTCCGGCTCCGGACCGACGATGTTGCCCACCGCTTCCGCCATGATCACCGCGACCTCGTAGGCGAAGGCGGGGTCGTAGATGCGCGCCGCCGGGTTGGCCGACGCCAGGAGCGGCGAATGCCCGTCGTCGTGCTGCAGGCCCTCGCCCTGCAGGGTCGTACGTCCCGCCGTGCAACCGGCGAGGATGCCCCGGCCGCGGACGTCGCCCAGCAGCCATGCCAGGTCGCCGGTGCGCTGGAACCCGAACATCGAATAGAAGAGGTAGATCGGGAGCATCGGGCGGCCCCACGTGGCGTACGCGCTCGACAGCGCGATGAACGACGCCATCGCACCCGCCTCGGTGATGCCCTCCTGGAGGACCTGGCCCTTCTTGTCCTCGGCGTAGCGCAGGATGAGGTCCGCGTCGACGGGCGTGTAGAGCTGGCCCTCGGGGGCGTAGATCTTCGCCTCGGCGATGAGCGGCTCGAGCCCGAAGGTGCGCGCCTCGTCGGGGACGATGGGTGCCACGAGCGGCCCGACGTTCGGGTCGCGCACCAGGTTGCGCAGCATCCGGGCGAACGCCATCGTCGTGGACACCGCCTGCTTGCCCGAGCCCGCGTAGAAGTCCGCGAACGCGCCCTCGTCGACGGGGACACCCGGGCGGGGCCGCACGATGCGCGACGGCACGGGCCCGGCGAGCACCTTGCGCCGCGCCGTCAGGTAGTCCCAGGCGGGGGAGCCCTCCGGCGGGCGGTAGTAGGGCGGCTCGTCGGCGTCGAGCGCGGCGTCGGGGATCTCGTCCTGGAGATAGAGGCGGTCGCGCAACAGGACCAACTGGTCCCTCGTCATCTTCTTGATCTGGTGGGTGGAGTTGCGGGCCTCGATCGCGGGGCCGAGGGTCCAGCCCTTCACGGTCTTGGCGAGAATGACCGTCGGCTGTCCCACCTGCTCCACCGCGAGCTTGTAGGCCGCGTACAGCTTCCGGTAGTCGTGGCCGCCCCGGGGGAGCGCCTGCAGCTCCTCGTCGGAGAGGTGCTCCACCAGCCGGCGCAGGCGGGGGTCGGGGCCGAAGAAGTGCTCGCGGATGTAGGCACCCGACTCGGTGGCGTACTTCTGGAACTCGCCGTCGGGGGTGGTGTTCATCTTGTCGAGGAGCACGCCGTCCACGTCGCGCGCCAGCAGCTCGTCCCAGCGCGAGCCCCAGATGACCTTGATGACGTTCCAGCCCGCGCCGCGGAACATCGCCTCTGCTTCTTGGATGATCTTCCCGTTGCCGCGCACCGGGCCGTCGAGGCGCTGCAGGTTGCAGTTCACGACGAAGATCAGGTTGTCGAGGTGCTCGCGCCCGGCGACGCCGAGCGCGCCGATCGACTCCACCTCGTCGAGCTCGCCGTCGCCCAGGAACGCCCACACCCGGTTGGCGCTCGTGTCGACCAGCTCGCGGTGCAGCAGGTAGCGGTTGACGTGCGCCTGGTAGATGGCGCACAGCGGGCCGAGGCCCATCGACACCGTCGGGTACTCCCAGAACTCCGGGAGCAGGCGGGGGTGCGGGTAGCTCGGGAGTCCCTTGCCTCCCACTTCCTGGCGGAAGTGGTCGAGCTGCTCCTCGGTCAGCCGCCCCTCGACGAACGCCCGGGCGTAGATGCCGGGGGAGGCGTGGCCCTGGAAGTAGACGAGGTCCCCGAAGCCCCCGTCGGACTTCCCCCGGAAGAAATGGTTGAAGCCCACTTCGTACAGTGCGGCCGAGCTCGCGTACGTGGCGAGATGCCCTCCGATCCCTTCACTCCGATGGTTGGCGCGGATCACCATCACCGCGGCGTTCCAG
>DATGKD010000002.1:0-3137 GCA_035294855.1 Acidimicrobiales bacterium
GGCCGGCTCGCGGAGGTGGCGCGCGCCCGCGGCCTGTCCGTGCGCGGCGTCATGGGCTACGAGGGCCACGCCGTGGGCGAAGCCGACCGTGCCCGGCGCGCCGCGCTGACCGCACAGGCGATGGAGAAGCTCGTCGTCGCCCACGAATCGGTGGGCGGCGAGCTCGTCTCCGCCGGCGGCACGGGCACCTACGACCTGAACACCTGGGCCACCGAGATCCAAGCGGGGTCCTACGCATTGATGGACACCGCCTACGGAACGCTGGGGCTCCCCTTCCGCCAGGCGGTGTACGTGCTGGCCACGGTGATCTCGGTGTCGACGAGGGGGTGGGCCGTCGCCGACTGCGGCCTCAAGGCCCTCGGCATGGACCACGGCAACCCCGCCGTCGAGGGCGGAGACGTCTGGTTCTGCTCGGACGAGCACCTGACGTTCCAGCCTGCGCACCCGGTGCGCGTGGGAGACCGGGTCCGGGTCATACCCGCCCACGTCGACCCCACGGTGGCGTATCACCGCGCGATGCACGTGGCCGAGGGAGCGGACGTGCTGGAGGAGTGGCCCGTCGACCTGCGCGGGTGGTGAGGTCAGGCGCCGTGCGCCCGGGCGTGGGGTGATCCCGGGGCGACGAGCGGCCAGCCGAGCTCCCGCTCGGCGACGAGCGCCAGGTCGAGCATCCACGCCTCGGAGTGGTGGGCGGCGAGCACCTGCAGCCCGACCGGCAGGCCGTCGACGAGCCCCACCGGGATGCTCATGGCCGGGCTCCCGTTGAGGTTCGACGGTGCGGTCAGCGCGGCGTTGTTCATGATCGCCCGGGCGAAGCCGACTTCGTGGATCAGGTCGGCACCCGGGATCGTGGACGGTGGTGGGCCTTCCGCGGCGAAGGCGACATCCGGATTGGTCGACGCCATGACGAAGTCGGCCGCGTCGAACAGGTCGGCCATCGCCTCGTTGAGGCGCCGACGGTAGGACTCGATCGACGCGGCTCGCTCGAGGTTGTAGCGCTGCTGCGCGCCTTGGAGCCCGAGTCGCATCTCGGGCGAGATGTCGTCGACGCACGCCGGATAGGCCTCACCGAGGTCGGCCACGAAGCCGACCATGCCGGCCATCGCCCACTGTCCCTTGAGCGGCGGCAGCGACGACGTGACCTCCACCACACGGAGGCCGGCCGCCTTGGCGAGGGCCTCGGCGCGTTGCACGACGAGGTCGGCCACCTCTTGGCGGACGCGTGCGATGCCGAGATCGACGCAGATGGCCACGGTCCGTCCGGCGAGGTCATGGCCGCCGAGGCCGGCCTCGAAGCCCTCCACCCGGGGCAGGCTGAGAGGGTCGCGCTGATCGAACCCGTTGCAGACGTCGAAGAACCGCGCGACGTCGCGCACCGAGCGCGCCATGCACCCGAGCGACGTGGTGAGCGGCTGGATGCCGGCGTGCGGCCCCTTCGGGATCCGGCCGTAGGTGGCCTTCAGACCGAACAAACCGGTGAAGCCGGCGGGGATGCGGATCGACCCCCCTCCGTCGCTGCCGGTGGCGATCGGCAACAGGCCGCCCGCGACCGCTGCGGCCGAGCCCCCGGACGAACCACCCGGCGTGCGCGCCGGGTTCCAGGGGTTGCGCGTGGTGCCGTGGAGCTCGGTCGAGGTGCAGTTGATGCCGCCGAACTCGCTGGCCGTCGTCTGGGCGGCGAGCACCGCGCCGGCACGGCGCAGCCGGGCCACCGAGGTCTGGTCGAAGTCCGAGACCCGGTCGCGGAACACCACCGACGCCTCGGTGTAGGGCCAGTGCTCGACGTATTCGAGCTCCTTGACGCCAAACGGCACGCCCCCGAAGGGTAAGGCCACCTCCGCGCTCGACGCCTGCTCGCGGGCGCGATCGAAGTCGGTGAAGCTGAACGCGTTCAGCGGCGAGCGCTCGATAGCGTCGATACACGCGTCGAGGGTCTCGACCGGCGAGAGCTCCTTCGCCCGGAATGCGTCGACGAGACTGCAAGCGTCTCCGAGCCACGGGCCTGTCACCGACATCGAACCGTCACCGACATCGAACCGTCATCGCCGTCGACCGTCATCGACGGCCAAGGTAACGCGGGCTACGAGCGCGCGCCCGGGCGGTCCATCGGGGTCGTTGACCGCTTGGCAACCGGCAGCGCTCGCTGCAGCACGGACTGGAAGTGCTCGCAGTCGAGGACGTTGGGGCTCGGGCAACCGATGGCGTGGTCCAGCTGCTCGGCCACCGAAGCCAGGCGGGCCGCCCGGGCGCGCAGCTCGTCGCGCTTGTGCTCGACGAGCGCCTTCCACCCACGGCGACCCTGTGTCGACAAGAGCGCCCGGATCTCGGCAAGGGTGAACCCGGCCTCCTGACAGATCGCCACGACCGCCAGGGTCTGCAACACCTCGGGGCGGTACTGGCGGCCAAGGCCCAGGCGCGCCTCGCTGTCGATGATGCCGGCGTGCTCGTAGTACCGGAGGGCCGAGGCCGCCATACCGGATCGTTGCGCGATCTCACCGATGTCGAGCAACGGCCCCATTGACTGGGGACTATCTAGTTGACGCACCATGGACTCCCTCCTCGCTGACTCCCCCAGGGAGCGGCCAGAGCGCTGCGCTGGGGATGAGCCTGGTCGTCATCCGATCTTCGTCGCAGGATCGTTGAGTGGAGCGAAGGTGGAGGGGAGTGGGGAAAAGGGGTGTCACTGGGCGCGAAAGGGTCGTAGAGTGGTGCAAAGTGGAGTAGCCGAGGGCGGTCCGTAATCCCGAACAGGGGGTGCAGGTCATGGCGAGGCAGCTAGGAACGTCGCTGGTGGCAGCGGCCAAGCTCTTCGTTGAGTCGTTTCGCCACCCCAATACCGACAAGAGGGTGGTGATCCGAGACCACCAGGTCACCGTGGAGAACGTCGACGGTTACACCAACGGTCACGTGGACGTGCCGCGGCAAGTCGGAACTCCGGTCTGACCAGCGCGAAAGCTCCGTGACTGATCCGGCCAGCGGGGGCAACCCGCCGGATCAGTCAGTTCGAGTTATCCCAGCCTCTCGCTGGTATAGCCGCATCCTGGTGATCGTCACGGTTTTGATGTTCATTTGCCTCGGGCTCTGGGTGGGGATGTCCGTGGGCATTCCGAACCCCACGACCTCACAGGCAAACACCA
>DATGKD010000003.1:0-3362 GCA_035294855.1 Acidimicrobiales bacterium
CAGGCAACACGCTGGTCATCAAGCCGTCCGACACGACTCCGGCGTCCACCCTCCTCCTCGGGGAGGTCGCCCAGGAGTTCTTCCCGCCGGGGGTGTTCAACGTCGTCACGGGCGACCGGGACACCGGCCGGGCGCTCGTGAACCACCCGGTCCCGCAGATGGTGTCGATCACCGGGTCGGTGCGCGCCGGAATGCAGGTCGCCGAGGCGGCCGCGCACGACGTGAAGCGCGTCCACCTCGAGCTCGGCGGCAAGGCCCCGGTCATCGTGTTCGACGACGCGGACGTGGCCCGGGCGGCCGAGGGGATCGCCGTGGCGGGCTTCTTCAACGCAGGGCAGGACTGCACGGCCGCCACCCGGGTGCTCGCCGGCCCGCGCGTGGCCGACGACTTCGCGGCCGCACTGGTCGAGCAGGCCGGCCACCAGACCGTGGGCGGTCCGGACGTGGAGGATGCGGACTACGGCCCTCTCAACAACCCGGGTCAACTTGCCCGCGTGAGGTCGTACGTCGACGCGTTGCCCGACCACGCGCAGGTGCGCGCCGGTGGCCACCAGGTGGCCGGGCGTGGCTATTTCTTCGAGCCGACCGTCGTGAGCGACGTCCGCCAGGATGACGCCATCGTCCAGGAGGAGGTCTTCGGGCCGGTCATCACCGTCCAGCGATTCGGTGACGAGGACGAAGCGCTGCGGTGGGCGAACGGTGTCGAGTACGGCCTCGCCTCCTCGGTGTGGACCAAGGACCACGGGCGGGCCATGCGCATGGCCAAGAGCCTCGACTTCGGGTGCGTGTGGATCAACACGCACATACCCCTGGTGGCGGAGATGCCGCACGGGGGATTCAAGCACTCCGGCTACGGCAAGGACCTGTCGGTCTACGGGTTCGAGGACTACACGCGCATCAAGCACGTCATGTCCGCGCTCGACTCCTGACGGCGCGCCCCTCTCGCGCCGACGCCGCGACCTTTCAGGCTGCCGCCACGGCACGCTCCAGGATGTCGAGGCCCTCGGCCGCGAGGTGGTCCGGCATGACGAGCGGCGGCAGGAGGCGGATGACGTTGCCGTAGGTGCCGGCCGTGAGCACGACCATGCCCTCGGCGTGGCACGCGCTCGCCACCCGGAGCGCGGCGGCCTTGTCGGGCGTGCTGCCGTCCTCCCCCACGAATTCGATGGCCACCATGGCGCCCCGGCCTCGGGCTTCACCGATCATCGGGTGGGCGCTCGCCAGGGCTTGGAGGCGCGTGGACATGAGGGCGCCGAGCCGCCGGGCTCGCGCGAGCAGCCCGTCGGCCTCGATCGTGTCGATGGCGGCCAGGGCGGCCGCACACGACAGCGGGTTGCCACCGAAGGTGGTGCCCAGGCCGCCGGGGTGGACGGTGTCCATGAGCTCGGCGCGGCCCGTCACCGCCGCGATCGGCAGTCCGCCTCCGAGGCTCTTCGCCGTCGTCACGATGTCGGGAACGACGCCTTCGTGCTCACACGCGAACCACATCCCCGTGCGTCCGAAACCGGTTTGCACCTCGTCCGCCACGAACACGACGCCGTTGGCCGAGCACCACTCGGCCAGGCCTCGCAGCCACCCCGTCTCGGGAACGACGAAGCCACCCTCGCCGGCGATCGGCTCGACGACGACGCACGCGATGGAGTGGGCGCCCACCGTCGTCTCGAGGAGATCGAGTGTCTCGTCGAGCCGCCCCCTCTTCCGGAAGGGATCCGAGTACGTGACGCGCACCACCTCACCCACGAAGGGCCCGAAGCCCTGCTTGTAGGGCATGGCCTTGCCCGTGAGGCTCATCGTCAGAAGGGTCCGGCCGTGGAAGCCGTGGTCGAACGCCACAACGGCTGGTCGCCCGGTGGCGTAACGGGCGACTTTCACGGCGTTCTCCACCGCCTCGGCGCCCGAGTTGACGAGGAAGGTCCGCTTGTCGTGCGTCCCCGGGGTGAGGGCGTTGAGCCGCTCGCACACCTCGAGGTAGCCCTCGTACGGCGTGACCTGGAAGCACGTGTGCGTGAAGCGGCGCGCCTGTTCGGTGACCGCCGCCACGACGCGCGGCGCGCTGTTGCCGACGTTCGTCACCGAGATCCCCGACCCGAAGTCGATGAGGCGGTTGCCGTCCACGTCCTCGAGGATCCCGCCGCCCGCGCGGGCCACGAAGACCGGAAGCGTCGTTCCCACCCCCGCGGGCACCGCCCGGGCCCGCCGTGCGGACAACGCCCGCGAACGCGGTCCGGGGATCTCGGTGACGAGGGTCCGTTCCTGAGGGACCGTGTCGGGAATGGTCGTCGACTCCATGGCCCGTCCTCCCCGTCCTTCGTGAACCCGGCCCGCGGGCGCGACGCGGGCGCCGGGTCGAAGCTTACGGGCGCGACTTCAGCGGGCGGCCGTCAGCAGCGGGTCATTCGAGCGGGGAGCCGGTCGGCGAGGCGAGATCAGCGCACCGGGGTCGTGAAGATGTCACTGCCGAAGGTGGCGGGGGCGCTCTGCGCGTAGCCCAAGCGAGCCAGGCCGAAGAGGTTCTCGATGGTCGCCAGGAGCGAGTAGTGGTTGTACCCGGTCGCCGACACCGTTCCGCCCTTCACGAACGGCGAGAGCAGCACGGCCCCCGTGCGACCGCCGCCGGGACCGGTGATGCCCGGCAGCGGTGAGTTCGGACCGGGCGTCTCGCCGCAGCAGGCGCTCGAGTCACCCGACGGGGGCCCGGCCGCCTCGTCGAACACCACGGCCAGCAAGCCGTCCTTCTTGTAGGCCGGGGACTGGGTGATGAGCGGGACCCACGTCCGGAGGAAGGCGTCGGCGTCCCCGACGGCGCTCGTGGCGGGTGCGGTCTGGTTGGTGCACGGGTAGTCGTGCCCGTCGAGGCACAGGTTGGGGACGATGAACGACAGGTTCGGCGTGGTCCGCACCGCGTGCAGGTCCTTCGCCAGGCCATTG
The DNA here is from genome assembly GCA_035294855.1 of Acidimicrobiales bacterium. Taxonomy (GTDB): domain Bacteria; phylum Actinomycetota; class Acidimicrobiia; order Acidimicrobiales; family UBA8190; genus DATGKD01. The sequence goes on from DATGKD010000003.1 coordinate 2,929, forward strand.
GACGTGCCGCTCGACGTGCCCAGTGAGACCACATGGGCTGCGCAGTACGCGGCGTTGTCGATGACCGAGTGGAAATAGACGAACGGGTCGTGACGGGTCGCATAGCCGTCACCGGCCACCGCGGATTGCGTCGGGTCCTGGCTGTCGAGCGCAGGGTGCCCGCAGGCCGCGGACTCGCGCGTGGGGATGTTCCCCATGTCCTGCATGTAGCCCTTCCAGGTGAGCCCCGCCGACGTGAGCTGGTTGCCGACCGTCGGTACCGAGATTGGGAACACGCAGCCCGTCCCCACCAGCTGGCCGGGCGGGACGACGACGCCGGTGCTCGCGAAGTCGGAGAAGATCGGGCAGTCGCCCTGGTTCTGGGGATTCGGCGCCTGGCCGCTCACCATGGCCACGTAGTTGTCGTTGCTCTCGTGGCCAATGCCGTAGTAGTT
>DATGKD010000004.1:0-2240 GCA_035294855.1 Acidimicrobiales bacterium
CGTCGTCGACCAGCTGCAGGGGTTCGAGATCCCCGCGGGCGCGTGGGAGGAGGCGATCCTGCCGGCGCGCGTCGAGGGCTTCCAGCACCGCTGGCTCGAAGACCTGTGCCGGTCGGGTGAGCTCGTCTGGGGTCGCCTGTCGCTGCGGGCCGCCGACTCCGACGACTCGCCACGGCGCGGATCGGCGACGCCGTCACGAGCGACACCCGTGACGTTCGCACTGCGCGACGACCTGCCGTGGCTCCTGTCGGCGGCTCGCGGTGACGCGTACCCGGCGGAGCCGGTCCACGGGCCGGCGCGCGACGTCCTGGACGCGCTGCGGCAGCACGGTGCCATGTTCCATGGGGAGCTGCGCAAGGCGACGGAGCGGCTTCCGGTCGAGGTGGAGGAAGGGCTCTGGGACCTGGTGGCGCGGGGCATCGTCACGGCCGACGGGTTCCAAGCGGTGCGCTCGCTGCTGTCCGCGCGCGAGGCGTGGAGACGCCGCCAGCGCCAGGAACAGCGCATGCGCGTGGGTGGCCGGCGAGTGCCGACGTGGCGCGAGGGAGGCGAGGGGCGCTGGGCGCTCCTTCCCCCGCAAGGCACCGACGAGGACCGCGACACGCTGGCAGAGCAGGTGGCCGGTCAGCTCCTGGCGCGCTGGGGCGTGGTGTTCTGGGACCTGATGGCGCGTGAGGACCTCGCGTTGCCGTGGCGCGAGCTGCTGTGGGCGTTGCGACGGCTCGAGGCACGCGGCATCGTCCGGGGCGGCCGGTTCGTCACGGGTTTTGCGGGCGAGCAGTACGCGCTGCCCGAAGCGGTCGAAGACCTGCGGCGGGTGCGGCGTTCGTCGCGTAACGGCGAGACGGTGCGGCTGAACGGCGCCGACCCCCTCAACCTGGTGGGCATCGTGCTGCCTGGCCCCCGGGTGGCGGCCGTGCGCACCAACTCGGTGGTCTTGCGCGATGGTGCGGTGCCACGTGACGAGGACGGGGCGGGCGGGGGCGGCACCGGCTCAGGGAACGGGCGCCGGCGCCGGGACGTGGTGCTGGCACGGGGCTCCTCCACCGGGTAGCCACCTTGGTTCCTCGCCGGGCGTCGGCCACACTCCACTGAGGGGTCGGTAGGCCGCGGATGGACCGGCCGTGAACTCGGCGCGCAGTGACGCATCGGCGAGCCGCATCGACGCGTCGGCGGAGGTCGGAGCGAGGGATGGCGCGAGCGGGCGTGTGGCGGGCGGGCGTGTGGACGATAGGAGCGGGCCGGGAAGGCCGGACCGAAGAAGGCATCGCCCGGTGAGCGGACACGTCCTGCGCTTCGCCTGGTACCGCGTCCGGGCGACGTTCGCGGCGCGGCGGGGTGGCTACCTCGCTCTCGTGCTGGTGATCGGCCTGGTCGGCGGGCTGGCGCTGGGCGCGGTGGCGGCGGCACGACGGACGCAGTCGTCGTTCGCGACATACCTGGCGAGCACCAACCCTTCGGACCTCGGCGTCGGCACCGCCGTGCTCAACCCGGCCGCGGGCCTCGACACCGGGTACAACCCCGGGTTGGTGCGCACGATCGCGCACCTCCCCCACGTCGAGCGCGTTTCGACGGGCGTGGGCATCGACGTGCTGCCGGTCGCACCCAACGGGGCCCCCGTCAACGATCCCTACTTCCCCACCACCGCCGGCAACGGGCTCGGGAGCGTCGACGGCTTCGGCCTCACGACGGACCGGCTCAGTGTGACCGAGGGGCGTCTGCCGAATGCGGCGCGCGCCGACGAGGTCGCCATGCTGGCCGGACCCGCCGCGGCCCTTCACCTTCATGTCGGCGACCGCGTCCTGCTCGGGCTCTACACCAACGCGCAGACACTTTCTCCCCAGTTCGGCACGGCGGCCGTCGCTCCTTATCGGACGGTGAACGCACGGCTCGTCGGTCTGGTGGTGGACAGCCATACGATCCTCGCCGACGACATCGACAGCCAGGCGACCGAGCTGGCGTACTTCACCCCGGCACTCACACGCCAACTGCTCGGGTGCTGCGTCAACTACGCCGAGACGGCGGTGAAGGTCGCAGGAGGCGCCCGCAACGACGCGGCCGTGCAGAACGAGATCGCCGGGGTGATCCCCGCCGGGACCCCACTCGTCATCAGCAACTCCCGCGCCGACACCCTCGCGAAAGCGCAACGATCGCTCAGGCCCGAGTCGATCGCATTGACGGTGTTCGGCGGGATCGCCGCGTTGGCCGGCCTGCTCATCGCGGGGCAGGTCATCGGCCGC
>DATGKD010000005.1:0-16623 GCA_035294855.1 Acidimicrobiales bacterium
GGTCCCTTCGGCGTCGTCGAACCAGTACGTCACGTACCGGACCCCGTACCGGTCCTGGACGGCGAGGTCGAGCTCGTGCGCGGCGGCGATGTCCTGGGCGGTCGCCCCGGCCGCGTCGTGCCGGTCAAGGAACAGAGGCACCACGCAATGTTACGAGGGCCCGCCCGCCCCTGCCCGGGAACACCGCGGGTGCGGCCGGAGCGGCACTTCGCCGGATGACGAAGTCCGTCGCGACTCAGACGTCCGGCGCGCTCTTCCGGACGGCCACGCGCCCCGTGGCGGGGCTAGTGGCCGGTGAGCACGCGCGGGATCAGCGACCTGCGCCGCTGGCGGGCGTGGCCGGCTGATCTCAGGAACGACCACGAGCCCACCATCGACACGACGAACGAGCCGACGCGGGCCACGCGACGCCTGACTGCGCCCGGCCGCCGGGAGGCGACGACCATCGAGACGCCGAGGCCGGTGAGCAGGACGCCCAGGAGCGCGAGCCGCCACATGCCGACCCCGAAACCGGTGAAGGGCAGCGGGCCGCCACCTGACGCTGCGGTGGCGCCGGTCCCACCGGCGCTGTCGGTGGCGCCGGCCGTGGGGCCTGAGGCCGAGCCGGACCCGCCGCCTCCGGCCGCGGTGGTGCCGGTGGAACCGCCGCCCGCTCCCGCCGCGGTGGTGCCGGTGGCTGCCGGGCCATTCGAGCCGGTGCTGGACGACCCGCCCGCGAACGTGATGTTGGCCGAGCCCTGGTTCCCCGATGCGTCACCGTATGTGATGCTGCAGGTGATCCCCTGGGCCTGCTGTGCCGCGGTGGGCGGGCAGGGGTATTTGGCGGAGTCGGCCGCACTGTCGCCGCCCGAGCTGTCCTTGCCCTGGGTGGGCGGGCCGATGGTGCCGGTCTTGACCGTGAACGTGTAGCTGAACGACCCCGTGGCGTCGGTCGCCACGAGCGACTGCAAGGGGTTGGTGCAACCCACGGGCACGTTGTTGCCGTAGACCTGATCGTTCGGCTGGTTGGGAGTGGAGTTGCACTCGGCCATGCCGCCGGCCGAGCTCGCCGCGAAGCCCGACCCCTTCACCTGCACCTGCTGTCCGTTGGTGAGGTTCGAGTTCGGGGTGACGGTGATCTGCGCGCTCGACGCCTGGGCCTTGACCGCCCCGGGCGCGGGCGCCGGCGACGACGCCGGCGTGGACGACACCGAACCGGGCGCGACGAGCGGGCCCACCGCCGGGACGGAGCCGACCGAGATCGGCAGGGGAACCGGCGTCACGGGCCCCGGCGTTGCGCTCTGCACGCCCGGAGCGAGCGGCCCGGAGGCGGCCGACGCCGGGCCTGCCGCGCCGAATGCAAGTGCCATCGCCGCCACGGTCGGGCTGCCGACGGCCACCAAAAGGAGCTTCGATCGTCTGATGCTGCGTCGGTGCGACGCTCGCTTGTGCATGACCTGTCCCCTCCCAGGGTCACAAGCGGCGCTTCCAGCCGCTCGGAAGGGGAACGGGCGAGCGACCGGCACCTTTCGCTCGTTGCGCCGCTGTTGCGGATCTCGGTGGGTGGAATCCCTGGTCAGAGCACTGTCGCGGCCCGCCGCGGGGTGACGGGGATATCAGGGGTTCCGGGCCCTTTCGGCGCCCCGCGGGCCGGACTGGATCAGGCGACGAGAGCCGGGCGGCCGGCTGTCAGGAGGAGGCTGGCGCGGCCGAAGCGGCTGTGCACGACGCCACCTCGCCCGGGCCCACTCCGGCCGGGGCCGCCAGGGCGGGGGGCGTCAGGAAGGGCGGGGTGGACGCCTGCAGGTCGAGGGTGTCGAGCAGGTTGCTGGCGTTGGCGTCGCGGTCGGAGAGGGCAGGGAGGTTCCACTTCGTGGCGACGAACTTGAGGATCGACGTGTGGTCGTGGACCACGTGCGACACGTAGTCGCGTCTGGCCCACGGCGACACGACGACCGCCGGCACCCGGAAGCCCGTGTAGCTGTAGTGGTCGCCTTCCATGGCGGCCGAGGACACGTTGGGCGCGATGTCGTCGGGCGGCACCGCGGGCTGCGGCGGGACGTGGTCGTAGTAGCCACCGTGCTCGTCGTACAGCCAGAACAGGACCGTGCTCGACCACGCCGGACTCGTCATCACGGCATTGATGACCTGAGACGCGAACAGCTCGCCGTTGCGCACGTCCTGGGGGTTCTCCTCGGACCCGGTGCCGTAGTTGGGCTCCACCATGCTGAAGAACGGCAGCGTGCCCGCGGCGGCGTCGGTGAAGAACTGGTTCATCTTGACGAACCGGCCCGTGTGGGCCGACGACGCCAGATAGGGGAACAGCAGGACGCTCGGGAGGTCGGAGTAGTAGTCCTTCCAGTCGATGCCGTGAGCGTCGAGCGATTCGAAGATGGTGGTCGGCCCGTTCGACCGCAACGGATGCGCGGCCTGGGACGGGAACGAGTCGTCGACGAGCCCGAACGCGGAGCCCGCGAGGAGGAACTTCCGGTTGGGATACGTCTGCGCCATCACCGACGCGAACCACCGGTCGCACAGCGGGAAGGTCCGTCCGAGCGAGTAGTAGAAGGGCAGGTCCTCCCCGGTGAAGTAGTGCATCGGGTCGGGGCCGGTGGCGCGGACGAACCCGTCGTTCTTGCCGTGGTCCCAGGCGATGTGGCTCGCCGTCCAGCTCTGGGAGACGTCGACGTGGGCCTGGCACACCGAGGTGGCGTGCGTCGCCACGACGGTGCTGCCGTCCGGCGCGGGGTTGGCATTGGTCGGGCTCCCCGAGCCGTCCAGCGAGAAGCCGTCGCCCCGCCCCAGCATGCCGAAGTAATTGTCGAACGAGTGGTTCTCCATCATGAGCACCACGACGTGGCGGATCTTGGGGAGCATGTCGGTCCCCGCCCGCCGCGAGGGGAACGGGCGTGAGCCGGCGCGCAGGAGCGCGGTGGCGCGACCGGTCCCGTTGGCGTGCACCGCGGCCGGCCGCGGCGAGGCGGAGCAGGCCGAAAGGACCGAGCCCGCCGCGCTCCCGGTGATGCCGGCGGCCGCCGCTCCGAGGAACCGGCGCCGCGACACGACTGTCATCGGCGTGGGGTCATGCGTGCCGACCTCGGAGTGGCGTCATCGGCGTCAGGGCTGGGGGCGTCGCGCTCGAAGAGCACGGCGCGGGTGGCGGCCGTCGACGTAGCCCATGAACGGCGGGTGGATGTTGTAGCCGAGCAGCTCCTGCAGGCGCTCGGGCAGGGCGCGCACGGTGTCGACGGGCACCGCCAGGTAGTGGTTCTCCTGCGGCCGCAGCCAGGACGCCACGTACTCGAGGACCACGCCGAGGCGCGCCCGGTCGGTCTGGTTGGCGCCGCCGCCGTGCCACAGGCTCCCCACATAGAAGAGCACCGACCCCGCGGACATCTCGGCGGGGACGGTGGCGGTGGCGGCGTCCGGGCGCGTGTCGGTCCAACGGTGGCTGCCGGGGACGATGCGGGTCGCGCCGTTCGACTCGGTGAAGTCGTCGAGCGCCCACATGGTGTTCAGCACGACCTCGCCGTGCGGGCGGGGCAGGGGGTAGACGGCGTCGTCGTAGTGCAGGATCTGCGCGACCTCGCCGGGCGCGATCTCGATGCCGGTCGGGGCGCTCAACTGGTAGTGCCCGAGGACCCGGTCGAGGACGCCCAGCACGAGGGGGTGAGTGGCCGCGCCGTCGAGGGTGCGCGTCTTGGCGAACAGCGCGTACACGCGCCGGGTGTGCGCCCCCTCGAAGGCGTTGCGGCCCGAGGGCGTGGTGGTGAGCACCCGGCGCAGGTCGTCGCGCGCCGCGGCGACGTCGTCGGCCGCGAACATCTGCTCGACCACCGCGTACCCGTCGCGCTCGAGCGTCTCGGTGACGGTGTCGACCGACGGGCTCGTCAGGATGGCCACGTTCTCTCCCCGCTCCTGTGCGTTCGGTCCGGAGGCTTCGTCGCTTCGGTGGTCGCGGCTGCTTGGGCGTCGGCGGCGGGCGACGCCTCTCCGGACGCGTTGCGGGTCTCGAGCCAGCGCCGGAACCCCGCCGCGTTCGAGTGGACGCCCGACAGCGTTTCGAGCTTGGTCCGGTGCGCGTCGTCCACCGCCACCAGGTCATGGCCGAACGCCTCGTCCAGTGCGGCCGCGATGTCTTCGCCCTTCTGCCACGCGGCCTCGGCCACCTCGGCCCACCGCCGCAGGGTGGCGTCGGCTTCTTCGAGCACGGCCAGAGGATCCTCGAGGAGCCCGTAGTGGGCGAGCGCCAGGCCCGCCGGCCGGCGCGCCGCAAAGCGTTTGAGCGAGTGCCGCGCCTGGTCGAGATCGAAGTCGGGCGGGGGCGTCGACGGCCGCAACACGCCGGCGTCGGGGAGCCGCACCCCGACCGCGTCGCCCGCGAAGAGGATGCCGCTCTCGGAGTCGTGCAACGCCAGGTGGTGCTTGGCGTGGCCGGGCGAATCCACCGTCGTGAGCACGCGCCGGGCGCTCACGCGCAGTTCCTCTCCGTCCTCGAGCACGTGGACCCGCTCGGCGGGCGTGGGGTCGAGCCGGCCGTACAGCGAGTCGAGCAACGGGCCGTAGACGCGCGCCGCGGAGTCGATGAGGCGCGTCGGGTCGACGAGATGGCGAGCGCCCTTGGCGTGGACGTACACCGTGGCGGACGGAAAGGCGCGGGCCACGTCCCCGACCCCGCCGGCGTGGTCGAGGTGGATGTGGGTCACCGCCACCCCCGCGAGCTCCCCGGCATCCACCCCGAGGCCGCCGAGGGCGGCGAGGAGGGCGGGGACCGATGTCTGGCTCCCCGTTTCGACGAGGACCGGGGTGTCGCCGGTGAGCAGGTAGCCGGCGGTGACCTGCTCCCACCCACCGAGCAGGGTGTCGATCTGGATGACGCCCGGGGCGATCTCGGTGGTCGTTTCCGGCGGGTCGGCGTCGGTGTCCGCCACGTCAGGCCCCGGCCTCGATCGCGTGCGCCACGTCGGGTCCCGACTCGATCGCGCGCGCCACGTCAGGCCCCGATCTCGATCACGACCTTGACGTCGTTCGGCTGGCGCTCGAGTGCCTCGGCCCACCGCTCGAGCGGGACACGCCGCGTGATCAGCCGCCCCAGCCACGCCGCGTCGGCCTTGGCCAGCGCGGCGACGGCCGCTTCGTAGTGGCGCCGATTGGCGTTCACCGAACCGACCAGGACTTCGTTGGCGAGCACCATCGAACGGTTCAGCATGCCGGCGTCGATGTCCAGCGACCGGCCCCCCGACGACACGCCCGTCAGACAGAGGACGCCGTTCGGACCGAGGTGGGCGGCCGCATCGAACACGAGCGAGCCGACACCCGTGCACTCGATGACCACGTCAGGGTGGTCGCAGGAGTCGGCCACGGTGCCGGTGTGGTACGTGGCCCCGAGATCGTGCACGAGCTCGGGTTTCGGCCCGCTCGTGACCTGGTCGATCACGTGCACGTCGAGCCCGCGCTGGACTCCGAACATCGCGGCGAGGAGCCCGATGGGCCCGGCTCCGGTGACGAGGACGGTGCGCGGCTCGAAGCGGGCGCGGCTCCCGATGCGCTCGACCTGTTCCCAGGCCTTGGCCAGGACGGTGGTCGGCTCGAGCAGGACGCCGAGGGTCCCGAGAGACGCGTCGACCTTGACGGCGAAGTCGGGGGTGATGCGGTATCGCTCGGAGCAGTAGCCGTCGTGACCCTTGATGCCCCGCTCGGTGTACTGGCCGTTGCGGCAGAAATCCCATTCGCCCACCGCACAGTTGGGACACGGCACCGGGTCGGGACGCCGCACGATGCCGACGACCAGATCGCCCTGGGCGAGTTCCCCGCCCGCAGGTGCTTCGAGCACGCGTCCGAGCGACTCGTGGCCGAGCACGAGCCGGTCGCGCCCCGGCGGCGCCCACCCGTAGGCGCCGGAGACGATCTCGACGTCCGTGCCGCACACGCCCACGCCGAGCGTCTCGACGAGCACCGGACCGTCGGTCTCGGGTGGCTCGGGCACGTCGTCGAGACGCGCCGAGTTGGCGGTCATCGGTTGCACGGTGAGCGCTCGCAACGGGTTACCCCCTCCTCCGTACCAGTCGCGACCGTGCGGACAAATTGGCGCGCGGCCCGCGCGACCGGGTCGCGGTGATCCACTTCGCCTGGAGGACCGCGGTGGCGTGGCGCCGCCTGCGCTCCTCCTTGGGGTCCTCCTCCACGTCGAGTCCCAGGTGCCCGCTCAGGTTGAATGCCGCGTTGGCCAGCGACACGTGCGAGAAGGCCTGGGGGAAGTTCCCCACCTGTCGCCCGGCCGCCACGTCGTACTCCTCGGACAACAGGCCCACGTCGTTGCACAGCGCGAGCAGGCGCTCGAACAGCCGGCGGGCGTCCTCCTCACGGCCGAGGAGGTACATGCAGTCGGCCATCCAGAACGAGCAGGCCAGGAAGGCGCCCTCCTTGCCGTGCAGCCCGTCGACGTCGCTCGAGTCCTCGGACCGGTAGCGCAGCACGAACCCGTCCTCGGTCAGGTCGCGTTCGATCGCCTCGATGGTCGACCGCACGCGGGGGTCGGTCGCGGGGAGGAACCCCACGAGCGGGATCATGAGGAGGCTGGCGTCGAGCGAGCGCGAGCCGAAGTACTGCGTGAACGCACCGAGGTCCTCGTCGTAGCCCTTGGCCAGGACCTCGTCGTGGATGTGCTCCCGCACCGCCCGCCATCGGTCGACCGGTCCCTCCTGTCCGAACTCCTCGACCGTCCGGATGACGCTGTCGAGCGCCAGCCAGGCCATCACCTTGGAGTGGGTGAAGTGGCGCCGCGGGCCCCGGACCTCCCAGATCCCCTCGTCGGGCTCGGTCCAGGTGCGCTCGACGAACTCGGCCATGACCATCTGGAGATCCCACGCCGACTGGGACAGCGTGCTCCCCACGGTGCACGCCTCGTACAACGCGGAGAGCACCTCGCCGTAGACGTCCAGCTGGAACTGCCGCGACGCCGCGTTGCCGATCCGCACGGGAGTCGAGCCCTCGTACCCGGGCAGCCAATCCGCCGTCCACTCGTCGAGACGACGCTCGCCGCCCGGCCCGTACATGATCTGCAGCTGGGAGACGTCGCCGGCCACCGCCCGCACGAGCCAGTTGCGCCAGTCCATGGCCTCGCCGTGGTAACCGCCGCGCATGAGCGACTCGAGGGTGAGCGTGGCGTCGCGCAGCCAGCAGTAGCGGTAGTCCCAGTTGCGCTCGCCGCCGAGCGTCTCGGGCAACGAGGTGGTCGCCGCGGCCACGATGCCGCCCGTCGGGTTGTACGTGAGCGCCTTCAGTGTGATGAGAGAGCGCACCACCTGGTCGCGCCACTCGCCCTGGTAGGTACAGCGTGACACCCATTCGCGCCACCAGGTCTCGGTGTCGGTGACGGCGTAGCGGGCGTCGATCGGCCGGGGCGGGCACTGCCAGTGGGACGGGTACCAGACGAGGACGAAGGGGACGTGCTCGTCCGCGCCGACGGTGAATTCGGCGACGGTGCGGAAGTCCCGGCCCTCAGTGTGGATCGGTGTCCACAAGGCCAACGCGTCGGGCCCCGCAATGCCCGCCAGCATCCCGTCGACGCGGTGGACCCAGGGCATGACCGAGCCGTAACCGAAGCGGATGACGAGCTCCATCTTCATGTCGACGCGCCCGCGCAGGGCCTTGACGACGCGGACGACCTGCGGGTTGTCCTCGCGGATGGGCATGCAGTCGATGACCTGCACGGCGCCGTCGGCGGTCTCGAAGTCCGTCTCCAGGACCAGGGTGTCGGGCCGGTAGCGGCGGGACACCTGGTACGCGTCGGTCGCGGGCGCGATGCGCCAGAAGCCGTGGGACTCGTCGCCGAGCAGCTGGGCGAAGACGGCGCCGGAGTCGAAGCGCGGCAGGCACAGCCAGTCGATCGATCCGTTGCGCCCCACCAGCGCCGCAGCGTGGGTGTCGCCGATGATGGCGTAGTCCTCGATCGGCAGGGGCCCCACGGGCGTCCTTTCTGGCTCCTGTCTCGCTCCTGGCCTTTCTAACCGTTCAGTGGACTCCTTTGGTGCCCGGCCCGGGTGCTCGGCCCGCCTGGGCCACCGCTACGACACACAGCCCCCGGTGCCCACCGGCGTCGTGGATGTCTGCACGCTCGAGACGTCCCTGATCACCGCGGGCAGCGCCAGGGCATAGCCCACGTTGGAGTTGGTGGTGGAACGGGCGAAGACCACCCCCAGGACGGTCCCATCGGGGATGGAAGGGCCGTCCCCGGAAGCGATCAGTGGTCCGCCCGAGTTCCCGGGCTGGACGACCGCGTCGAGCTCGTAGACCTGGCGCGTGGTGTCGGTGCGCCCGTAGATGTCGAGGCCGACCGCTTGGAACGAGGCCGCCACGCCGGCCCCCGCGTAGGTGAAGGGGCCCCCTCCGGGATACCCGAGGACGACGCCGAGCGTTCCTCTCCCCACAATTGCGTTGTCGAGCGGCAGCGGTTTGTCCGAAAGACCGGGGACCCGCAGGACGGCGATGTCGAGACGCGGATCGAAGAGCACGACCGTGGTGCCGTGTCGGCCGGCCGCGTCGATGACCACAGGGCTCGGGATGCCCGCCACCACGTGCGCGTTCGTCACGACGAGATCGGGCGACGCCACGAAGCCCGAGCCCTCCTGGATCACCCCGCACCCCGAGCCTTCGATCTGGACCGTCGACCCCTCCGCGGCGATGACCGCGGCGCGCACCGCCGAGTTGGCCGGCGGAAGAACCGGCGTAGCCGTCTGGGGTGGCAACCCCGCGAAGACGATGGGGAAGCCGTTCTGTGCGAGGAAGCGCTCCACGCCCGCGAACACGGTCGGCACCGGCGGCAGGAGATTGTCGAGCGCGCGCACGATGCGCGACTTCTGGAGGGCGGCGTTCAGCGAGACGTAACGGCTGCTCGCCAGGAAACTCGACACCAGCCACGCCGCGAGGAGCGTCGCCACGACGGCGACACCGACGCCGAACGCCGAGTCGACGGGGCCGAGCCGGATGCGCTGCAGCAGACGGCTGGAGTGGGTCCCGGCCACACGTCCGATCCCCCCGAAGATCGCCGCCATGCCGAACACGACCACGAGCGCGATGACGGTCCGCCCGGCCCCCGACGACAACCCCGCGAGCGAGGGCGCGATCAGTGCGCCCAGGAAGAGGCCGAGCCAGAACCCGCCGAAGGACAGCACCTGCATGACGGCGCCGAGCCGGAGACCGTGAATGCCGGAGACCGCGACGAGGCCCAACAGGACGAAGTCGACCCAGTTCACCGCGGATTCACGGCGTAGATCCTTCCCCACGGCGCCGCAACAATGCGAAGCGCGTCGTGACCTGCACGCCGTTCCGCCGGTCGTTCCTCATGCCGCCCTCCCCCGTGGCCGAACGGCGCCGTGGTGACCGTTCCCACGCCGGGCACAACGCAGCGGCACGACGCGGCCGTTCTCCCTAGGGTTTCGTCCGAGACGGTGTTCGAATCGGGGGCGAAACGGTGTTCGAGAACGAAGCACGGATGGAGCCATGACCGACACCGCCGACCTGCAATCGGACGCGGGGCGCGGGCGGTCGCCCAGCGGGGCCACGCCGTCCGACGTCGTGGCGGCCCTCTCCGGCCTCGTCGGTGTCGAACACGTCATGGTCGGCGAGCAGATCGCCGTCGACTACGAGCACGACGAAGCCCTGACGGCCACCCCCGTCCGTCCCCTCGCCGTCGTGCGGCCGGGATCGACGAAAGACGTGGCCGCCATCTTGAAGACGGCCGACGACCTGCACGTCCCGGTCACGGCGCGCGGCAGCGGCACGGGCCTTTCGGGCGCGGCCATCCCGACGCCGGACGGCATCCTCGTCTCGTTCGAGCGCATGAACCGGATCCTCGAGATCGACACGGACAACCACGTGGCGGTGGTCCAGCCCGGGGTGACGCTCGAGGAGCTCAACCGCGTCGCCGGTGAGCAGGGGCTCGTGTACCCGGTGTTCCCCGGGGAAAGCAGTGCCTCGCTCGGTGGCAACGTCGCCACCAACGCCGGCGGGATGAGAGCGATCAAGTACGGGGTCACCCGCCATCACGTGCTGGGATTGGAGGCGGTCCTGCCGAGCGGCGACGTGATCCGCACCGGCGGCAAGTTCGTGAAGACGTCCACCGGTTACGACCTGACCCAGCTGATCATCGGCTCGGAGGGGACCCTCGCGTTCGTGACCGAGGCCACCCTCAAGCTGCACCCGCGCCTCGAGCACAGCGCCACCGTCCTCGCCCCGTTCACCACCGTCGACCACGTCACCGCGGCCGTACCGAAGATCGTCGGACGACGGATTGCGCCCATGATCCTCGAGTTCGTCGACTCGCTCACGATGGGTGCCATCACCCGCGCGGCCGGTCTCGATCTCGGGATCCCGGAGTCGGTGCGCGACGACGCGGCCGCCTACCTCGTCATCGTCCTCGAGAGCACCCACGCCGAGCGCCTCGACGAGGACGTCGCCGCACTCGGCGAGCTCCTGGTCGAGCTGGGGGCGATGGAGGTCTACGTGCTCCCGCCCCACGCCGCCACCCAGCTGATCTCGGCGCGCGAGCGGGCGTTCTTCGTCGCCAAGGCGGCCGGCGCCGACGACATCGTCGACATGGTCGTCCCCCGCGCGGCGATCCCGGTGTACCTCGAGACGGTGCAACAGATCGCCCGGGAGCACGGCGCCCTCGTCACCGGCTGCGGCCATGTCGGCGACGGCAACGTCCATCTGTCGGTGTTCCAGCCGGACGCCGACCGCCGCACCGAGGTGCTGCGTGAGCTGTTCAAGGCGGGTATCGGGCTCGGCGGCGCCATATCGGGCGAGCACGGCGTGGGCACCGAGAAGAAGCGCTACTTCCAGGAACTCGAGGACCCCGCCAAGCTCGAGCTGATGCGGCGCATCAAGCTGGCGTTCGACCCGAACGGCATCCTCGGCCCCGGCAAGATCTTCGACATGCGAAACGGCGGGAGCTGACGATGTGCGACGCGACGGGGTGGATGGTTCGATCGGGCCAGGTCCCGAGGTGAACGGCGCCCAGGCGCTCATGCGGACCCTCGTGGCAGGCGGCGTCGACGTCTGCTTCACGAACCCCGGCACGTCCGAGATGCAGTTCGTGGCCTCGCTCGACTCGGTGCCCGACATGCGGCCCGTCCTCGGCCTCTTCGAAGGCGTCGTCACCGGTGCCGCGGACGGCTACGGCCGTGTCGCCGAGCGGCCCGCGGCCACGTTGTTGCACCTCGGGCCGGGACTCGGCAACGGGATCGCCAACCTCCACAACGCCCGGCGGGCACGCAGCCCGATCGTCAACATCGTCGGTGACCACGCCACGTATCACCGCCGTCACGACCCGCCGCTCGCGTCGGACATCGAGAGCCTGGCGCGGCCGGTCTCGCGTTGGTACCGCGCCCCCACGACGCCCGAGGCCCTGGTGGCCGACTCGGTCGACGCCGTCTCCGGCGCGTACGGGCCACCGGGCGGGGTGGCCACCCTCGTGGTGGCGGCCGACCTGTCCTGGGAGGACTCGCCCGGCCCGGGCTCACCAGGACCTCCTCCGTGTGCCCGCGCCGCCACCGAGGAGGCGGTGAACGCGGCCGCGAAGGCGCTGCGGTCCGGCGAGCCGTGCGCGCTGCTCATCGGCGGAGGAGCGGTTCGGGCGCGCGGGCTCGTGGCCGCCAGCCGGGTGGCGGAGACGGCGGGAGCGAAGCTCCTCGCCGAGACGTTCCCGGCCCGCATCGAGCGGGGCGCGGGGCTTCCGGCGGTGGATCGCCTCGGATACTTCGCGGAGTTCGTGGTCGCGCAGCTCGAAGGGATACGCCACCTCGTGCTGGCCGGAGCCTCGGCGCCGGTTTCGTTCTTCGCGTACCCGAACGTGCCCGGCTACCTGGTCCCCGAGGGCTGCGAGCTCCATGTCGTCGCCGACGAGGGCGACGACGCGCCGGGCGCGCTGGAAGCCCTCGCCGACGCCCTGGACGCTCCGGTGCAGGCCGCGGTCTCGCAGTCGGCCGGACGTCCCGACCGGCCCACCGGGGCGCTCACCGCGCAGACGATGGCCGCCGCCATCGGGGCGTTGCTCCCCGAGGGCGCCATCGTGTCCGACGAGGGGAACACCGCGGGCATCTTCGTCTCGGGGGCGACCGCGGGGGCACCGCGCCACGACTGGCTCTGCCTGACCGGCGGCGCCATCGGCCAGGGGATGCCCGTCGCCACCGGCGCCGCGGTGGCGGCGCCCGACCGCCAGGTCATCAGCCTCGAGGCGGACGGCAGCGCGATGTACACGTTGCAGTCGCTGTGGACCCAGGCCCGCGAGTCGCTCGACGTCGCTACGGTGATCGTCAACAACGGCACGTACGCCATCTTGGAGATCGAGCTGGGAAGGGTGGGGGCCTCCGACGCCGGTCCCAGGGCGCACAGCATGCTCGAGATCGGACGACCGGATCTCGACTTCGTGGCGCTCGCCTCGGGGATGGGCGTGCCGGCGACCAGGGCCACGACGGCGGAAGAGTTCACCGATCAGCTCGAGCGCGCGATCGAGGAGCCCGGCCCCGCGCTCGTCGAAGCGGTCCTGCGCTGACCGAGCGACGGTTGCGCAGCGTCGACCTCAACGCGGACGTCGGCGAGGCGGGCCCGGGGGACGACGACGACCTGCTCGACGTCGTGACCAGCGCCAACGTTGCCTGCGGGTTCCACGCGGGAAGCCCGGAGGTCATGCGCCGCACGGTGTCCGCCGCCGCGGAACGCGGGGTCATGGTCGGCGCCCACCCCGGTTACCCCGACCGTGAAGGCTTCGGTCGGAGTGCGCTCGACCACTCTCCGGAGCGTGTCGCCGAGGACGTGCTGTACCAGACGGGGGCCCTGCAGGCGATCGCCCGGAGCTGCGGCACGAGCGTGCGGTACGTGAAGCCGCACGGCGCCCTGTACCACCGCGTCGGCCACGACGAAGCGTGCGCCCGGGCGGTGGCCGAGGCCGTCCATCAGCTCGGCGACCTGTTCCTCGTCGTCGCGGCCCACTCGCCGACGATCCCGGTGGTCGAAGAGGTCGGCGTGAGAGTGGCCACCGAGTTCTTCGCCGACCGCGCGTACCTGTCCGACCGAACCCTCGCCCCGCGCCACCACACCGGGGCCGTGGTCAACGACCCCGACGCCGTGGTCGCCAGAGCCGTCGCGCTGGTGATCGACGGCACGGTGACCACGGCGGACGGCACCCGCCTCTCGATGCGCGCGTCGTCGATCTGCATCCATGGGGACACCCCCGGCGCGGTGCTCCTAGCACGGCGCGTGCGCGCCGCACTGGCGGAGGCGGGGGTGACGCTCCGTTCGTTCGCGCCGTGAATCCCGACCGGCGGGCCCGGTGAAGCCACGGCGGCGGATACGCCCGTTCGGCGACATGGCGCTCGTGGCCGAGGTGGCGTCCGTGGACGAAGCGCACGCCCTGGCCGAGGCGCTGACGGGCGGGGGGACCGACCGGGCGGACACATCCCGGAGCGCCGCGCACGCCCACGCCGGCATCGAAGACGTCGTGATCGGCTACCGGTCGGTCACGGTGATCGCCGATCCGACCGTCTGTGACCTGGACTCCCTGGTCGAGCAGGTGGCGAGCGTCGAACTTCCCCCGTCGAGGACCCGGCGGACCCGCGCCATCGAGGTCGGGGTGCTGTTCGACGGTCCGGATCTCGAGGCGGTGGCGGCGAGCACCCGGATCCCACCGGACGAGGTCGTACGGCTTCTCGTCGCGACCCAACTCCGGGTTGCGTTCCTCGGTTTCCTGCCCGGGTTCGCCTACCTCGAGGGGCTGCCGGCGCCCCTCGCCGCCCTGGCGCGGAGGCCGACGCCTCGCAAGGCCGTGCCTGCCGGCTCCTTTGCGCTCGCCGGCGGGTTCGCGGCCATCTACCCGCGGCGCTTCCCCGGCGGATGGCACCTCGTCGGCCGCAGCGACCTGACGCTCTTCGACCCCGATACCCCCCCGTACGCGACCCTGCGTCCCGGCGACGTGGTGCGGATCAGGCCCGAGCCAGATCCGCACGCCGGGCCGGTCGTGCATGAGCCGGGCGGGCCAGGCGGACGACACGCGGTGGCGGCGATCCCGGGCCCTACCCACCGCTCGGTGACCGTCGAGGATCCCGGGGTCCTCACGACCGTGCAGGACCGGGGCCGCATCGGCGTCGCCCACCTCGGGGTGCCGCGATCAGGGGCCGCGGACCCCTACGCGCTGCGTGCCGCCAACCGGCTCGTGGGCAACGCCGACGACGCGGCGGGCCTCGAGGCCACCGTGCGTGGACCGTCGCTCCGCTTCGACCACGACGGATTCGTGGTCGTCGCCGGAGGGGCCCGCGCCCGCGTCGACGACGGCCCCGTGCCGTGCGACGCGGTGGTGCCGGTGGGCGCCGGCCAGGTGCTGTCGGTCGGAGAGATCCTTGACGACCTGCGGTGTTACGTCGCCGTGGCCGGAGGCATCGAGACCCCGCCGGTGCTCGGCAGCAGGGCGGCGGACCTCGCCGGCGGCGTCGGCCCCGGGGCTCTCGCCGTCGGGGACCGCCTCCCCGTCGGCGCCCGTGGGTACCCCCGGGGCCAACTCGTCGTCGACGCGAGGCTCCGGGCCGCTCCGCCGCGCACGCTGCGGGTCGTGCCGGGCCCCGACGACGTCGGATCCGGCGTGGTGGAGGTGCTCAGCGCGACGCCCTGGCAGGTCTCCCCCGACTCCGATCGTGTCGGCATGCGGCTTTCCGGCGACGCACGCGTCGAGCCGTCCACCTCAGGGGTCCCGTCCCGGGGAACGGTCACCGGCGCCGTGCAGGTGCCGCCGGACGGCTACCCCGTCGTCCTGCTGTGCGACCACGCCACCGTGGGCGGCTATCCCGTGGTGGCGTGCGTCATCAGCGCGGACCTCGGGGTGCTCGGGCGCTGCCGTCCGGGTGAGACCGTCCGGTTCGAGGCGGTGAGCCTCGAAGAGGCCCGCCGAGCTCGCGCGTTGCTCGAGCGCTCGTTGGCCCACGCCGTGAGCGGCTGGTACCCGGTGGACAGCGCTTCCAGCTGAGCGGTGGGGCCGGCGCTGAGGGGACCCTGACCGGGGGTGAGAGCCTCAGCCCTGCGCCCGGTACGCCGAATCGTTCCCGCCGTTCGCACCGGCTGCACCGTTCGCCCCGTTCGCCCCGTTCGCGGCCGCCGGTGCCGGCGACTCCGGCGTTACCCCGGGCCCTCCCGCCGACGCCGATGGGGCCCCCAGCTGGAGCACGCCGGGGACCGAGATCGCCGGGAGCGGCAGGGGGAGCGGCGGGCTCGGGACCAGGCCGCCAGGACCGACGAGCGGAGGAGGCGACGGCGCCGGCTGCGTCGACGGCGCGGGACTCGGGGCCGACGGCGCAGGGCCAGCCGGCGTCGGCGCCGCGGCCGGTGCCCCTGGGGCGGGTGTCGACGGTGGGAGCGGTCCCGGGGTCTGGGCAGGCGAGTTCGCCCCGCCGGAAGCCGATCCCGGGACAGGAGTCACGTCCGACACCGCTCGGGCGTGCGCGCCGACGGAACCGACCGAACCGACCGACCCACTCGCCGGCGCGGTCGCCGGCCCGGCGGTACCCGGCACGCCAGGCGTGGCGCCCTGCGAGCTCGCCGCGGGCGCAACCGCCTGGGCCCCGTGGGGGACGGCCGGCGAGCCACCGTTCGACGCGGCCATCACGCCCAGCGCCGCGGCCGCCGCCACCACCACGACGACCGCGGCGATCCGCTGCCGCGTATTCGAGGGCCGCCTGGTCCTGGGCGGGTAGTGCCAGGGCTGGTCGGCCGGCACCACGACCGGATCCACCGCCTTCTCCGGGCACTGGTCGTCGTGGGCGGCCCGTTCGATGAACCGTTGCAGAGCGGCGAGGCGGCGTTCGGGCAGCTGGTCAGTGGGGACGAGCAGGCGCAGCGGCTGGCCGTCGACCTTCAGGTCGAGGGAGGTCCGCTCACGCCCGTCACCCGGGACCGACAGGCGGCCTTGCTGCGGCTCGCCGGCCGGGGTCGTCTTGAAGCCCTCGACGGAGGACCACAGCCACTTCCGTTCGATGGCCGGCACCGCCATGAGGTGGAGGGTCAGGCCGTCGCGGTCGACGAAGAGTTCGAAGACGCCTTCGCCCTGGTGGTCGGCGGTCGCCCGGTCATCGAGCAGGTCCTGATCGTCGACGACCACGACGTCGGCCATCCTGAGCTGTGAGCCCGTCCTCAGCTGTGAGCGCAGTGCCACCGGCTGCCTCCCGCGTCGAGGATTTGTAGGCGTGGGGGATGAAACGGAACGGATCGGGGGATGTTGGGCCCCGGCGTTGCGGTATACCGCGTGCGGCCCGGGACATGGGCGGGGAGGCGCGATTGTGACGGGAAGTTGGGAGCGCCTTGTCGGCTCCGATACGGAGAGGGCGGAGCAGCTGACGCACCGTGGCAAAACCACGACGCCGACGGGCGACAAAAAGGTCCCTGAGCTGGGGTTGACCAACTGTTGTGGAGCGCTGGACGGTGCGTTGACGGGCGGGTGGCACGGTGGTGTCGGATGTGGCTACCGCCACGCCTCGACAGCCCCCCGGCAGCCGGCGAGCCCGGTCGCCCATTCCCAAGTCCGGTAGCCCAGACCCTGTGGCCGGTGCCAGGTGAACAACAGCCTCCGAGATTTCGAAGCAGGGCCCGTGAACAAGCCTCCCC
>DATGKD010000006.1:0-2192 GCA_035294855.1 Acidimicrobiales bacterium
ACCGTTCGGCCTGCCTGCGCTGATCGGATACCTCTTCCCTCTGCACCTCGCCTACACCGCCGGCGTCGTGGTGACGCTTGTCGTGGCGGGCACGGGGACCTACGTGCTGGGACGCGTCATCGGCCTGGGTGTCCTCGGATCGGCCATGGCGGCCACCGTCTACGAGTTGAGCGGCCCCTTCTTCGGATGGCTCGGCTGGCCGCTCGCATCGGTGATGTCGTGGGCGGGCTGGGCGTTCGCCCTCACCATCCTGATCGTGCGGGGTCGTCACCGGGTCGGTGACGTCGTGCTCTTGGCGATCGTGGTGGCGTTCGCCATCTATGCGGGCCAACCGGAGGCCCTCGTCCTGCTGGGCTCCGCATTGGGCGTGTTCGGGGTGGTGTTCCTCGCCTTCCGCCTCCCGCGCCTGCGGGGGCCCGAGGGCGTGCTACAGCCGTTGCTGGCGTTGGTCCTCGGATTTGCGGCGGGCGCCGCGCTGGGCGCCCCACTGCTGCTTCCGGGAGCCCAGTTGGCGCCCGGCTCGGTGCGCCACGCCGTCGCCTCGCTCGGGGGTGCTCCGGCTTTGTCCTCGCACGACCTCCTGCACGTGGTCTTCCAGGGGTTCGACGGGTTGCCCGTGACCGGGAGCCGCTGGCTCGAGTTCCTGCAGTACCCCGAGACCGCCGCCTACGTGGGCGTCATCGCGCTCGTGCTCGCCGTCGTCGGACTGGTGCGCCAGCGGCGCCGCCCCGAGGTCGTGGCGTTCGCCGCGGTCGCCGTCGTCATGGCCGCGGTCACGTTCGTCCCCGCCTTCGTGGACGCGCTCAACCACCTGCCGGTGCAGATCGTCTGGCATCGCGCGCTCGTCCCCATGGCATTCGGTCTGGCGGTGTTGGCGGGCGTCGGTGCCGACGTCGTGGCGCGCCGGCTCGACCGACGCGTGGGCTTGTGGGTCGGCGCCGCGTTCGTCGTCGCCGCTGCCGGTCTCGCCCTCATCTGGGTCGTCGGGCGGGGATCGTTGTCACCCGGGGACGCCGCGCTCCGGAACCGGAGCTTCCTCTGGCCGGCGGCCACGGCCGCCCTCGGGCTGGTCGCGGCCATCGTGCTGACCGCGTCGACGAGGCGCTCGGGGCGCCGCGAGGCCGCACGCCGCCCGTCATGGGCCGCTGTGGCCGCCGGAACGCTCCTGGCGGGGGAGACGGCGTTCTTGATCGCCGCGGGGGCCCCACTGTGGTCGTCGAGCCCGGGCCTGCCGGCGCCGACCTCGTCGCAGCTCGCCCTGGTGCGGGCCACCGGCACGTCGCTCGTGGGATTCGGCGAGGGTGGATGCTCCACGGTGCCCTGGGGCATCGGGTGCGCCGGGCCGGACCTCGGCGTCCTCCCCGACTACAACGCCGCAGTCGGGATCCGGGAGCTGATCGTCTACGACCCGATCACCCCGGCGGCGTATTACGGCTCGTACGTCGAGGCCGCCGGGCACCAGAGCGGGTGCTCGTCGGTGTGGGATGTCTTCTGCCCGGCGATCACCTCGGCGCGCGTGGCCCGGCTGTACGGCGTGGAGTTCGTGCTCGAGCCTGCCGGCGCCAACGGACCGACGGGGTCACTACCCGACGGCCGCGTGGGTGAAGAGCAGCTGTACCGGATCCCGGGTGCGGCCGCGGCCACGCTGACGCCCGTGCAGGGGCCCACGCCGCCGCCCGACGACGCTGTGGGCACCCCGGTCCGCGTGACCTATCCCGATCCCGCCACCTGGCGCATGGTCACCAACGCCCCGTCCACGGAGGTGCTGCGGCTGCGGCTCACCGCGGTCCCGGGCTGGCGGGCCACGATCGACGGGCGACCGCTCGTGCTCAACCGGTTCGCGCGCATCATGCTCGCCGCGCGCGTGCCTGCCGGGCGTCACGTCGTGGTGCTGCACTACTGGCCGGCGAGGTTCACCGAAGGCCTCATCCTGGCCGCGTGTGGCGCGCTGGGCCTGACGGGCGCGTTGACAGTTGACGCCGTGCGCCGGCGTCGGCATCGTCCGAACACGCCGTCCATGCCATCGTGATGGCGGGTGTCTCGTCGGCAGGGACGTCTCGAGATCGTGCGCCTCGACGGCACGCAGGCGAACCGGTGCGTCAGAGATGCCCGATCGTCTCGAGCCGGTAGAGACCCTGGGGCGTCACTTGCTGCGACGGCAACACCGCGACCATGGGCCCGACGGTGGCCGT
>DATGKD010000007.1:0-9457 GCA_035294855.1 Acidimicrobiales bacterium
ATGCGCGTCGTGGGCACGGCGACCTTTCCCGCCATCGGGAACGCGGGCAGCCTGCACGTCTCGATGGGCACCGGGGTGATGGTCCCCACCGGCATCGAACCACCGGCCATGCGCCAGGCAACGACCAGCCCCGACCCCAACCAGAACGGCCCGGAACTGGTCGCGGTCCGCCTCCGCAGTGGGGTCAGCGCGAGCGCGGCCCTGGCCTCTCTCCACAGCATCGCCGACACCGCCTCACAGGTGGTCGACCAGGACCCCAACTCCGGCGGAGGCACCTTCGTCGTCCTGCCGGTCCAGCAACCCGCCGAGATCGTGAACTACAAGACCATGGGCGCGACGCCCGCCATCCTGGCGTCAGGCCTCGCCGTCGGCGCCGTGGCCGCCTTGGGCCTCACCCTGGTCGCCTCGGTGCGCCGGCGCCGGAGGGACCTCGCCCTGCTGAAGACGCTGGGCTTCGTGCAGGGACAGGTGGCGTCGGTCGTGTCGTGGCAGGCGTCGGTGGCGGCCCTCGTGGGAATCGTCGTGGGCGTGCCGCTGGGCATCATCTTCGGTCGGACGCTGTGGAGCGTCTTCGCCCACGAGATCTTCGCGGTCCCGAAGCCGACGATTCCCGCTCTCGAGATCGTCCTGGCCGCCGTGGGCGCTCTGGTTCTCGCCAACCTCGTCGCCTTCGTCCCCGGTCGCATCGCCGCCCGTACCCCGACAGCGGCCCTGCTCCGCAAGGAGTGACGTGAGGACGATGTCGTTCAGGCAGCGATTCGTTGCCGCAACGTGGCGAGACCGTCGCCGCTGAGATCGCCGAGGACCGCACTCCGCCCGGACGCGGCCAGCACGATCGCCTCGCCGGGCCCCTCCACCAACGGGCCGTCACCTGCCGACCAGTCGACGTCCGTCGCATGGAGGCGCAGGCCAGCCACGTTCCTCTTGGGGTTGAACATCGGGGTTCCCTCGCTGCGTACGAGCTCCAAGGCTCGGCGGAGGCGCTCTTCGGGGACGACGCGCGGCTTGCCGGTCGGCCGGCGGATGTCCTGGTTGTGCACCAGATGGTCGAGGAAGCCGGCCTTCGTCGGGATGAGCTTGGAGATGCCCTTGCGCGGGTGTTGGGCGACCATCACCTCGTCCCAGAATCGGCGGATGTCCTCGGGGCTCGTTCCCGCGAAGAGCGTCTTCGATTCGGCGAACGACGCCTTGGTCACGTTGAACCGGTAGCGGCCAATCCTGGCCACCATGGCACCCATCGGAACCGTGTGGCCCAGTCCCATGTGACCGAGCACGTCACGCACGGCCCATCCTTGGCACAGGCTCGGGGTGTCGTAGGCGGCGTCGTCGAGCTCGTGCAACAGCTCGCCGATGTCGGCGACCTCGTCCCACATCATCGTCATCTCGCCGGCCATGCGTCCTCCTCAAGCTTCCCCGCGTGAGTCGCCAGTCTGTCCCGACCGAGGGGGTCGTCACAGGTTCGCCGCTGTCGTGCTGCATGGATCACGGGTGAAGCCTGCGCCCGGCAGGCGGTGATCTGGGGACGCCGCCCGCGCCGAACGGTTGGCGTCATCCGGGGTTGACGTTCGGGCGAGGCGGGTTGAACCGGCGAATACGGAGTGCGGCCATATGGCGACGGGGCTGATCGCAACGGCCACGACGGCCGGACTGGGCGGTTCGGTGGCGCTCGGCCTCCTGGTTCCCATGGAAGCCGGGATACCCATCCCTCCACCTGCCGACCTGGTCATGTTCGCCGTCGGAGAACGCGTGGCGGCCGGCGC
The DNA here is from genome assembly GCA_035294855.1 of Acidimicrobiales bacterium. Taxonomy (GTDB): domain Bacteria; phylum Actinomycetota; class Acidimicrobiia; order Acidimicrobiales; family UBA8190; genus DATGKD01. Next base: position 1,761 of record DATGKD010000007.1, read on the forward strand.
GTTCCCGCTGTGGTTGGCGGTGGTGGGCCTGGAAGCGGTCGCCGTCGTCGGCACAGCCGCACTCTTCTTCGCATCCCGGGGGCCTGGCCACGCGCTGCTCGAACGCCTCGGGCCGAAGGTGGGACTCACCCGCGATCGCCTGGCGCGCGTGAGCGGGCTCGTGGAGACCCACGGACGTGCGGCCCTCGCGCTGGGCCGGGGGACGCCCGGTCTGCGCACCGTCACGGTGGTCGCCGCCGGCGCGTCCGGCATCCGACCGTGGCAAGCACTGCCGGCGTTGGCCTTGGGCAGCAGCGTCTTCCTGCAGCTTCACCTCGTGCTCGGACTTCTCCTCGGGCCGCTCGCCCACCGGGCCTTCGCACACGCCAGGGGTCCGGCGCTCGTCGGGCTGCTGGTGCTGATCGCCGGGGCGGCGGTGTTTTGGTTGGCGCGCCGCGGCCGGCGCGCCGGGGCGCAGGCCTGCGCGGAGGCGATGTGCCCCGCATGTGTCGCCCTCGGAGCCCTGGCCGAGCGCCTCCCCACCCTGGGCGCGCTCACCGGCCAGGCAGACCGCCTGAGCGAGCGTGCCGATGTCGTTTCGAGTTGACGAGGCGCGTCGCGCGTGACGTCACCGCCCTGGGGCGGTGCGCCGTAACGAGTCGCAGATGGGCGTGGGCGTGGGCAACGACACGACCGTGCCGCCGAAGGCACGCGCCGTGGGGGCGGCGATCCTGTCCACGCCGAAGGTCACCTGGGTCGGAGGACGCACGAGGCCCCCGGGGGGCACGACGATCAACCCGTCGATCACCACCTCGCGGATGTTGGGATCCTCCACCACGTCGACGACGATGGCGCGCCCCGGCACGATGTGGACGGTCGGCCCCGCAATCCACAGGGCGAAGGGAGGCGCCTGGTACAGGTAACCGAGCGACACCTCGTCCGGGCCGACGCGCCGCACGCCCACGATGTCGCCGGCACCACGCGAACCGGTGACGACGAGCGGCCAGTGCACGTTGTGCCGGGGCAGCGAGGCGAACGTCACCCGCAGGCGGTAATGGCCGGCGGCGGCCGACTGCTCCACGGCGTCCCACTTGTCGCCGCCCGACTGGTAGAGCGCCGCGCAGTTGCCCACCACCGCGAGGGTTCCCGCCGGCGCGACGGCCGGCAAACCGGCCACCCGCACGACGTGATGCGCGGGGCTTCCGAACAGTGAGCGATCGACGTGTTCGCGGAGGCTGACGAACTGCGCACGCGCCGAGGTCGGCGTGCTCCAGTTCAGCTCCCGTTGGTACAGGATCGCCAGCGCCAGGTTGGAGAGCACGCCGAAAGCGGCGAGCACGCATCCGACGGCCACCATGCTGCGCCGCGTCCAGCGCGCCATCGTGCGGGCTCGCTCCACCAGCACCGTCAGGCCCGCCAGACCGACGAGGACCAGCAGTGGCATCCAGTCCGCCAGGTAACGGTGCGCGACATAGGCGATCTCGAGCGAGCCGACGATGCCAACGCCGGCTGCCAGTACCGGGATCCGCAACACCGCCAGGTCGGGCTGGGGGCGCTCGTCGCGACGAGTCCGCCGGCGTCGTCGCGACCGGAACACCGCCCACACGCCGATTGCACCCGCGACGGTGAAGGCCGGCATGGTGGAGGTGACGCTCGACGCCGGCAGGCGGGTCGCGTAGGCCACGTGCCCCACGAGCGTCGCGGGCGGCGGGAAGCTCACGAACGGGTACAGCCTGGTAAAGCGCAGCGCATCGGGCCGCAGGTACTGCAGCAGCCCGGTCGGCACGTACTTGAGACGGAGGAACGTCCCGCCGTTGGCGTGGATGACGGCCTTCACCGCCGGGTAGTCGCTGACCGCCAGCTGTGTCGAGAACGGCACGCTGAACAGCGTCCCGAACTTGGCGTCGTTCACCCACGCGAAGCACCCGAGCGCCACCACCGTCGCGACCGCCAGCGCGATGGTCCGGGTGGTGCCGGGGGCCGAGTCGGGGATGCCCAACCACGCCAGGCTGCGAACGCCCTGCGGTGCGGGGTGGTCGGGCCGCGAACGCCATCGCTGCCCATGACGACGAGCGGCGGCGACCGCGTGGACGACGGCCAGCAGACCGAGTGCGGCAACGGGGCCGAGTCCCACCGATGCGCGGGTCAGCAACGCGAACGTGGCGAACACGCCCGTTAAGGCGATGCGCCCGTTGCTGGGACGGACGAGGAAGCTCACCAACGCATCGAACGCCGCGATGGCGAGCGCCGCGCCCCACGCCTCGGCCTCGTGGTAGACGACGGCTTGGCCGGCAAGGAAGATGAACACCGATCCGATCCCGATGACCGCCATCGACACGCCGACGATCACGGCCTCGACCCGGGTGACAGGCGACGACGTCACCAGGGCGCGGATCTTCCACGAGAGCCGGGCCGAGCAGACGAGCGCAATGGTGAACGCGAGCAGCATCGAAAGCTGGGTGAGGCGGCCGTCCAGGCTCGAGGTCGCCAGGAGAACTGGCAGCCGTAGGAACGAGGGGAACGGCCCGAAGTACATGTAGCTGCGGCCGTGAACGACGAAGGCCTCGATCCCGAGCACCTGGGGCGGCATGTTCCAATGGCCGTGGACGAGCGCCCGGGCCTGGACGTCGTAGAAGTTCGTGAAGAACCCTCGCTGTACGAAGTCCCAGTTGCCCAGGTTGACCATCCACGACAGCACAGGCAGTGCCAGCGCGATGCCGGTCGCGCTCCCCACGGCGAACCGTCGCTTCGAGCGGGCCCGCACGACGCCGGCGGGGCGAGCCACCGCGGACGCGGCCCCGCTCACGCCCTCGCCTTCGCCGCCCCCGTCGGCCACGGCGCCATGATCGCACGCACCCCCATGGTGACCACGACGCGTGACTCCCACGACGTTCCGACGCTCAAGAGCGTGCGCTCCCAGATCACGCAGCGTGAGAGCGCGCCGGGGCGTTCAAGGCGAACGACGGAGCAGACGACACAGAGCACAGGGGGGAACGAACTCTGGGGGACGTCATGAGCACCACCACGGCGACCGCGACGAGCACGGAATTCGTCGCCATCGGCACCCGCGTCGAGGTCCGCAACCTCTACCTGCAGACGTGGAGCCGCGGGTTCCAGGTTGCCGGAATCGTCAGCGACGCCTACCTCATCCGCCGCCTTTCCGACGGAACGATCCTGCCGCGCAGCTTCGCTGCCGCGGACATCCGCCCCTGCTGAGCCCGTCGGCGCCTCGAGGCCCGGCGGCGGTGACGGCTTCGCTCAGGACCACACGATGCTGGCGACGAGGGGCACGAGCCGGTGGGGCGACACCGGCTTTTGGAGGTAGTGGCTGATCTTGGCGCCCACCCGGGCACGTACGGCGTCGTCGAGCGGGAACGCCGAGATGAGCACGACTGGTGGCGGGGTTTCCAGCGCCTCGAGGACACCGAAGCCGTCGCGACGCGGCATCTTCAGGTCCAGGAGCATCAATCCGACCTCGAAGTCGTGCAACACCGACAGCGCCACGTCGCCGTCCTCGGCCACCTCCACCTCGAAGCCCGACGCCCGCAGGATCTCCGCACAACTGGCACGCACCGCGGCGTCGTCGTCGACGACGAGTACGTCGACTGATCGTCGAGCGGCATCCGCATGCATCGCACTACGTTCCTTGCCGCCCAGTCGCTTCGGCCACCCGGTCGCTCCGGCCGGTCGCCTGTCGATGGCAACGGTAACGCGTGGCCGGGCGTTAAAAGCGCTCGACGGAGGGGGCGAAGGGGGCGTTCCTCGCCACTCGACGCCCCCGTCGCCTCCGCGGCCGCTGTGCGACCCTCGGCTCCCCCCGTCCGCCGCCCGCCCTCGAAAACCTACGATGACCAGGTCCTCGGTCACATCGGGGAGATCCTGCATTCCGGCCTAGGTGGATCCACCTGACCGCCCACGCATCCGGACGCGGACGTCGCCATCGACCCGTCCGATGCGTGTCGGTGTCGGCGCCGCGTTTCGCTCGTCACGTCCGGCTGCGGCCGGTGCCCGCACAGGGCAGGCGTGGTTCGCGCGACTGGTGGTCGGCGCTCATCTCACTGCGTGGTGGTCCGCAGCGACGTCGCCCGCACTGAACTGCACCTTTGCTTGGGATCGCGAACTCAAGGTTCTTTCGTTCAATCGCGCTCGGGTGCGTGCCGAAGCCTGCCGCCGGTCGGCGTCGGCGTCGATCACGAACGAACGAGTCGCCGCTGCGTTTGTCCCACGACGACCGCGACGGCGCGCGTCACGAGAGCGAGCGATGCACGCACACTTCGATTTCCCACCATCAGACGGGGAGGCCTTGCGGGCCGCGATGGGGCGGCGGGGCGCGGCCGTCGCCGCGGTGACCGTCCGCCAGGTCTGGAGCGCGGTCGCCGTGGGCGTCATCGCGTTCGGCACGCTCGCCGTCGCCGGCCCCACCGGAGCCGCCGACGCGCTGGCCGGACCGGCCGTCACCGGGATCGCCCCGGCGGCGGGTCCCGAAGCCGGCGGCACGTCGGTGACGATCTCGGGAACCAATCTCTCGGGCACCACGGCCGTGGACTTCGGGACCGTGGCCGCCAGCTTCACCATGGGGGCGCCCGACTCCATCACGGCCACGGCGCCTCCGGGAACAGGGACCGTCGACGTCACGGTCACGACGGCGTCGGGCACCTCCGCGCTGACCTCGGCAGACGCGTACACGTACCGCGCCGCTCCGACGGTGACGTCAGTGACGCCGTCATCGGGTGCCGCTTCGGGCGGCACGACGGTCACGATCAACGGGGGCGACCTGGCGGGCGCCCGCGCCGTGACGTTCGGCGGCGCGAACGCCACGGCGTTCTCGGTGGCGCCGTCGGTCTACGTTGCGGACCGCTTCCGGCGAGCAGTGACGAGCGGGTGGGGGGCCGCCGACCAGGGCGGGGCGTGGACACTGCAGAAGGGCGGCGGCAACTCGGGTTCGGAGTCGGTGGACGGCACGAACGGCGTCTTCGCCATCCGTTCCGCTCTGTACACCCACGCCGAACAGGTGCTCACCGTCCCGACGACCGCCGTCGACTTCCAGTTCGCCTTCGACATCACCTGGACGCAGAACATCCAGGCGCTCACGGCGGGCAAGCCGACGTCCGGAGGGGTGCTGGGCGGCGTCGTGGCCCGCTTCCAGAGCGCCAACGACACCGACGGCTCCTTCTACAAGCTGAACGCGAGCTGGGACGCCAACAACGGCCGCCCGGCTCTCATGTTGCGCGCCCAGAGCAACGGCAGCTCACCGCCCGGTGGGCGCTTCCGCACCAACGTCGACACCGGCATCGACCCCACCGTCGACTACCCGGCGGGCGGACCGTACACGTACCACGTCAAGGGGGAGGTCACCGGATCGAACCCGACGAGCTTCGCCATGAAGATCTGGAAGGTCGGCAACCCCGAGCCGATCAAGTGGATGCTCACCGCCACCGACAACGCCGATGTCGGTCCCCAGTCGGCCGGGCTCGTCGGCTTCCGGGGGAGCTGCGACCTCGCCAAGAACGGCGCGTACATGAACGTCACCGGCGTGGTGAAGGTCGGCAACCTCACCGTCGCCCCCCAGACCGTCGACGTCACCGCCACCGCGCCGCCGCACGCGTCCGGGCCGGTCGACGTGCAGGTGACCACCCCGGGCGGGACATCGGCACCCTCCGCCACCGACCTGTTCACCTACGGCAGCGGAAGTCCCCCGCCCCCGCCCGTGGTGACCGGCGTGAGCCCACCGGCGGGCCCGATGGCCGGGGGGAACACCGTGGTGATCTCGGGCACCGACCTCGGTGGGACCACCGCGGTCCACTTCGGGACGGCCGCCGCCACGTCGTTCACCGTCAACGGCCCCACCGAGGTGACCGCCACCGCGCCGCCGCACGCGTCCGGGCCGGTCGACGTGACGGTCACCACCACGGGCGCCACATCAGCCTCGTCGAGCGCCGACCTCTACACCTACGACCCGCCGGCGGGCTCGGGCGCACCGGGCGTCCCCACGGGGCTGTCGGCCACGGTCAAGGGCACCACCGTCACGCTGCACTGGACGAACGCGCCGGGAACGCTCGGCGCCAACGTCTACCGGGACGGACGGAAGTTCTGGGCGGGCGGCTGGCCCCGCACGGCGCCGTCGAGCCTGACCCAGACACACGTCCGTCCGGGCATGCACCGCTACCAGGTGGCCGGCTACGACTCCTCGGGACAGGGACCGCGCTCGCAGGCCATGAGCGTAATCGTGCCGTAGGACACCGCCGCGTGTCGTGAGCACCCGGCGCCTCGAGCACACGCGCAACCCGCGGCGAGCGGCTCAGGTCACTCGCTGCGCAACAGAAACGCGGTCTTCGTGCGCGCCGCCAGCCGCCCCGGCCAGTACGACACGGCGTTGGCCAGCACCAGCGCACCGATGGCGACGAGCGCCAGTTCGACGAAGGGGACCGACGGGCTCGGCACCACGTAGATCGCGTGGGCGAAGAGGTCCCAAAGCCCACGTCCGACGGCCACGCCGAGAGGCAACCCGACGACCACGCCCACCAGCGCGGCGACCGACGCCTGCCAGGCCACCACCGCCGCCATTTGGCGCTGCGCGAAACCGAGTGTCTTCAGCAATGCCAGGTCGCGGCGGCGCCTCCTGACCGACGCGACCAGCGTGAGCCCGAGGGCCACGACCGCTCCGGCGGCCACGCTGGCCGCCAGGATCGCGGGCGTCGATCCCATGGTTCTGTAGTTCACGATCTCGGCGGGTTGCTGGACGGGAAGGACCTCGAACGTCCCGCCGGCGTTCGGGTCTTGCGCGATGTGCTGCGTCGAAGCACTGGCGATGTGCTGCAAGGAGAGGAGCGCGCCCGCCCGGTTGACGCCACTTCGGAACCGGATCGCCACCACGTCCGGGCCGTTCTGGTTGGGATCGGGGCTCTGTTGCGCGGCGACCATGGCCGCCGGCTCGATGCCTTCGGAGATCACCGCGCCGAAGCCCATGGACGGGTGCAGGACGTCCGGATTGCCGAGGGCCGGAAGCGTGGCCGTGCCGACGATACGCAACGTCGTCGGGGGGACGTAGATGGGCGCGTTCTTGGGGCTGCCGTAAGTGACCACGACGGTGTCGCCAACGTGCTTGTGCAACTGCGCGAGCGTGTTGCCGCCGAGGTCGATGTCATGGGCGCCGATGACCCGGTCGCCCGCGATCACCGGCGGCACGACCTTTGCGCCGCGCGGCAGGATCATGATCGGGACGGTCTCCCGGTCGATCTGGGCCTGGCCGAAGCTGAAGCCGGTCCACGCCGCGACGTCGGGGTCGTGGTTCAGGAGGTTCTGCGTGTACGGCGGGACCTTCCCGCCCCCCGGCACGCTGATGATGTCGTCCCAGTTCCAGCCGTAGAGGGCGGGCCGCGAGACGAGGGTCGCGAGCCCGCTGCCGAACGTCAGGGTCGTGGCGATGACCGCGATCGCCACGACCGCGCCCCCGAGCGCCGAGGCCACCGGGACGGCGTCGCGGCCACGACCGCGTTCCACCGCGTAGCGGATGCCCGAGACGGGTGCCGGTGGCAGTCCGAGACGGACGGCGCTCGCGACGACCCGCGAGGTCGATGGCGACATCGAAGCCGTGTCCGCCCCGGTACGCGCACGAGTCGTTATGAGGACGAGCACCAGAGTGAACCCCGCGAGCCCCACGACGAAAAGACCGAACCCGATCCCCAGCACGGTCCAGTCGAAGCTCAGTCCCGGTGACG
>DATGKD010000008.1:0-14991 GCA_035294855.1 Acidimicrobiales bacterium
CCGGGCTCGAGGCCTACATCCAGGAGATGAACAAATACGAACCGCAGAACACCTACAACGAAACGGCGATGACGGGCTGGATATCAGCCGACCTGTTCGTGTCCGGGCTCAAGGCGGTGGGCCGCAACCTCACGCAGGCCAAGCTGGTGAACGCGATCAACCACATGACGAGCGAAACCTCTCATGGGCTCCAGCCGCCCATCGACTGGACGACCGGCCACACCCAGGCACTCCCGCCGTTCTGCTCCTCGTACGTGGTGGCCTTCAACGGCAAGTTCGTCCCGATCTTCGTGCAACCCAACAACGAGGTGTTCGTGTGCTTCGGTTCCACCACGAGCCTCACTCCGGTCCCCGGGAAGCCGGGCACGCCGGGGCAGTCGCCGTGACGGGGTATGTCCCGCGTTATGAGGCGGGGCGTCCGGAGCCTGAATGAAGAAAAACGGAGCCAGAATGAGGTCGTGGGGTCGGTGAGCACATGAGGGGGGGCCGCCGGTGAGCACGTTCTTCAGCTACGCCGTCCCCGGCATCCCCGCCGGGTGCGACTTCGCGCTCATCGCCGTCGGCCTCGTGCTCACGTTCCGGGCCACCGGCGTGTTCAATCTGGCGTTCGGCGCCCAGGCCTTTTTGGCCGCGTTCCTGTTCGACCTCTTCGTCCGCTCCGAGGGGATGCCCGTCGGGCTGGCGTTCGTCCTCTCGGTCCTGGTGATCTCGCCCCTGGTGGGCATCGCCATGGACCGGTTCCTCTACCGGTTCATCCCCACGGCGTCGTTCACCGCCAAGGTGGTGTCGTCGGTGGGTCTGCTCATCGCCATTCCGCAGGCGATCCCCATCTTCTTCGGGCGCTCACCGCGGCTGCGGCCCCCGAGCCTGTGGCTCAACCCTGACCACATCTATTTCCACATCGGGTCCACCCCCTTCAACGGGATCGAGCTCTCCACGACGATCGTGACCGTCGTCGTGGTCGCCGCCATCGTGGCCATGTTCCGGTGGACCGACCTCGGGCTGCAGATGCGCGCCGTGGTGGAGAGCCGACGCCTCGCGCAGCTCGAGGGCATCAGCTCGCCCACCATCGCCATGGCCGCGTGGGGCCTGTCGAGCGCGGTGGCCGGCCTGGCCGGGGTGTTGATGCTCCCCCTGTCGGCCCAGATCTCCCCGACCGACCCTCTCGAGTTCACCTCTCTGCTCGTCGCGGGCCTCACCGCGGCGGCGGTCGCGAGCCTGCGGTCGATCCCGATCGCGTTGGCCGCCGGAGTCGTCCTCGGCATCATCGAGAACCTGCTGCGCGCCTATCTCCCCACCGGCGGCGTCTGGCAGTCGACGGCCGTGCCGGCCTTTCCGTTCGTGGTGCTCGTCTTGGCGCTGTTGTTCAACCCCGGGCTGCGCACCATCGAGCTCAGCTCGGACCCGCTGTCGACCGTCGACCCGCCTCCCGCACCGCCTGCGGTGAGCGTGCGAGATCGCCGGCTCGACCGTCCGACTCGAGTCGGCTTCTGGCTCTTGGTGGTGGCGTTCCTGGCGTCCTCGGCGACCTGGGTGCCCAGCGAGTGGGTCACCACGTTTGCGCTCGGACTGACGCTGTCGATCATCTGCCTTTCGGTCACCCTCATCACCGGCATGAGTGGCCAGCTGTCGCTCTGCCAGTTCACGTTCGCCGGTATCGGTGCCTTCGCCGCGGGCCAACTCGCGTCCCACATGGGGATGCCCGTCTTGTTGGGGGCGTTCGTCGGCGGCGCCATGGCCGCCGCCGCGGGCACGGTCGTCGCCCTGGTCGCCATGCGTGTCTCGGGTCTCCTCCTCACCCTCGTCACCTTGGCGTTCGCCCTCTATGCCGACCAGTCGCTCTTCCAGTACTCGTGGTCGGGCGGAGGATTGTCGGGGGTGAACGTGCCCCGGCCCAAGATCGGGACCATCGACTTCGGCGATGACAAGACGTTCGTGATGCTCGCGTTCGTGGCGCTCGCCATCTGCATGGTGCTGGTGCTCCTGGTCCAGCGGGGCACGGTCGGCAGGTACCTGTCGGCCATCCGCGGAAGTGCCACTGCGGCGGCGACCATGGGGATCAGCCTCCGGCGCGCCCGCCTGACCGTGTTCGCGCTGTCGGCCGGGATCGCGGGGTTCGGGGGCGCTCTCTACGGGTCGGCGCTCAACTCGCCCGTGGGTGACGGCAACTTCGTGTGGGTGTATTCGCTCGTCTTCGCGGTGGTGGTCATCACGACGGGCTCGCGTACGGTGGAAGGAGCCGTGCAGGCCGGCATGGGGTTTGCGATCATCCAGACGCTGATCGTGCTCTACCTGCCGGCCCGCCTGACCGGTATCGAGCCCATCCTCTTCGCCTTCGGCGCCACGACGTATGCCGCGCATCCCGAGGGCATCGTCGAGTACCAGAAGTCGAGGTGGCTGGCGCGGGTGAGCCGACTCCTGCGCGCCTACGACGATCGCAAGGCGAACCGGTCGGGCACCGCGCCCGACGGCCGGGCCCTGGAGCCGGGCACCGGGCGCCTCGACGTACCCGCGGCCGTGCCGGTACCCACGGCGAGGGGCTCTCGTGGCTGACCCGTTGCTCCAGGCCTCCGGGATCTCGATCCGGTTCGGCGGCATCGCCGCGCTCAAGGACGTGTCTCTTTCCGTGATGCCCGGCGAGGCGGTGGGGCTCGTGGGTCCCAACGGCGCGGGGAAGACCACACTGTTCAATTGCATGTGCGGTCAGCTGCGGCCCGACTCCGGCACCGTGGTGTTCGACGGCCAGCGCATCGAGAACCTGCCCGCCCACCTGCGGGCCCGCCTCGGCATCCGGCGAACGTTCCAGCGCATCGAGGTCTTCACCGAGCTGACGGTCCGGGATCACATGATCGTGGCCGAGCGGGCGCGGCGGGGCGGCGGGGCGCTGTGGAAGGACCTCCTGAACAAGGGTGGCACCACTGCGGAAGAGCACGCCGTCACCGATCGCGTACTCGACCTCGTGGGCCTGACCGACCTCGCCGACGTCCCGGTCGCCGCGCTCAGTCTCGGGCACTGCCGGCTCGTCGAGCTCGGCCGTGCGCTCGCGGGCCAGCCGCGCCTGCTCATGGCCGACGAGCCGTCTTCGGGCCTGGACATGAGCGAGACGGCGGAGCTGGCCGACGTCCTGCGTACGGTGCAGCGCGAGCACGGCATGGCGGTCGTCCTCGTGGAGCACGACCTCGAGATGGTGGCGAGGGCGGTCGACCGCGTCGTCGTGCTCGACGTCGGCGAGGTCATCGCGCAAGGGACGTTGGACGAGGTCGTCGCGCTTCCCGCAGTGCGCCGCGCCTACCTCGGTCGCACGGCATGAGCGCACCGATCCTCGAGTTCGACGACGTCTCGGCCGCGTACAGCACCTACCGCGCCCTGTTCGGGGTCTCCTTCAGCGTTCCCGACGGCGGCCTGGTGGCGCTCATCGGATCCAACGGGGCGGGAAAGTCGACGGTGGCGCGCGTGGCGACCGGGCTGGTGCCGGCCAGCGGCGGCCAGGTTCGCATCGGCGGCGAGGACGTCACCAAGATGTCCACGCACCGCATCGCCCGGCTCGGCGTGACGCACGTCCCCGAGGGCCGCGCCCTGTTCTCGTCGCTCACGGTGGAGGAGAACCTGCTCGTGTCGTTCCGGCGCAAGGTCGGGCGGCACGGATCGGGCGAGGCTCTCGAGCGCGCCTATGGCGCGTTCCCGGTGCTGAAGGAGAGGCGCAGACAATTGGGCGGCACGCTGTCGGGAGGCCAACAGCGCATCCTGTCGCTCGCCAAGGTGCTGGCCGTGCCGGCGCGCCTTCTGATCGTCGACGAGCTCTCGCTCGGCCTCGCCCCTGTCATCGTCGACCAGGTGTACGACGGGCTGGGCGCCATCCACCGCGAGGGCACGGCTGTTCTGGTGGTGGAGCAACAGGTCGACCGGGCGCTTTCGATCGCGCAGCAGGCCGTGCTCCTCGTGAAGGGCGCCGTGGCCTGGCAGGGGCCGGCATCGGGTGCCAAACCGGCCATGGAGTCGATCTTCCTCGGTGGCTCGAGCCCGAACGGGGCAACGGCAAAGGCGGCACAGCCGGCGCAGGCGAAAGCTGAACCCACGGCCACGTCGGGCCTGTGGATCATCGGCCCAGCTACCTGACGGACCGGCTACCTGACGGACCAGCTACCTGACAGGACGAAAGACCGCGCCGGCGGCGACAGGCAAGATGCGGTCGAGAGAGATGGAGAGAGTGTGAGCGGATCCGCGATGCTCGAAGGGCGCGTGGCGGTGGTGACCGGAGCCGGACGAGGGATCGGCCGTGAGATCGCGCGGTGCCTGGCGTCAGAGGGCGCCAGCGTCGTCGTGAACGACGTGGGCGCCGCGCTCGACGGCTCGGGTGCGACCGCCGACCCGGCCTCGGAGACCTGCGCCCTGATCGAGGAGGCCGGGGGCAAGGCCGTCCCGAACGGCGACTCGGTGGCGGACTTCGAGGGGGCGGGACGCATCGTGGGCCAGGCGGTCGAGACCTTCGGGTCCATCGACATCCTGGTCAACAACGCCGGCATCGTGCGGGACCGCACGTTGCTCAAGATGTCGGAGGACGACTACGACGCGGTGATCGCTGTGCACCAGAAGGGGACGTTCAACTGCACGCGTCACGCCGCGGCCCACATGCGCGCGGCCGGGTACGGGCGCATCGTCAACATCACGTCGTCGGCCGGCCTGCGGGGCAACTTCGGCCAGACGAACTACGGCGCGGCCAAGGCGGCCATCATGGGCATGACCTTCGTGTGGGCGCTCGAGCTCGGCCGCTACGGCATCACGGTGAACGCCGTGGCCCCCGCCGGTCTCACCCGGATGACCGAGAACCTGTTCGGTGGCCGGGAGGCGCCCCCCGAGCAGAACCCGGCCCTCAACGCCCCCCTGGTCGCTTTCCTGGCGTCCGAAGAGGCCGGGTGGGTGAACGGTCAGGTGCTCGGGCGCACCGGCTTCGCTTACACCATCTTCCAGACGCCCCGGCAGGTGGCGGCCATGTGGCGCGACGGCGGGTGGACCCCGGCGCAGGTGGCCGAACACTTCCATGAGGTCCTCGGCCAGCACCTGCAGTCCGTCGGCATGCCGGCGCATCCCCTCCTCGGCGCCAAGGACGACAAAGGGTCTCCCGCCTCGGACTGAGGACCTCACGTGCTGTCGGGCGCGCCCGAGGCGGCGCTGCCGCGTGCCGCCAGCTCGGCCAGGCGGTCCAAGCTCCGCACCATGTCGCGCCGTGTCTTGTTCCACCAGAGCCGTCCCAGTTTGAGCAGGAAGCGCTGGTGGTCGGGCCGGATGTCCCAGCTCTCGCGCACGAGCGTCCCGCCGTCGGCCGGCTCGAACTCGTAACGCCAGATCCTTCCGGCCACGAATCGCCCGGCTCGGCCCGACGGCCCGGTCTGCCAGGCGATGCGCTTGCCCTCGTCGAATTCCACCACCCGGTTCTCGGTGGAGTAGCGCATGAACAGCTTCATGTTCATGCCGAAGGTGTCGCCGAGCGCCAGCCGGCTCCCCGGGCGGTCATGGGAACCCTGCAACATGCCCGACCCGTCGATGGCGGTGTGGTTGGTGACGTCGGCCACGATGTCGAAGACAGCGTCGGGAGCGCCCGGCACGACGCGCTCGACGGTCAGCACGTAGTCACGCACCGTTCGGACCCCGGTTCACAGGCTCGATGGGGTCGGCCTGGCGCGCAGCTGCTCTGGCGTGGCGGTCGATCGCATCTCCTGGATCGGATACGGCCCGAGCTCGGGGTGGGGCCCGTCGCCGCCGCCCCCCGCCGTGCGCGCCTCGTAGCGAGCGTGGAGCCTGTTGCCGAGGTCCTCGATGAACGTCCGCTGCACGGGTGGATAGCAACCGAAGTTCTTCGCCTCGGTGAGCGCGTCGGCGGCGCACCAGCCCATCACCGCCATGCGGTATGCAGCCGTCATGACACCCGTCCGGCACTTGCCCGCCTGGCAGTGCACATAGGTGGGCGGCCACGAGGGGTCGCAGACGAGATCGAGAAAGCTGACGAGCTCCGCGTCGCCGGGAATCTGGGTGTCGATGATGGGGATGTGGGTGGTTCTCAGCGTGCCCGCCAGCCCGGCGTGCTCGATCAACCTCTCGTCCCCGTCCGGCATCTCGGCGCAGAGATTGATCGTCGCGCCGTAGCCGCGGGCGTGGAGGGCCTGCAGCTTCGCCGTGTTCGGCCGCTCACCGCGCGCCAGATCGGGGGAGACCTCGTAGAAGTACGGCTTCACCGGGTAGCGCGACAGGACGTGGAGCAGCTTCGTGCATTCGGCGTCGCCGTAGGCCCGGAGCGTGGCGTCCTCGACGACGTCGACCATGTGGCGGGCGGGGCTCGTACCCGCTGGCTTCACCGCCGTGAGTTCGGCGCTCGGGATCTGGGCAAGGGCGTCTTCCTCGGCGTGAACGAGATGGTGAAGATCGAGGGGATGCATCACGTTCCCTGGTCCATCACGGGCCGGGTACACACGGCGGCAGGACGATCGGCCGAGCCCCTGCCGGCGGGTGGTGCCACAAGGCACGGTGGGCCGGCACGGTCGACCCCCACTTGCGGAGGTGCTCGAGAATCAGAGGGAAGGAGTCTTGCGGCGCGCTCGCACCCATGATCAAGTCCTGATGGCCGAACTGGGGCAGGACGACGCGCTTGTAATTGCGGGAGCCGAACTCGTCCACCAGCTCGTCGTAGGTGACCGCGCTCGACTGCGGGAGCCAGACGAGGTTGTGCGCGCCGTGGATGAACGTGATGGGCAGCCGGAGCCTGTCCATGTGCGGCATGTACACGTTCTCACCGTTGGCGTTCACCAGGGATTGTTGTCGGGCGCACTCGGACAGATGGCTCATCATCTTGAGGTTCGTCACGCCGAACAGCTCGTGCAGGGCGAGATGAGTCACCTCGTCGATGGCCGCGTGGTGGGCGGCGACGCCGTAGATGAACTCGAGTCGGTGGCACACCGCTTGGTCACACCGCTCGTCCTTCGGCACCCAGTTGATCCGGACGGCCAGGTCGAAGAACCGCTCCCACACGGACTCGTCGGTCGTGGACGTCGTGGTCAGCCTCTTGATGCCGAGGGTCCGCAGGAACTCAGCCAGGTGCAGGCGGGTCTTGAAGGTGATGACCGGATTCGCCACAGGATGCGCCCCGGCCGACGAGCAAAGCAGGGACGCCGGCTTCAGGTATCCACCCAAGGTCGACATGAGGACGGTCATGGTGCCGACGCAGTGGGTGATCCAGTGCAGTTCGTCTCGCTGCGTGATCGTCCGGATGAACTCGGCGGTCGCCGGATGGTCGAGCGCGGCCACCTCGTCGCCGGTGAACGTGTCCTTCGTGGACGACTTGAGCAACGTCGATCCGCGCCATTCCTGCAGCCACACGTCGTAGCCCCTGTTGACCAGGTACTCGACCAGATTCGGCTTGATGGTGTCGAGGCTGAACGTCAGCGGGTTCGCCCCCATGCCGTGCGACAGGACCACGGGCGCCTTCGAGTCGCCCGGCGCGGCGGCCACCGGCTGCCCGTCCCCGTCGGGAGGGCCCGGCTTGATCTCTGGGCGGTTGTAACGAGTCAGGCGGAGGTTCACGTGGTCCGTGGTTGGGAACCGGTAGACCTTCGCCTGCGGAAGCTCGAGGGGACGGCGGACTCTCGGCGGCGCATTCGGCTTCAACCCGAACGAGGGGTGGACCGTGTGGCCGTAGTCGTGGAACATCTTGCCTGCGAACATCTTTCCGAACTTGGCGAGCAGTTCCATTCGTTCCACTTGACCGATGGGCCCTGTCACCCTCATCGACCGCACGAGTCGAAGGACGTTCTCGACCGTGACCTCCATCACGCCGAGCCCGACGACGGGTCCCTTGTCGTCGTTCGCCCTCACCGTGACGTACAAGGTGGTGGTGTCGTGCCACACGTCGTCGACGTCCCCTTGCCGGATGATCTTGTAGCCGCTCAGGAAATACCGGGCGCCGGGGTTCCCGTCGTCGGCCATGGGCAGTCGGTAGATCATGTGGGAGTCCGGTGTCCCCTTCACCGGCTCGAGCAAGATGAAGGTCCCGTCGGTCACCGTGAAGCGGCCACTCCCGAGGCCGTCGACCGTGACCTCTCCGGACGGCACGTCCATCTTCGTGGCGGGGTCCTTGATCACCTTTCTGACATCGGACGCCGTGATGTTGATCGTGTACCGGATGGGCAGGGCGGTGGCGAGGCGTGCGCAGGTCGTGTAGTCCTCGGGAACGCTCCCCGCGGTCGGCGAGGGAGCCCACTTCCCGATGAGTGTCTCGGTGAATTGGAGTGCCGGTGTCTGGCTCGGCAGCTCGGGCTTCTCCACAGGGTCGTCGCCTCGGAAGGGCGAGGGCGAGATCCTCCACCCGTGCTCGTCCGCCATAAGTTCGGCACACCGTTCTGCCAGTGCGGAGATCGTCAGCAAGGGGTTGACGCCGAGGGGCCGGGGCACGACCGACCCATCGCACACGTACAGGCCTTGGTAGGTGCGCTCGTCCCCCCCTGGGTCCGGCTTGAAGACCCGCCCAGCGTGATCGACGACGCCGTCGGCCACGTCGTCGGCCATGACGCAACCACCGAGCGGGTGCACCGTGATGAGGTTGTGACCGAGCTCCTTGACCGAGATGGGATCTCGCAGGTATGTCCCGTCGAGGTTCGCCGCTGTCTCGCGCAAGACCTTGTTGGCCCGGCGGTAGTAGGGGCTCGTTCCCGCTGTTGGCCACGTGACGACGGCTTGGTCCGATTCGATCACCACCTTGCCGCGGTCGTCGTCGTGGCCCATGACGAGGTAGGTCGCCGTGCGCCTCAAACCGTCGCGCCCGTCCCTGCGGAACAGCCCGAAGAACCCTCGCAGGCGGCGCCGTCGAACCCGGCGCTCCCACCGCCTGAACGACTCGCCCGTGAGGATGGGCGGCACGATCCGGGCGAGTGCTCCCGGAATGACGGCGTTCTCGATGAGAATCGCCTTCTTGGGGTGGCGGCCCTTGGTCCTGTCGATGGCTGCCGTGATGCACGGGCCGGCCAATTGCGCACGGTCCCAACGGTTATGACCATCGCCAACGCCGTTGATCGGGACGTCGGATCGGGTTGTGAAGCCCAGCAGGTCACCATTGCCGGTGAACCTCTCGCCGAGCCGATTTGAGAGAGCGAGGTGGCCTTTGTCCCGGGATCGGAGCAGGATCCCGATGCTGCCCATCGTGCCGGCTGCCACGACGACGTTGCGGGTCTTGATGGGTTTTGGGTCGTGTTTGGCGCGGGGATCGTGGGCCAGATTCCGCGCGAACACGATCCAGCTGGCGCCGGCCTCCTGGATGTAGTCGACCTCGATCTCCGTGAAGATGCGCGCGCCCGACTCGACTGCGTCGGGGAGGTAGTTCATGAGGAGCGTGTTCTTGGCCCAAGCGTTGCAGCCTGTAACGCAGTCACCGCAGCACGTGCACGCGTGCTGCTCGACGCCCACGGCGTTCCTCCCCGACTGGAACCGGACGGTGATCGGAACATGCGTCGGATCTGCCCCGCCCGATGCCTTTCCCAGGGCGGCGTCCTTGGCGAGCGGCGGATATGAGCTCGGGTACTCGTTGGGTTGCAGGATCTCCGCGGCGCGTTGGTAGTACGGGTCCAAGATGCCGGGGTTCGTCCGGATCTCGCTCGGCCAGTGCTCGTCCTCCAGGACCCAACACTCGGGCTTCAGCGACACGTTGGCATTGACGAGCGATGTCCCGCCCAGACCGCAGCCCGAGAACACGCTCATGCCGTCGCCCACGTGGAGCCAGTAGAGGTTTCGCCGGTCGTTGAGGAATCGAAAGTGCGATGGCGTGACCTGCAATTGGGTCAACGCCCCGTGTTCGGTGGTGGGGTAGGACCCGGGATGGATCTCCCGTCCACGCTCGAGCAATGCGACGTGCTTCCCGGTGCGGGCCAAGCGGTTCGCCATGATGGCGCCCCCATAACCCGAGCCGATGACGATGACGTCGTGCTCAGGCTCCCACAGATCGCCGCCATCCGGGTTGCCCGACAACCATCGGAGCTGATCCACGTTCCCCCCCGCAGGTCAACGCGGGCCGAAGCATAAGCCCGACACGAGCGGCATGCTCGTCCGATGCCGTGCGGGACCCGCGAGGTTTGTGAAGAGACGAGCCGTGTCCCTGGCGTGCAGCTCGCGCGCGGCGCCGCGCCAGGGAGCAACCGACGTGTGCCCGGTGGTACCGAGAGCGGGCCAGCTGAGCTCGCGGTGATTGAACACGAGCACCCTCATCGGCGCCTCTCTCGAGATCGGCGCGGTGCGCGCCCGGTGATCGAGGAGGGCGACCCCGACGAAGAAGTCACCAGGGTCGAACCGAGCCACGTCCTTGCCGTCTCGGGCACAGCTCGCCGAGCCGGCGACGCCGACGAAGCGACCGGGGGCCCGCACCGTCCTGAAGGTGAGAGGAGTTTCTCGCCCCGGTGAACAGTGGCGTTGCCCACCACGACACTCTCGACGCTCCGCCCGAGAGGAGTCCGCGCCGAGGCGCCGAGCCCCAATTTTGTCGTTCCGGCGCCCGAGTGCCCGTTCTCGCAAGATTGCCTGTCCTCCTGTCGTCGAACCTGCGGGCTGTCGTCGAACCTGCGGGACCGGAGTCTGAGGGCATCCGGCCCGAGCGTGTCTCTGTGCTGGCCACGGCCACGGTGACGCCCACGGGTCAAGCTCCGGTCAAGCCAGTCGGCGGGCCGGTCAAAGTTGGGTCAAGCCCGTTGGGGAATCGTTGTGAAACCAGTATCCTTGCTGACCGTGGAAATCGCGTTGCTCGGACCCCTCGAGGTTCGGGCCGGCGGGGGGCTCATCGCGATCTCGGCGCCCAAGGAGCGCGCCACGCTTGCCTTCCTGGCGTTGCGGGCGGGCACCTCGGTCTCCTCGTCGCAGCTGATCGACGCCCTGTGGGGAGAAGACCCACCTCGATCCGCGCACAAGGCCCTCCAGACGTACGTGTCGAACCTGCGGCAGGCCCTTCCGGACGACTCGATCGTCACCACGGGCGCCGGGTACTGCTTGGCCCTGTCGGCCGACGACGTCGACGTCGGACGCTTCGAAGCACTCGCGGTCATGGGTACGCAGCGGTTGGCGGAATCGGATCCGTCGACGGCCGAGCGATTCTTGCGTGAAGCCTTGTCCTTGTGGCGGGGGGCCCCGCTCGTCGAGCTCGCTCGCCATCCAGTCGGGGCGGCATGGCAGACGCATCTCGAGGAGTTGCGGAGCTCGTGCGAGGAGGATCTCGCCGAGGCGCGCATCGCCCTCGACGACCAGGGACCGCTCGTCGCCGAACTCGAGATGGCGGTCGCGGCCCAGCCCCTGCGGGAACGGCGGTGGAGTCAGCTCATACGGGTGCTCTACCGGGAGGGCCGGCAGGCGGACGCGCTGCGCGCGTTCCAGAGGCTGCGGACCAACCTGGCCGAGGGGCTCGGCATTGCACCGTCGGTCGAGCTGCGCGACCTCGAGGCCGCGGTCCTCGCGCAAGATCCTGCTCTGCGGGGGCCTCGCCCGCCCGCGCTCGCCGACATGGGCGGTGTCGACGGCAACGCCGCGCGGCAGTGGTTCCCAAACGGCGATGGGACGTCACGGTCTTCGGTTCCCGTGCACCTCAGCGGGGCCGGGCTCGAGACGACCACAGTGCTGTTCACCGATCTCGTGGACTCGACGGCGCGGGCCGCGTCGCTCGACCCCGAGGCTGCTGACCAATTGCGGCGGACACACTTCTCCCTCCTCCGCACAGCGATCACGGCCCATAACGGATCACTGGTGAAGAGCCTCGGGGACGGTGTGATGGCCGTCTTTTCGAGCCCCTCCGAAGCCCTCTCCTGCGCGGTCACCATGCAACAGTCGGTCGAATACGACAACCGGAGGCGTGCCGTCCCGCAGGGCCTGCGGATCGGTGTGTCGGCGGGGGAGGTGGCGCGCGAGGGCCACGACTACTTCGGCGATCCGGTCGTCGAGGCGTCGAGGCTCTGTGCGCTCGCCGAAAGTGGCCAGATCCTGGCGGCCGCCGTGGTGCCGATGCTCGCCGGAAGGCGGACCGCGCACGACTTGTCACCTTGGGGTGACCTGCAGCTCAAAGGGTTTGCAGCCCCGGTGTCAGCGGTTCAGCTCAACTGGTTGCCGCTGCCACCGGGCGGGGGGATGATCCCTTTCCCCCGCCAGCTGCGCGCCGAGCGCCGCTTCGGCTTCTGCGGTCGAGCACGGGAACTCGAAAGCTTGGTCGCCGCCCTCGATCGAGCGGTCAGCAGCCGCGAGCGGATCGTCGCCACGGTTTCCGGCGAACCGGGGATCGGCAAGACGACCCTCGCCGCGGCGGTCGCCGAAGAGCTCGGTCGTCGAGGCACCATCGTCCTGTACGGCCGCTGCGACGAGGACCTGCGTCTGCCGTACCAGCCGTTCGTCGAAGCTCTCACGCAATTCGTGGCCAATGCGCCCCCTGACGTCCTCGCCGACCACGTGGCCACCCACGGAGGCGAGCTCGTCCGCCTGGTACCGATCCTGGCCCGGCGGGTGCCGAGCTGTCCGGCGGCGACCTCCACCGAGCCCGATGCCGAGCGGCATCTGGCATTCGGTGCGGCCGTGGGCCTCCTCGAGGCCGCGTCGAGCGAGACCCCGGTCCTCCTGGTCCTCGATGACCTGCACTGGGCCGACAAGCCGAGCTTGCAGCTGCTTCGCTACGTCGTGGCTGCGCCGGAATTGAGCGGTGTCGTCGTCCTCGTCAGCTACCGGAGTTCCGAGGTCGGGGGGTTGGCCGACCTGCAAGATGCGCTGGCCTCTCTCCGCCGCGACGCGGCCGTGATGTCGTTCGAGCTGGCCGGCCTGAACGACGACGAGGTGGTCGAGCTGGCCGCGGCCGCCGCCGGTCATCCCCTGGACGAGTCGTCGGCCCAGTTGGCGCGGGCGGTGTGCGCCCGGACGGCAGGCAACCCCTTCTTCGTCGTCGAGATCATCCGTCATCTGGCTGAAGCGGGTGTCGTGGTCCAAGACGATGAAGGACGGTGGTCGGCGGACGTTCGTCTCGAAGACGTCGGTCTTCCGCAGAGCGTGCGTGAGGTCGTCAGCCAAAGAGTTCGACGCCTCGGCGAGCCGGTGCAACAGCTCCTGTCGGCGGCGGCAGTGATCGGACTCGAATTCGACGTCGCGCTCCTCTTGGGCACCACGGGCACGGCCGAGGACAATGTCCTGGACGGCGTCGAATTGGCCCTCGACGCCGCGCTCGTCGTCGAGACCGCCGAGGTCGGCACCTACGCCTTCGGCCACGCCCTCGTGCAACAGACGCTGTACGACGGGCTCGGGTCGGCCCGACGCCGGCGGGCCCATCAGCGGGTGGCCGAGGCCCTGGAACGGCGAGTGGGTCTGCCCCCGGGGTCGCGGGCCCAAGCCCTTGCTCACCACTGGTCCCGCGCCGGCGATGTGGCGAAGTCGCTCCATTACACCCAGGAGGCCGGCCAAGCTGCGCTCGACGATCTGGCCCCTGACGAAGCTGCCCGGTGGTTCGAAGCGGCGCTGGTGATGCAGGCCCAGCACGTCCCGTCCGACACCGCCTTGCGCTGTGACCTCCTCATCGGCTTGGGCACGGCACAGCGGACCATCGGAGATCCGCGCTACCGCGCGACCCTCCTCGAAGCCGGCGAGGTCGCCCGCGCCCGTGCCGACGCGCCTCGCATGGCCGAGGCGGCCCTCGCCAGCTATCGCGGCTTCTGGAGCGCGGCAGGCCGAGTGGACGAAGACAAGGTCGCGGCCCTCGAGTCCACCTTGAGCATGATGCCCGACGCCGACAGCCCGGAGAGGGCCCAGTTGCTGGCGACGCTGTGCAACGAACTGACGTTCAGTGCCTCGCTGGATCGCCGGCGCGAGATCGCCGGCCAGGCGATCGGCATGGCGCGTCGCTTGGGTGACCCGGCGACCCTGGTGCGGGTGCTCACCGCCGTCTTCGATGCGTCGTGGGGCCCGACGGTGCTCTCCGAGCGCCTCGCCGACACCGAACTCGCGCAGGCGTTGGCCGAGTCCGCGGGCGACCCCGTGGCGTGCTTCTCGGCCGCACGCTACCGGTGGCGGGCGGCGTCGGCGGCGGGTCTGATCGACGAGGCGGACCGGTGCCTGGATCGCATGCAGGAGCTGAGCGCCGAGGTGAACCAGCCCTTGCTGTTGTGGATCGCGACGTTCGCCCGCGGATGCCGGGCGCTGTTGGCCGGGGATCCGGACGAGGCCGAACGCGTCATCACCGACGCCTTTCGGTTCGGCACCGAAAGCGGCCAGCCCGACGCCCTCGTCTTCTACCAGGCCGCCATGTCCCACGTCCGCTGGCAACAGGGCAGGCTGGGAGAGTTCGTCGAAGTGCTCGAACAGGCAGCTGAGGCGAACCCCGGCATCCCGGGACACTGGGCCGCGCTGACCCGTGCGCTGTGCGAGGCCGACCGCGCCGAGGAGGCCCGAGCGCTCCTGGGTGAGGGATCGGCAAAGGCGTTCACGCATCTTCCCGAGGATTCCCTTCAGCTCTCCGGGCTCGTGATGTACGCCGAGACGGCCGTGTACCTGTCAGAGGCGACCGCGGCAGAGATGCTCTACGAGATCCTCCGACCGTGGGAGGACCAGTGGGTCAACATGGGCGTCGCGGTCGACGGGCCCGTGGCCCACTTCCTCGGGGGGCTCGCCACCGTCCTCGGCGACCTCGATGCCGCCGAGGCTCACCTCACCCGGGCGCTCGACATGGCCGCGAGCGCGGGCGCCAAGTTCTTCGTCGCCAGGACGGAGTTCGAGTTGGCCCGCATGCTGATCGGGCGGGGAACGGACGGTGACCTCGAGCGAGCCCGGGGACTGCTGCGCAGCGCGCTCAGCGCCTCGGAGCGCCACGGGTACCGCGTGGTGAGCCGACGGGCTCGCGCCGAGCTCGACGGACTCGTGACGCCGTCGCCACACCCCGCCCGCCCCTCAGGAGACGGTGGGCCTCCCGTGCCCCGGGGGGACGAAGGGCGCCGTCCGGACGCGGTCGGG
>DATGKD010000009.1:0-5470 GCA_035294855.1 Acidimicrobiales bacterium
GGGCCTGTCACTGGGCCTGTCACTGGGCCTGTCCCTGGGCCTGCCACTGGGCCTGTCACTGGGCCCGTCGCTGTTCTGTCTGTTTCTTTGTCTGTTTCCTGGTGAGCTCTCAGTGGGGCACCACCCTTGCGCCCATCAATGGACGATCTTCGACAGGGCCAGCTCGATGATGTCGGTGGCGCCGCAGTCCTTCAGGGCGGGGATGAGCACGTTCACCTCGGATTTGGGCACGACGGTCTCGACCGCGTAGGCGCCTCCTCCCGACAGCTCCGAAACCGTGGGGGCCTTCAACGCGGGCAGCACCCCGATCACGTCGTGCAGCTGCGCAGACGCGACGTTCAGCTTGAGCAGGACCTTGTCACGCGCCTCGAGCGCGCCCTGCAGGAGCGTCATGAGGTGGTCCATGGCCGTGCGCTTCACCGGGTCCGCTGCCGAAGCCGGGTTGGCGATGAGCTCGGTGTGCGACACGAGCAACGTGTCCACCACCCTGAGCCCCGCGGCCGCCAGGGCTCGGCCGGTCTCGGTGATCTCGACCACGGCGTCGGCGATGTCGGGCACCTTGGCCTCGGTGGCGCCGTACGACAGGCGAATGTCGGCCTGGACGCCCGCCTTCTCGAGGACGCGCCGGGTGAGCTCGGGGTACTCGGTCGCCACCCGGGACCCGGGCGGCAGGTCCGCCGCGTGCTGGACGGGCGAGTCGCCGGCCACGGCGAGGACGACGCGGATGGGGTTGGCCGACGACTTCGAGTACGCCAGCTCGCCGAGCGACACGACTTCGACACCCGTCTCCTCGATCCAGTCGCGCCCGGTGATGCCCAGGTCGAAGGTGCCCTCGGCCACATAGCGGGGGATCTCCTGGGGGCGCAGGATACGGACCTCGTCGACACGGGGGTCGTCGATGTCGGCGCGATAGTCCACGTCCGAGCCCCGCCGCACCGGCAGGTCGGCGGCGGCGAACAACTCCAGCGTGGCTTTTTCGAGCGAGCCCTTGGGCAGCACGACGCGCAGCATGGCTCTCCTCAGCGGGCCGGCCGCGGCAGCTTGCCCAGCAGGTCGACCATCTCGAGCGCGCTGCGGGCCGCTTCGTAGCCCTTGTTGTCCACACCTTCGGCGGAGCGCTCCATGGCCTGCTCGACCGTTTCGGTGGTGAGGACGCCGAACACGACGGGCACCCCGGTGTCGAGTGCGGCGCGCTGCAGGCCCGAGGCACACTCGCCCGCCACGAAGTCGAAGTGGGCGGTGTCACCGCGGATCACCGCGCCCAACGCCACCACCGCGTCGACCTCGCCCGACTCCGCCAGCCGGCGCGCCGCCAACGGGAGCTCGAACGCGCCGGGCACCCACGCGAGCGCCACCGCCTTGGCGGGGACTCCGTGCGCATCGAACCCCGCCAGCGCGCCCTGCAGCAGGCGCTCGGTGATGCCCCCGTTGAACTTGGCGCACACCACGGCGACCTGCGCCCCCGGTGCGTAGCCCTCGCCGTCGTAGGCGGCGCCGACACGCGACGCGGCCGCCTCCAGCGCGCCCGGCGACAGGGCGGTGGCGTCAGAGGACGTCATCGAGGCCTTCGAGGATGTGCCCGAGGCGCTCGCGCTTGGTGCGCAGGTACTCGATGTTCTCGGGGTTGGAGGGCAGCGTGAGTGGCACGCGGTCCACGATGTCGAGGCCGAAGCCCTCGAGTCCGCCGTACTTCATGGGGTTGTTGGTCATGAGGCGCATCGTCGTCACCCCGAGGTCGACCAGGATCTGCGCGCCGATGCCGTACTCGCGGTTGTCGACCGGCAGCCCGAGCTCGAGGTTGGCGTCCACGGTGTCGTGGCCCTCCTCCTGGAGGCCGTACGCCCGCAGCTTGTGGGCCAACCCGATGCCGCGGCCCTCGTGGCCGCGCAGGTACACCACCACCCCGGTCCCCTCGTCCGCGATGAGCCGCACGGCCTCGGCGAGTTGCGGCCCGCAGTCGCAGCGCAACGACCCGAACACGTCGCCGGTGAGGCACTCCGAATGCACGCGCACGAGCACGTCGCCCTGGCCGGCCACCTCGCCCCGGACGACCGCCAGGTGGTGCTCGCCGTCGAGCACGGACTCGTAGGCGTACCCGGCGAAGTCGCCGTACGCGGTCGGGATGCGCGCCGGGCCGGCGATGCGCTGGACGAGCTTGTCCTTGCGGCGTCGGTAGCGGACCAGGTCCGCGATCGTGATGAGCAGGAGGTCGTGCGTCTTGGCGAAGGCCTCGAGCTCGGGCAGGCGTGCCATGGCCGTCTTGTCCTCGGACACGATCTCGCACAGCACGCCGGCGGGGTACATGCCGGCCGCCTTCAGCAGGTCGATAGTGGCCTCGGTGTGCCCGGCGCGCTTCAACACGCCGCCGGTGCGGTAGCGCAAGGGGAAGATGTGGCCGGGCCGGTTGAGATCGCCGGGACGCGTGTGGGGGTCGATGAGCGCCTGGATGGTGACGGCCCGGTCCTCGGCGGAGATGCCCGTGGTCGTGCCGTGCCGATAGTCGACGCTGACGGTAAACGCGGTGCGCTGCGACTCGGTGTTGTCGTGCACCATGAGCGGCAGCTCGAGCTGGTCGGCGCGGTCGGGGGTGAGCGGCACGCAGATGACCCCCGAGGTGTGGGCCAGGAAGAAGGCGAGCTTCTCGGGTGTGGCCGCCTGCGCCGCCATGATGAGGTCGCCCTCGTTCTCGCGGTCCTCGTCGTCGACGACCACGACGATCTCGCCGCGCGAGATCGCCGCGATGGCGTCCTCGATGCGAGCCATCGTCATTTCAGCGCTCCCCCCGGGAGTCCACGCCGTCGAACGGCGCAAGCTCGACGCGCACGTCGTCGCCCAGTCGGGTGACGCCCATCAGCCGGCCCCGCCACAGGTCCGACACCGTCGGTGCGCCGGGCCCGGCGAAGAGGGGGACACCGTCGTCGCCGCCGAAGAGCGCGGGCGCGAGATACAGCACGTAGCGGTCCACGAGCCTCGCCGCGTGAAAGCTGTGGGCCACGCGCGCGCCGCCCTCCACGAGGAGCTGGAGCACTCCTTTGGCGCCGAGCTCGTCGAGCACGGTCGCCGGGTCACCACCGAGCTCGACGGCGGGCTGGACGCGCGCCCCTGCCGGTGCGGCCCCCAGGACGACGCGCAGCGGTTGGCGCTCGGGCACGCCCCGTAAGCGCACCGAGAGCTCGGGGTCGTCGACGCGCACCGTGCCCGCGCCCACGAGCACGGCGTCGCTCTCGGCCCGGAGGCGGTGCGCGTCCGCGCGTGCGTCCTCGCCCGTGAGCCAGCGCGACGAGCCGTCCGGGGCGGCGATACGCCCGTCGAGGGTGGCGGCCAGCTTGAGCACGACCCACGGCCTGCCGGTCCGGCGGTGCTTCAGGTACGGGGCGAGCAGCTCGGAGGCTTCGCTCGCCCCCACACCCACGACCACCTCGACGCCCGCACGGCGCAATTCCGCGACGCCGCGCCCGCTGACCTGAGGGTCGGGGTCCTCGAGCGCCACCACCACCCGCGCGACGCCCGATGCGGCGATGCCCGTGCTGCACGGTGGCGTCCGCCCGTGATGGGCGCACGGTTCGAGCGTCGTGAACAGCGTGGCGCCACGCGCCCGGTCGCCCGCAGCCGCCAGGGCCACGGCTTCGGCATGGGGACCGCCCGGCGGGGCCGTCGCACCCGCGAACCACTCCCCCCCCGACACGACGACGCACCCCACCCACGGATTGGGGGACGTCTGCGAGCGCACCGACTCGGCCAAGGCGAGCGCCCGCCGCATGGCGGCCTCGTCGTCTCCAGGCACGCCCGACCCGTGGGCCTCGTCGGCGGCCGTGTTCATGGCATCACGATTGTACTTGGCCTCCGGTCAGGGCTTTTTCCGCGGCGGTCCGAATTCGTCGAGCGGCTTCCCACGGGTGTTCGTCGCCGAAGATGGCGGAGCCCGCCACCAAGATGCGCGCTCCCGCCGCCACGACGGCCCCCACCGTCTCCTCGTCGATCCCGCCGTCGACTTCGAGATCAGCGCTGAGCCCGCGCCGATCGAGCTCGCGGCGGGTGCGTTCGATCTTGGGGAGCACCTCGGGCATGAAGCGTTGCCCGCCGAACCCCGGATGCACTGTCATGCACAAGATGAGGTCCGCCTCGCCGAGAAACGGGTCGATGGCGTCGAACGGGGTCTCCGGATTGACCGCCAGACCGGCTCGGAGTCCGTAGGACTTCGCCGCGGCGAGCAATGCGGAGGTGTCGCCCACCTCGACGTGCACCGTGCAGCCGTCGGCGCCTGCTTTGCGGAAGGCCTCCAGGTAGTCACCCGGGTTGGTCATCATGAGGTGGCAGTCGAAGAAGAGCCCGGAGTGCTGTCGCAGTGACGCCACCACCGGGGGGCCGATCGTCAGGTTCGGCACGAAGTGGCCGTCCATGACGTCGACGTGGAGCCAGTCGGTCTCCGAAGCGACCTCGCCGACGGCCTCGGCCAGGCCGCCGAAGTCGGCGGACAACAGCGACGGCGCGATCTTGAGCATCGCGACCGAGCCTACCGGTGACCTTCTTCGGGCCCCCCGAGTCGCTCGCCGGGCGCGAGGCGCGCCCCTCGTGCCCACGCCTGGGCATCGACCGGGCGCCCACTTGCGGACTGCACGACGCGTAGCTCGAGCACACCCGAGCCGGTGGTGACCGCCGTGCCGTCGAGCGTCCCCGGCCTGCTGCCGAGCGCGACCGCATCGTCGCCTGGCCGCGCCCCGGCGTCGAGGACCCGCAAGCGCGCTCCCCGGAACGTCGTCCACGCCCGGTCGAGCCGTACGACGCGCTCGAGTTCGGTGGCCGGACGCGTCCAGTCGAGGCACAGCTCACCCGGATCGATCTTGGCCGCATAGGTCGCTTGGCCCTCCTGGGGCCGTCCGGGCGGCACCTTGTCCACGCCCTCGTCGAGGAGCTCGACGAGCATGCCGGCCCCGACCACCGCGAGCCGCGCCCTCAGCACGGACGCGTGCTCGCCCGGCTCGATGGCCACCCTCCGGGTGGCGAGAACCGGCCCGGTGTCGAGACCGTCGTCGAGGCGCATGAGCGACACGCCCGTCGTGTCGTCCCCGGCGAGGATGGCCCGCTCGACCGGCGCGGCGCCGCGCCAGCGCGGCAGGAGCGAGAAGTGGACGTTGACGAGGTCGAGCGCGTTCAGGACGCGTGCGGGCACCAGCCGTCCGTAGGCCACGACGACGCCGAGCTCGGCACCGGCGTCGAGGACGTCGTCGAGCTGGTCCGATACCCGAAGCCCGAGTTCGGTCGCCGCTCGCTTGACCGGGCTGGGTGCGGGACGGCCGCCGCGCCCCCGGCGCGCATCGCGTCGAGTGACCACGAGCGCCACGTCGTGGCCGGCGTGGACGAGCGCTTCGAGCGGCGGCACGGCCGCGTCCGGCGTGCCGAGGTACGCCAGGCGCGCCACGATGCGCGGCTACAGCCCGTTGTGCCCTGCGGACCCGCCCCCCACCCCCGC
>DATGKD010000010.1:0-20338 GCA_035294855.1 Acidimicrobiales bacterium
CGCCCAGATCCCCGTCACCGCCGACGACCTAGCCGCCCAGCGAGCCAAGCGAGACCGCAAACTACGCGCCGAAATCGCCCGCATCGACACCGCCCAGACCAGCCTCATCACCGAACTCGAGCAACTCGCCACAGACCAGAGCCCGGCCACCACCGCCTACCGGGCCCGCATCCGCGCCCGCAACGCCGAACTCCACGACCAGCGCACCCGCGCCCAAACCCAGCTCACCGCCCTCAACGACGCCCCCGTCATCAACGACCCCCAGCTCCTGGACGAACTGCCCTACCTGCCCGGCATCCTCACCGAGGCCCCCGACGCGCTCAAAGAGAAACTGCTGGCCGCCCTGGACGCCCAGTGCCTCTACCGCAAGCAAAAGAACCAGGTCATCATCTGGGCCACCATCACCGACACCACCCCCGCCACCCTCACCGCGCTGCTAGCCGACCCCCGCACCGACACCGACCAGCCCGCACCCCAGCCGGCCGACCCGGCCGCTCGTGCAGAGTTGGAACAAAGCGCTATTTGCGTCTCAGCTACCCCAATCCAGGGGCAGCCGCATCGATCCGCCGGCCAACGCTCTCTAAACTGGTATAAAAGGGACGCAAAGGGCCCCGGTAAGCGACTCGCGAACTGGGGCACACCGGGCGGCTCTGGGGGCCCGGCCAACTGCCCCCAACATGGTGCGGGCGGGGCCGGGGCGCGGACGGTGCTAGTTCAGGCGCTCGATGACCGTGGCGTTGGCCTGGCCGCCGCCCTCGCACATCGTCTGCAGGCCGAAACGCCCGCCTGTGCGCTCGAGCTCGTTCAGGAGCGTGGCCATGATGCGCGCCCCCGAGCAGCCGGTGGGGTGCCCGATGGCGATGGCACCGCCGTTGGGGTTGACCTTGGTCATGTCAGGGTGGAACTCGCGCTCCCAAGCGAGCACGACCGAGGCGAACGCCTCGTTGATCTCGACGACGTCGATGTCCTCGAGGCGGAGCTTCGCCTTGTCGAGGACGAGACGCGTCGCGGGGATCGGCGCGGTCAGCATGATGACGGGGTCGTTGGCCGCCACCGCAAAGGTGTGAAAGCGCGCCCGGGGCCGTAGTCCGAGGGCATCGGCTCGTTCCTCGCTCATGACGAGCACGGCTGCCGCGCCGTCGGATATCTGGGACGACGAACCTGCTGTCACCGTGCCTTGCTCAGCGAACGCGGGCGGGAGCGATGCCAGCTTGTCGAGGTTGGTGTCGCGCCGCACGCCCTCGTCCGACGCCATCAGCTCACCGGCATCGCCGGCACCTGTGGCCTCTTCGTGTCGCCGCACTTCGAGCGGCACGATCTCGCGCTCGAACCGGCCCTCGTCCTGGGCCTGGGCGGCGCGGCGGTGTGACTCGAGCGCCAAGGCGTCCATCTCGGAACGCGAAACCTCCCAGCGCCGGGCGATCTCCTCGGCGCTCAGTCCCTGATGGATGAACTCGTAGCGGGAGAAGACCGACGGCCCGTAGGCCTCGCCCGGGCCCGGGTCCGTGGTCGAGCCGATCGGCACGCGGCTCATGGATTCCACGCCCGCCCCGACGACCACGTCCATGGCCCCGGCCATGACCGCCTGAGCCGCGAAGTGGATGGCCTGCTGCGCGGAGCCGCACTGGCGGTCGACCGTCGTCCCCGGCACCGTGTCGGGGAAGCCGGCGGCCAGCACGGCATTGCGGCCGATGTTCATGGCCTGCTCACCCACGGTCATCGTGCAGCCCATGACGACGTCCTCGATGATCGCCGGGTCGAGGTCGTTGCGCTCCACGAGCGCTCGCAGCGGCGCGGCGGCCAGGTCGACCGCGTGCCAGCCCGAAAGGCGCCCGCCGCGCCGACCGACCGGCGTGCGCACGGCATCCACGATCACGGCGTTCGGCATGTGGGGACCTCCCGTCCGACCTCACTCCCGACGAAGGAGGGCGTGACTCCATTGTGTCCGAGATCGGTTGTGTCAGAGAGATCGGTTGTGTCGGAGTCATCGATCGTGTCGGAGAGATCGAGCCGGCCCCGACGGGGCTGTCAACGGCAGGTCACGCTCGAGGCCCCGACCGTCACCGCATCCGGGGGTCCGTCGGTCACCGATACGACGCCGGAGAAGGCCCACGATCCCCCCGCCGGGAGGGGTCCGCCGGCCGCGAACGAGCCGATGCCGGTGACGCCGATCCCGGTGAGAAGGCGCCCCGGCGATGCCAGCTCGACTTGGCACGTGGGGCGGGCAGACGCCCCGCTCGAGTTGGTGACGATCACGCTGACGGCGACGGCGCTCTCTCCCGCCGGGTACGTGCTCGTGATCCGGGCTTGGAAGGGCGAGCCGGCGGCGAGCACCACGATCGCCGTGACGATCGCCGCGGTGAGGAGGACGGCCGCCAAGAGGATGGAGAAGAGCTGTCTGCTCGTCGGGACCCGTCGACCCGGCGAATCCAGGGGCAACGCCTCGAGCTCGAGCCCGAGGGGCGCAGGCATCGGAGCCCGCGTCCGTGACGTGAATTCACCCAGCGGGTGTGTCCGCTCCTCCGGGGGCGAGGCGATGGCCATGTGTCACCCTCCCTTCGAGCTTCGTCACGTTCGTCTGGCGTGCTCCACTCTCATCGTGAACGGAGGGACGCGGTTCTCCCAGGGCCATTGGACCGCGATCGCGTCGTTCTCGGGGTCGTGGCCAAGGTTCCGTCAGGGGTGAACGCGACCGCGGGCTCGTTCGGAGTCCGCCCATGCCTGGTAGCCGCCCGCGAGATCGGTGGCCCGGTGCAGCCCGAGGTCCTGCAAGACGGCGGCCGCCAGGCTGGACTGGAAGCCCTCGTTGCACACGAGGATCATGCGCTGGTCGTACCCCTCGACGGCGTCGAGGCGATGGGGAGATGCCGGATCGAGCCTCCACTCGAGGACGTTGCGGTCGACGACGATGGCGTCGGGCATGTCGCCGTCCCGGGACCGTTGCTCGACCGGCCGGATGTCGATCACGAGCGCGCCGGCAGCTGACTCCGAGGCGAGGTCCGCCGGCGAGACCCTCTTCAAGCGGGCCCGGGCCTGAGCAAGAAGCTCGTCGATCGTCGGCATGGCCAACTCCTGCTCCTGTTTGCCGGTGCTCTCGAGTACCGACGAGGGGCGTGCGTGACGCGCGCCACACGGCCAACACAAGCTAGCGGCGGAGGCCGTCGCGCGGATTAGGGATCGGTCCTTGGCCTGTGCGAGATTCGTCGACCGATGGATCTCGAGTTCACCGCCGAACAGGAGGGGTTCCGGGGCGAGGCGCGCGCCTGGCTCGAGGCGAACGTGCCCTCCGAGGAAAACGGCACGGGCCCGCTCGCGTCGCTCGACACCGCTGACGGCTTCGAAGCGCACCGCGCCTGGGAGCGCACGATGTTCGACGCGCGCTGGTCGGTGGTGTCCTGGCCCGAGGAGTACGGCGGTCGTGGCGTCGGCCTGTGGGAGTGGATCGTCTTCGAGGAGGAGTACTACCGCGCCGACGCGCCCGTCCGGGTGGGCCAGAACGGCATCTTCCTTCTCGCGCCCACGCTCTTCGAGTTCGGGACGCCCGAGCAGAGGGCGCGCTACCTGCCACCGATGGCATCGGGTGAGGAGATCTGGTGCCAGGGCTGGTCAGAGCCGGACGCGGGCAGCGACCTGGCCTCACTGCGCAGCCGGGCCGCGTATCAACACGGTCGTTGGGTGCTGAACGGGCAGAAGACGTGGTGTTCGCGGGGCGCGTTCGCCGATTGGATCTTCGGGCTCTTCCGCAGCGACGGGTCCGCCGAGCGCCACCGCGGCCTGACCTATTTCCTCGTGCCGCTCGACTCGCCGGGTGTCACCGTGCGTCCCATTCCGCAGCTCGACGGCGAGACGGGGTTCGCCGAGGTCTTCTTCGAGGACGTCGAGGTCCCCGACGACCAGGTGCTCGGCGAGGTGGGACGGGGCTGGGAGGTGGCCATGGCGACAGCCGGCTCCGAGCGTGGCCTGTCGTTGCGCAGCCCGGCGCGCTACACCGAAGCCGCGGCGCGTCTCGTCGAGCTGTATCGCGCCACGCTCGCCACCGACCCCGTGCGCGCCGCGCGCCACGCGGACGACGTGGCGCGCGCCGTCGTGGACGCGGAGGCCTACCGGCTGCACACGTACTGGACGGCGTCGCGTGTGGCGGCCGGGGAGCGAGTCGGCCCCGAGGCGTCGATGAACAAGCTCTTCTGGTCCGAGACCGACGTGCACATCCACGAGGTCGCGCTCGACCTGCTCGGTTCCGACGCGGAGCTCCTCGGTGACGACGGCCGCCCACCGCGCTGGCTCGACGGCTTCCTGTTCTCGCTGGCCGGGCCGATCTACGCGGGCACGAACGAGATCCAGCGCAACGTCGTGGCCGAGCGGGTACTCGGCCTGCCGCGGGGCTGAGCGGTACGCCATGCACTTCGCGTTCGACGAGCAGCAGCTCGAATTCCGCGCGCAGCTCCGCGCGTTCGCCGACAAGCAGTGCACGCCCGCCGACATCCGGCTTGCTTGGGAGTCCGACCTCGGATGGTCCCGGCAACGGTGGGCGGCGCTCGCGGAGATGGGGGTCGTCGGCCTGACCGTGCCGGCCGAGCGCGGTGGCCTCGGTCTCGGGCTCGTCGACCTCGTGCTGCTGCTCGAGGAGGCGGGACGCGCCGGCTTGCCCGAGCCGCTGCTGGAGACGACGGCGCTCGCCGCGCCCGCTCTCGCCGCCACGGTCATTTCCGGCGGGGCGCGCACCCGGGCGGACGGGTGGCTCGAGCAGATCGCGCGCGGCGAGGCCGCGGCGGCCGTCGGCATGTCGTGGATGCCGGTCGTCCCCGGCGCAGCCGCCGCCGACGTGCTGCTCCTCGAGCGGGGGGGCGACCTCCACGGCGCGCTGCGACAGGACGTCCAGATCGAGCCGCGGGCCGCGCTCGACGGCACGCGCCGCCCCGCCGTCGTCCATTTCGAGCCGTCCGCGCCGTCGCTCCTCGTCGCGGGGCAGCACGCTCATGAGGTCCTCGCCGGCTTGCGGGACCGGGCGGTGATGGGCACCGGAGCGGTGTTGGTCGGCGTCGCCGACCGGCTCCTGTCGATGGCGGCCCGGTACGCCGGCGAACGCGTCCAGTTCGGCAAGCCGATCGGTTCCTTCCAGGCGGTGAAGCACCTGCTCGCCGATGCCCTGGTGCGCGTCGAGTTCGCGCGGCCGGCGGTGTACCGCGCCGCCTGGTCGCTCGACACAGGTCATCGCGACGCCGGCGCGCACGCCTCGATGGCGAAGGCCCTCGCCTCGGACGCCGCCACCGGCGCGGCGCGCGCCGCCCTGCAGGTGCACGGGGCCATCGGGTACACGTGGGAGCACGACCTCCACCTGTGGATGAAGCGGGCCTGGGCGCTGGCCGCCGCATGGGGCGATGCCCCCCATCACCGGGCGCGCGTCCTCGAGGCCGCGCTGGGCCACTGAGGGGTCGCCCGGTGACATCTCCCGCCCGAATGCGCCCCATGTCGGACCGCCGCGTCGTACGCTTCGGTCATGGGAGAAAAGTCACGGCCCTCGGGAGAGTCGAAGAAGCCCGGACGCAGCCTCAAAGAGAAGCGCGCCGCCAAGCATCAGAAGCAGGAGGCGCAGAAGAACGCCCGGAAGGCCTGGGACTCGAACTACCCCAAGTAATCCGGACAGCGTCTTCGGGGCGGCGCCTGGGTCGCCCGGGTCAGTCGCCCGAGCTCCACAGGCTGGCCGAGCTCTACAGGCTGGCCGAGCTCTACAGCCTGGCCGAGGCCCACAACCGGGTGGCATCGGCGAAGCCCGAGGTGCACGGGTGGCCGTCGGCCACCTGGACGGTGGGAGGCGTGTCGACGTCGGTGGGGACGCGGACGAGTGTGGCCGAGCGCGTCCCGTACTCCTCGGTGTGGACACAGGCGGCGTAGGTCGCCGCGGGTCTCTGCTTCCGGTTCGTGGCGGACGTGCCGTCGCCGGTGCTGCCACCGGGGCTGCTCCCTGTGCTGTCGCCGGCTCCCACCATCGTCACCTCCGGTGGCACGGTGTGGTCGCCCAGGACGGCGCCCACCCTCTTCACCAGCGCGTCGCCCCGGAGATCGGTGAGCTCGCCGAGGAGGGCGAGGACGTGGTCGACCTTGGCCGAAGGGCTGCCCAGAGGGTTGTTCTCGAGGACGTGCACGCCGGGGTCGAGCGCCTCGACGTGCGGGCGGTCGCCGGTGACGTCCACGGCGTAGAGGGACGTCCGGTCACCGACGAGAAGCCACGCCGGGTTGTACTCCCTCGGCCGCACCGTCTCGGCGAACGCCTGCACAGCGTCGGCCGCTTGGGCGTGTTGAGCCAGGAGGATCGGCAGCTCGCCGCGAGTTCGCTTGCTCGTGTCGGGGCCGTCCGGGGAGGGGCGGTTGGTCAGCCCGGCGACCACCCCGTGCTCGTTGACCGCCAGCCACGTGCCCCCCGCTCGCTCGTCTCTCCCGCCCACGATGCGCGGGCCGTGTGCTTGCAACACGGTCATGGGCAGCGCCGGCCGGTCCAAACGCTCGTCGCGGTTGGCACCGACGACGAGCGGCGCGTCCGGGTCGAGGCGCGAGACCACCACGAGCAGGCACATCGCTCCCAGGGTACGGCCGCGTGTTCCCTGCTCCCCGCGGCGGACGCCGGCGTCCTCGCAACCTGACACGCCGTCAGATCCGTCGCTACACTCGCTCCATGGCCGAGTTGCCGCTCATCGTCTCCGTCGACGACCACGTCGTGGAGCCGGCGAATGTTTGGCAGGATCGCCTGCCGTCCAAGTACGCGGAGGTCGGGCCCCGCATCGTGCGGGCCCCGATGGGCGAGATCACCTTCATCGGCGGGAAGCTCACCGTGAAGCCCGGCAGCGAGGGTGCGCCGACGGACTGGTGGTACTACGAGGAGCTTCGCCGTCCGCTCCTGCGGCTGGACGCCGCGGCGGGAGTCCCGCGCGACGAGGTGACCATGAAGGGCGTCACCTTCGACGACATGCGCCCCGGCGCCCACCAGGTGAAGCCGCGTCTCGAGGACATGGACGTCAACCACATCGAGGCGTCGCTGTGCTTCCCGACGTTCCCGCGCTTCTGCGGCCAGACGTTCCTGGAAGCAGACGACAAGGAGCTCGCCCTGCTGTGCGTGCGGGCGTACAACGACTGGATGGTCGAGGAGTGGTGCGCCGATTCGGCGGGCCGGCTCATCCCGCTCTGTCTCATCCCGCTGTGGGACGCCGAGCTAGCCGCGCAAGAGGTCCGTCGCAACGCCGATCGGGGCGTGCGCGCCGTGTGCTTCAGCGAGATCCCGCCCTTCCTGGGCCTGCCTTCGGTGCACGACCCGAAGAACTACTGGGACCCGTTCTTCGGTGCCTGCGCGGAGACGGGCACGGTGGTGAACATGCACATCGGCTCGTCGTCGAAGATGCCGTCGACGTCGGCGGACGCCCCGCCGGCGGTGGGATCGACGCTCACCCACACCAACGCCACCTTCTCGGTGGTCGACTTCCTGTTCTCGGGCGTCCTCGTCCGCTTCCCGACGCTCAAACTGGCGTACTCCGAGGGCCAGATCGGCT
This sequence comes from Acidimicrobiales bacterium, assembly GCA_035294855.1. Taxonomy (GTDB): domain Bacteria; phylum Actinomycetota; class Acidimicrobiia; order Acidimicrobiales; family UBA8190; genus DATGKD01. The sequence goes on from DATGKD010000010.1 coordinate 7,539, forward strand.
GGATCCCCTACATCCTCGAGCGGGCCGACACGGTGTGGGAGGAGAACCGCGGTTGGGGCGGCGTGGCCGACAAGGTGCCCGAGCCGCCGTCGATGTACTTCCGCCGTCAGATCTACGGATGCTTCTTCGACGACGCGCACGGGCTGCGGTCGGTGGACGACATCGGCGTCGACAACATCACCTACGAGTCGGACTACCCGCACTCGGACTCCACGTGGCCCCACACCAAGGAAGTCGCCGAGCGGCAGATGGCGCACCTCGACGACGACACCCGCTACAAGATCGTCCGAGGCAACGCCGTCAAGCTCTTCGGCCTCGACCACCTGGCGAACACGGCGTCGCCGGCGTCGTAGGCCGCAACGAGCCGGGCCGAGAAGTCTCTTCCGAGAAGTCCCCGTCCCAGAAGCGACCGCTGCGTGGACCTGCGCTATTCGGAGGCCGAGGAGGCGTTTCGCACCGAGTTGCGCGCCTGGCTCGCGGACGTGTTGCCGAAGCTGCCTCCACAGCCGTCGCACTTCGACTGGCCGGCACGGCGCGCCTACGACACCGCCTGGCAGAAGATGCTCCACGACGCGGGGTATGCCGGGATCGACTGGCCCGTCGAAGTGGGCGGCCGGGGCGCGAGCCCGGTGGAACAGCTCATCTACCTGGAGGAGCTCGAACGCGCTCACGCCCCCTACGTCGGGGTGAACTTCGTCGGCCTGCTGCACGCGGGGCCCACCGTGGTCGCCGAGGGCACGCCCGAGCAGCGCGCGCGCTTTCTTCCCCCCATCCTGCGCGGCGACGAGGTGTGGTGCCAGGGCTTCTCCGAGCCCGGCGCCGGCAGCGACCTGGCCGCGTTGCGCACCAAGGCGGTACGCGACGGCGACGAGTACGTGGTGACCGGGTCCAAGGTCTGGACCTCGCACGCCGAGGTGGCGGACTTGTGCGAGCTGCTCGTCCGCACCGGTGACGAGGCGAGCCGGCACCACGGCATCACCTGGCTCGTGATGCCCATGGACGCGCCCGGCATCGAGATCCGGCCGCTCAAGACGATCGTCGGCACGACCGAGTTCGCCGAGCTCTTCCTCGATCAGGTGCGCGTGCCTGTCGCCAATCGCGTCGGCGACGAGAACGACGGCTGGCGCGTCACCATGGTCACCCTCAGCTTCGAGCGCGGTACCGCTTTCGTCGGCGAGGCACTCCAGTCGATGGAATTCCTGCGGGACCTGCGAGCGCTCGCCCAGCGCACCGGCGCCTGGGACGACGCGCACACCAGGCGCCAGATCGGCCATTTCGGCGCCGAGCTCGACGCGCTCTGGGCCCTCGCCCGCCGCAACGTCTCACAGGCAGCGCGTACCGGCGTCCCCGGCGTGGGCGGCAGCGTGTTCAAGCTTGCCCTGTCCGAGTTGCGCCAGCGCATCGCGCAGTTCGGCCTCGACCTCATCGGCGCCGCGGGTTTGGCGTGGGACCCGCTCGACGCCGCCGACGGGAGCGGACCGCTGCGCAACCACCGCGTCGTCAACACCTGGATGAACAGCTTCTCGCGCACGATCGCGGCGGGGACGTCGCAGATCCAGCGGAACATCGTCGCCGAGCGCATTCTCGGCCTGCCGAAGGGCTGAGCGGAGCAGGCGGGCGTGGACTTCGAGCTCTCCGACGACGAGGTGGCCCTGGGCGAGGGCATCCGGCGTTTGTGCGCGGGCCGCTTCCCACTCGATCGGCTGCGGCGCACCGAGGGCCAGCGCGTGGTGGTCGAGCCCGAGGGGTGGCTCGAGCTCGCCGAGGCCGGCGTGTTCTCGCTGCGCCTGCCCGAGAGCTCGGGCGGTCTGGGGCTCGGCATGGCTGCTGCCGCCGTCGTCTTCGAAGAGCTCGGACGCGCCCTTGTTCCCGGACCGCTCGTGTCGTCGCATGTCGCCGCGGTCGTGCTCGAGCCGCTCGATCAGGTTGCCGACGGACCGGTCGGTCACCTCATCGACTACCGGGCCGTGGCCGAGGGGAAGCTCGTCGTCGGCGCCATCTGCCGACCGGGGCATGCCAGCACGGACCGGTCCGCGGGGCTGGTGCCCGTGGTGATCGGCAACCTCGAGTCGCTCGGGGCGCTCGTGGTCGTCACCGACGACGCCATCCACGCGGTCGATCCGGCCTCGCTCGATGCCGAGCCCGTGCAGCGCTCGCTCGACCCGCTCCACCCCTTGTGGCATCTGCGCCACCTCCCTCTGGGCGAGCGCATCGCCGGCCCGGAGAGCGCCGCTCGCTTCCTGCGCGAGTTCGTCGTCCTCGAGAGCGCGCTCCTCATCGGGATGGCCGCCGCCACCACGGACATGGCGGTCGAGTACGCCCAGCACCGCGAGCAATTCGGGCGCGCTATCGGGTCGTTCCAGGCCGTCAAGCACCTGTGCGCGGACATGCTCGTGCGCGCCGAGCTGGCCCGGGCCGCCGTCCATGCCGCGGCCGTGACCCTCGACCAGCCCGACGTCGGCGACGCTGACCGGGCCGTCTGGGGTGCTGCCGTGCTCGCCGCCGAGGCCGCGCAGGCGAACGGCAAGAGCTGCATCCAGGTCCACGGGGGCATGGGCTTCACGTGGGAAGTCCCCGCCCACCTCTACATGATGCGGTCGCGTGTGGTCTCGGGATCGCTCGGCGATCTCGGACAGCTCGCCGAGCGCGTGGCCGGGCGGTACTGATCCATGCCGAAGGAGACGGTCCGCATCATCCCCGAGGGCAAGGTCGCCTACGGCATCCAGCTCCCCGTCCAGTCTCAGTCGACCATCTACGTCGAGGACTGGGAGCTCGGCTCGGGCCCCGCCGAGATCGCCCGCGTGGCCCGCCAGGCGGAGGACGCGGGGTTCTTCTACGCGGCGGTGTGCGATCACACCGCCATTCCCCGGCGGCTCGCGCCGACCATGGGGGCCACCTGGTTCGACACCGTTGCGACGCTGGGCTGGCTGGCCGGGATCACCGAGCGCATCCGCTTGATGTCGCACGTGTTCATCGCCGCGCAACGCCACCCGTTGCGGGCCGCCAAGGAGCTCGCCACGATCGACGTGCTGTCGGGCGGTCGGCTCATCGTCGGTGTGGGAGCGGGGCACGTCGTGGAGGAGTTCGAGATGTTCGGACCGCCCTACAACGAGCGCGGCGCCGCGCTCGACGAGTCCATCGACGCCATCGCCGCGGCACTCACCGACGAATACCCGGTGCTCGAGGGCCCGCGCTGGCCGGCGAGCGACGTCACGGTGTCGCCCCGGCCGGTCCAGCGGCCGCGTCCCCCGATCTGGGTGGGCGGGTCGTCGCGGGCTGCGCTGCGACGCGCCGCCTCGCTCGGTGACGGCTGGCTTCCCCAGACGGTGAAGCGCAGCGACCTGCGCGAGCAGGTGGCCCAGCTCCTCGAGCTGCGCCGTGCGCTGCGCGACGGCGCGCCCATCGAGATCGGGTCGCTCGTCGGGACCCTCTACCTGGGCCAGGCGAGTTTCGAGCTCCCCGGGGGCACGGTATCGGGCAGCGCGCAGAAGGTCGCCGACCACCTCGCCGAGTTCGTCGACATGGGCGTGTCGCACATGCAGCTGCGCTTTCCGAGCCGCTCGGTCGACGAGCTGTGCGACCAGATGGCCGCGTTCGGCGAACAGGTCGCCCCGCTCCTGCCCACCTGACTCGCAGCCTCTCGGTCTCTCGCCCTCCCCGGTCTTCTTCATTCTCCCGCCTGTCCGCCCAGCCGGGACCCGCCATGGCCGCGGGAACCCATCGCCCCTCCCGGTCGTCTGAACGTCCGCAGATCTGGTCGATCCCGATCGGCACGAGCACGGATGTGCAGGACGACAGAGGCGCACGGCAGGGGCAGAACGACCGGCCGGCGGGGAGGTGCGGGAAATGGAACGTCGCGTGGCGCGTGCAGCGGTGGCCACCGGGGTGGTCGTGGCACTTGCGGTCGGGGCGACGGCGCTCGGCGTCGCGGTCTCGGGCTCCGCCGCGTCCGCGGTGACCACGCCGGGACCCGGATGCGGCTCTTCGGACGCGAAGCTCACGGTGCAGGGCTCCGGCATGGCGACGGGGACGCCCGATCTCCTCACCGTGTCGGTGGGCATCGACGTCACCGACGCCACCGCGCAGGGCTCGATGGCGGACGACAACGGCAAGGCTGCCGCCGTCACCACGGCCCTCACGAAGAACGGCGTGCTCGACAAGGACGTCCAGACGACGAACGTGTCGATCCAGCCGCACTTCGACCTTGCAGGCAACGTCACGGGCTACGAGATGACCAACACGTTGACGGCCAAGCTCCGTGACTTCTCGTCGGCGGGAGCGGTCGTCGACGCCCTGGGCCAGGCTGCGGGGAACGCCGCCCGGATCGACTCCCTGTCGTTTTCGGTCGAGGACCCGAGGCCGATCGAGGACCAGGCCCGCACCGACGCCGTCCGGCAAGCGGTCAGCCATGCCCGGTCCATGGCCGACGCCGCCGGGGAGCGGCTCGGTCCGGTCTGCTCGCTGACGGACGACGCCTCGCTCGGTTACAACAACAACGACCAGACTGCCGGCGGCGCGCGGTCCGCGTCGGCCGCCGACCATGCGGTGCCGCTCGAGCCCGGGACCCAGCAGGCGACGGCACAGGTCACCCTCGTGTATGCGTTGGCCTCACATCCCCGATGACAACCCCCCGCGGGGACCGGAGTGCACGACGCTAGACAGCCGTGAAGAACAGGGTGCGACGTGACCCGCGGGTGTAGGTTCCTGGCGAACTGGGGGACAGGGGGTGACCGTGCGTCGGTCGGATCCGCAGGTCAGGTCGCGTCCGGCGCGTCGTGCGCGCTCCATGACCGTGGCCGCATTGTTGGTGGCCGCCACCTTTCTGGCGTCGTGCTCCAGCAGTCCCAAGACGAGCACGACGACGAGCGGGGGTGCGCAGTCGACCACGCTCGGTCGAGGGGTGACCGCGTCGACCATCAAGGTCGGGGTATCGCTCGTGGACTTCAACTGCATCTCGCAATTCGTGAACCAGATCCGCGTCAACCAGGACCAGGTGTACCAGGCGTTCTTCAACTACGTGAACAGCCACGGCGGGGTCGCCGGACGCAAGCTCGTGCCCGACTTCCAATCCTTCTGCCCGATCGGCAATGCCCAGGCGCTCGCGCTGTGCACCAAGTTCGCCGAAGACGACGGCGTGTTCGCCGTGCTCGGCAACTTCGTCGATTTCACCGGTGACGCCCAGACCTGCCTGGCGAAGGACCACGACACGGTCTTGCTCACGTTCCAGCTCACCCAGGCCATCATGAGCCAGTCGCCACCCGGGCTCATCATCCTGCCCGGCGAGACGCCGGAACGGACCGACGGGATCCTCGTCTCGCTCTTGAAGAAGCAGGGCACGCTGAAGGGCAAGAAGATCGCCATCCTGAGCGAGGTCGACAACCAGAGCGTCGTCACGAACGCCGTGCAGCCCGCCCTCGGCAAGCTGGGCATCCCCACCGGCAGCACGGCCATCCTGGACGTGACCGGAGCCGACACGTCGGCTGCGCAGGCTCAGCTCGACAGTTTCATCGAGCGCTGGAAGAGCGAGAACGTGAGCGCCCTGTTCGTCACCGGGACGCAGGTCTCCTCCCAGCAGTTCATCGAAAAGGTGCGGGCCCAGATGCCCAACGTCGCCCTCGTCACCGACACCGACTCGACCGTGGTCCAGGGCTACGGCCAGCAGGAGAAGCAGGCAGGGCGGGTGCCCAACCCCTACGAGGGGATCCTCACCGCCGCCGGCCCCACGTCACAGGAGTACGACCAGAGCGCCAACTGGCGCTACTGCTCGGGGATCTACCAGCAGGAGACGGGCAAGGTCGCCCCCAACGCCGAGGCGGTCGTGCCCGGTCCCAACGGCAAGACGCTCGATACCTACGGCAGCATCAACGACGCCTGCCAGTTGGTGACGATGTTCCACGACATCGCATCACGTGTCGGCACGTACCTGAACACCGACAACTGGGTGCGGACGGTCGACAGCTTCGGCAACATCCGCAACGTGGGTGACGGCCAGTACGCCTCGTTGCACACCGGCAAGTACGACGTCGCCGACACCTTCCGTCTCGAGGAATTCGACTCGTCGATCGGGGCGAAGGGCCAATACCGCCCGCTCACGCCGCTCGAGGACATCACCGGCTCCTGAACCGTTTCGAGGCGCCGCGCATCGGTACTATCGAGCCGGGCGAAGTTGGGGCGGACGCTTGGGAAGGGGGCCTCTGGAAGCGGACGCGGGTGACGGCCAGGCCTCTGCCGCGTCGCTCGCGACCACCGTCCTGAACGAGGAGGCCACGCGTCAGGCCGCGCAGGAGAGCGCGCGCGAGCAGGTGGTCTTCCCCGACGACCTGCTCCCCGGCGTGGCCGCCGAGCCGATGACCCTGCGCCAGGGCCTGCGCGTCGGCGGTTGGTACATGTTCCTCATCCTGACGGCCATCGTGTCGCTCGACGAGCTCGAGGGGGCGGCGATCTATGTGCTCGCCCCCGAGATCCGCCACACCTTCCACATCTCTGAAGGTGCGATCGTCTTCATCGGCACCGCGTCGACCGCCTTCTTCGTCCTCGGCGCGGTCCCCCTCGGGTGGCTCGCCGACCGGATGAAGCGGGTCCCCATCGTGGGGGTCTCGAGCGTCCTCTTCGGCGTCTTCGTGCTGGCGTCGGGCTTCGCCCGCAACGCGTTCATGTTGTTCTGGACCCGCTTCTTCACCGGGATCGCCAAGTCGAACACGATCCCGGTGCACGGGTCGCTGGTCGCCGACGCGTACCCCATCGGCGTGCGGGCGCGCATGGCCGCCGCCATGCAGGGGGCCTCGCACGCCATCGCGCTCGCCAGCCCGATCCTGGTGGCGCTCATCGCCGAGGCGGCCGGCGGGCCTCAGGGCTGGCGTTGGGCGTGGTACCTGCTCGGCATCCCCGTGTCGCTCGTGGCCATCGGCGCGTTCTTCATGAAGGAGCCCCCGCGCGGCCAGTTCGAGAAGGACCACGTCCTCCACGAGGTGATCGAGGAGGCCCGGCCCGCACCGATCTCGATGGAGGCGGCATTCGCCCGGCTGAAGCGCATCGCCACCATCCGGACGGTGATCGTCGCCTTCTGTGCCCTCGGCTTCGGGCTGTTCAGCCTGCAGACGCTGTCGTCGCTGTACCTCGACAAGAACCTCCACGTGACGAACGTCTTCGACCGGGGACTGATCCTCAGCCTGAGCGGGATCGGCGCCCTGCCGCTTCTGCCCGTGGTGGGCAGGTACTTCGACCGCGTGTATCGCCAGGACCCCGCCAAGGCTCTCGCCATCGTGGGGGCGCTCATCGTGCCCTCGGCGCTGTTCACCCCGTTCCAGTTCTCCATCCACAGCCGGGTGTGGTTCGTCGTCCTCGGCATCCCGCAGGCGGTGTTCACCACCGCCGCCTTGGCCATGGTGAGCCCCGTGTTGTACGCCGTCGTCCCCTACCGGCTGCGCGGCATGGGCAACTCGCTCGCCACCATGTACATCTTCTTCGTCGGCGGCTTCCTGGGCGGGATCATCGCCGGGTTCTTCACGAACGCGATCGGGACCCGCGACACGGTCATCGCCCTGGGCGTGCCCTCGAGCATCATCGGCGGGCTCCTCCTCATGAACGGGGCGCGCTTCATCCGCCACGACCTGTCGCTCGTCGTCTCCGAGCTGCTCGAGGAGCAGGAGGAATTCCACAAGCGCAGCGATGGCCAGGTGCCCGTGCCCGTCCTGCAGGTGGCCGACGTCGACTTCTCCTACGGCTCGGTCCAGGTGCTCTTCGACGTCAACTTCGAGGTGCAGCGCGGTGAGGTCGTGGCCCTGCTCGGCACGAACGGCGCGGGGAAGTCGACCATCCTGCGGGTGATCAGCGGGCTCGAGGTGCCCGAGCGCGGTGTCGTGCGCCTCAACGGGCAGAACATCACCTACGTCACCCCCGAGGCGCGCGCCCGGCTCGGCATCATCCAGCTGCCCGGCGGCAAGGGGGTCTTCCCGAGCCTCACCGTCGACCAGAACCTGGCGGCGGCGGCCCGCCTGTACGAAGCCGGCGAGCGGCGTGCCTCTGCGCACGGGGCCCCGCATGGCGCCTCGCACGGTGGGGCGCCCGCCGATGCGCCCGCGCCGCGTGCCACGAACGCCGAGCGCCGCCTGCAGTACGTCCTCGGCCTCCTGCCGGAGCTCGAGCGCCTGCGTCCCCAGGTGGCGGCCCGCCTGTCAGGAGGCCAGCAGCAGATGCTCGCCTTGGCACGCGTGCTCATGCAGGAGCCCGAGATCCTGATGATCGACGAGCTGTCGCTCGGCTTGGCGCCGGTGGTGGTCGAACGTCTCCTCACCGTCGTCGAGCGGCTGAAGGCCGAGGGCCAGACGATGCTCATCGTCGAGCAGTCGATGAACGTGGCGCTCCAGGTCGCAGACCGCGCCGTCTTCTTGGACAAGGGCGCCGTCCGTTTCGAGGGGCCCGCGCAGGACCTCCTCGGGCGCGACGACCTCGTGCGCGCCGTGTTCTTCGGCACCGAGGGCGGTTGAGCGAGCGTGGTGCTCGCCTCCATCTTCACGGCCAACCTGCTCGTCATCGGCGTGGTGCGCGGGCTCATCATCGCCCTGATCGCCATCGGCATCGTGCTCGTCTACCGGTCGAGCCGGGTGATCAACTTCGCGGTGGGCGACATCGGCGTCCCCGCCACGGCGCTGCTGGCAATCATGGTCGGGCTCCACCACTGGCCCTACTGGCTGTGCTTCGTCGCCGTGCTGCTCGTGGGGGCGTTGTCGGGCACGGTGGTCGAGCTGGCCGTGATCCGGCGTCTGTTCCGCGCCCCGCGCGTCATCGTCTTGGTGGCGACGATCGGCGTGGCCGAGCTCGCCCAGGCGGTCACCCGGGCGCTGCCCAACTACCACACCGGCCAGCTGATCACCACGTTCCCGACTCCCATCCACGGGCAGTGGCACCTAGGCGGCGGCGTCACCATCACCGGCGCGCAGGTGCTGGCGCTGGTGGCGGTCCCCGTCACCACCATCGCCCTGTGGTGGCTGCTCGGGCACACGCGCTTCGGCGAGGCGGTGCGGGCATCGGTCGCCAATCCCGACCTCGCCCGCCTGACCGGCATCAGCCCGAAGCTCGTGTCGACCGCGGTCTGGACGATCTCGGGTTTCTTGTCGGCGCTCGCCGTCATCCTCATCGCCACCGACTCCACCTCGGCCGACCTCGTCTCGATCGGTCCCGACACGCTGCTGCGAGGACTGGTGGCGGCGCTCATCGCGGGCATGACGTCGTTCCCGATCGCCGCGCTCGCGTCGGTGGGCATCGGGATCCTGGACCAGGTCCTGACGTTCAACTTCACGAACCAGACGGGCCTCGTCCAGTTCGTGCTGTTCGTCGCCGTGGTCGTCCTCGTCGGACGGGCGAGCCGCAGGGCCGAGAGCGCGGACACCGCGGGCTTCCAGTTCGCGCCGCGCGTGCACGGCGTGTCGGAGCGCTTGCGCGCCATCTGGTGGGTCCGTCGGCTGCCCCAGTTGGGAGCGGGCGCCGCGCTGCTCGCCGCCATCGTCCTTCCGCTGCTCTTCAGCCAGCCGTCCCAGCAATTCAACTTCGCCATGATCCTGGCGTTCGCGGTGTGCGTGGTGTCGGTCACCGTCCTCACCGGGTGGGGCGGCCAGCTGTCCCTCGGCCAGATGGCGTTCGCCGGGATCGGCGCGCTCAGCGCCGCCGCCTTCGTCCGGGGCGCGGCCGTCGACATCGGCATCGGGCACGTGCGCATCTTGAAGGGGACGCTGCCGGCCATCCCTTTCGGGGTGGCTGTCCTCTTGGGGGCGGTGGTGGCGTGCCTGCTCGCCACGATCGTCGGCGTGGGGGCGCTGCGCGTACGCGGGCTGCTCCTCGCGGCGAGCACGCTGGCCTTCGCCATCGCCGCCCAGGCCTACATCTTCGGGATCCCCGTGCTGTCGCTCGGCCTGCCCACCGTGCAGCTGCCGCGCGGCCGCCTCGGGCCGTTCGACATCACCGTCAACAACCAGGGGTACTACTTCGCCACGCTGATCGTGCTGGCGATCGTGCTGTTCCTGGTCGGCCACCTGCGCAAGAGCGGTGTGGGCCGCACGATCATCGGGGTGCGCGAGAACGAGAGCGCCGCCCAGGCGCTCACCATCTCGCCCACCAAGGCCAAGCTCACGGCGTTCGCCCTGGCGGGTTTCGTGGCCGGCCTGGGCGGGGCGATCCTCGGCGGGCTCGTCGAGACGATCGGCTACACCGAGCGGTTCTTCACCGTGAACGACTCACTGGCGCTCGTGGCCATGGCGGTCATCGGCGGCCTCGGCAGCCGCGTGGGTGCGGTGATCGGCGCGCTGTGGGTCGTGGGCCTGCCCGCTTTCTGGCCCCACAACCAGACCGTGCCGCTGCTCACCTCGAGCATCGGGCTGCTCATCATCCTGCTGTACATCCCGGGCGGGTTCACGCAGATCGGCTACTTCTTCCGGGACGCCGTCCTCCGCTTCTACGAGCAGCGTCTCCCCCCGCTGCCGCCCAAGGCGACGCTCGAGCCGCCCCAGTCGCTGGTGCGGGCCGCCGCGGGCGGGCCCGTGGCCGACGAGTCCGACCGGGCCAACGAGGACGGGTCGGTCCTGCGGACCATCGCCCTGGACGTCACCTTCGCGGGCCTGGTGGCGGTGCACGACGTCGACTTCCGGGCCATGCCCGGTGAGGTCGTGGGATTGATCGGCACCAACGGAGCGGGGAAGTCGACCCTCCTCAACGCCATCGGCGGATTCGTGGCCGCCACAGGCCGGGTCGAGCTGTGCGGACGCGACGTCACCAAGCTGGAAGCCCATCGCCGCGCCCGGCTCGGGCTCGGGCGGACGTTCCAGGCGGCCACGCTCTTCCCCGAGCTCACCGTGCGCGAGGTGGTGGAGCTGGCGCTCGAGGCACGCGGCCCGACGTCGTTCTGGGGGACGCTCCTCTATCTGCCCACCTCCACCCGGTCCGAGCGCCGGCGCCACGCCGAGGCCGCCGAGCTCATCGACTTCCTCGGGCTGGGGCGTTACGCCGACCGGTACGTCGCCGAGCTGTCGACCGGGACGCGCCGCATCGTCGAGCTGGCGGCATTGCTGGCCGCCGCACCGAAGGTCATCTGCCTCGACGAGCCCACGGCCGGTGTCGCCCAACGCGAGACCGAGGCGTTCGGCCCGCTCATCACCCGGGTCCGCGCCGAGCTCGACGCCACCCTGGTGATCGTGGAGCACGACCTTCCGCTCATCATGTCGATCAGCGACCGGGTGTACGCGCTGGAGGCGGGCAGCGTCATCGCCGAAGGGCTTCCGGAAGCGATCCGGTCGGACCCTCGGGTCATCGCCTCGTACCTCGGCACCGACGAACGGGCCATCGCCCGCAGCGGTGCCGAAGTGCCGCGGGCGCCACGGGGCAACGTGCTCACCACGGACTGACCTCTGCCATCCGGCGTCAGCGCGGTTTCTCTGACGCGTCGCTGTTCCGTTCGCTTCCACCTCGATGGGCCGTGCCGGAAAGTGACCGATCCAGGATGCAGAGTGACAACCCACCATCGGGTACCGACCGACGCGCCCGAATGTCAGCTCGGACTGACACCTCCTGGCATCCGTCTCACGCACCGCGTCACAACGAAGATCGCGCGTCGCGGCAGATCGCACACATCGGGGAGTTCGTCAAAGTTGGCGATGTCGGATCGCGTCGGCGTACGCCATTGTCGGGTGCCGCTCGTATTCCAGAGGCGCTGGCTTCCTCCTAGGCGACCTTCCAACCAAAAAAGAAGGTAGGAACCGACATGAACCTCAAGCGGGCATCTGCATCGCTCGTCGTCAGCGCGTTCGTCGCCGCGGCGAGTCTCGCCGTCTTGCCGGCCACGAGCGCGTTCGCCTCGAGCCACTCGCTGTGGGTCTCGCCGGCCCCGGTCTCGGCGAGGGGCCACAGCTGCTCGAGCCCCGGGTTCAACACCATCCAGGCGGCCATCAACGCGGCGCCGTCGGGCGGCACGATCCACGTCTGCGCGGGCACCTACGTCGAGCAGCTGACCATCACCCAGGCCGTGTCGATCGCTTCGTCGGGCCCGGGCACCGTCACCGTGCAGCTGCCCGCCACACCAGCCAACTCGACGACCGCCTGTGACACCGCTCCCGGAACCGGATCGTTCCAGCCCGACCAGGACGGCGTGTCGATCTGCACGTCGGGCACGGTGAAGATCACCGGCCTGACGATCGACGCGGCCTGGTCGAATGCGACCTGCGACGACAGCCTCTACGGCATCCTCGTCGCCGGGGGCGCCACGCTCGACTTCAACAAGTCGCACATCACCGCGGCCGGGGCGGTGCCCCTCAACGGGTGCCAGGGCGGCATCGGCATCCAGGACGGCATGGCGTGGACCACGCCCGTCGAAGTGGGGCACGCCAAGATCACGAACTCGACGATCAGCGGCTACCAGAAGAACGGCATCACCGTGGACGGCCAGAATTCGACCGCCACCATCTTGAAGACCACCGTGACGGGTATCGGCGAAACCGCCCAGATCGCCCAGAACGGCATCCAGGTGAGCAACGGAGCCGTGGCCACGATCACCAGGGACACCGTCACCGGCAACGAGTGCGACGACGTCTCCGGGGGGTGCGGGCCCAACGGCCTCACCCAAGTCCAGTCGACCGGGTTGCTCTTCTTCGGTGCATCCCCGGGCTCGAAAGTCACCAAGTCGAAGCTCAACGGCAACGACATCGGCATCTACTACTCGAGCGCCAACCCGGGCTCCGCGCCGAGCTCGTCGGAGGTCTCGTTCGTGAGCAACACCCTCAACGACCGCTACGAGGGCTTCGTGCTCGACCAGGGCT
>DATGKD010000011.1:0-7118 GCA_035294855.1 Acidimicrobiales bacterium
ACGACAGCTTCAGCGCCGGACTGCTCGAGTACCCGCAGTACACGCGCCCGGCCACGTTCCGGGGCTGGGACGTCCCCGAGCTCCTGCTCACCGGCGACCACGGCCGGATCGCGCGGTGGCGACGTGCAGCGGCGCTGCGACGGACCCTCGCACGACGTCCCGACCTCATCGCCGAGCGCGGCGGGCTGTCCGAGTCCGAGCTCCGGTTGCTCGAGGAATTTCCCGACGCCAACGGCGCGCCCGGCGCAGCCGGGCCTGGCGCCGGCTAGGTCAGGGGCGCCGGCCCGGTACCCAGCGGCCGAGGAGGCCCCGGTGCCGCGACTATCGTGACGGGCTCGGGCAGTCCCTGCCGGGCTCGGCCATCCGTGCCCTTTCGTTTCCGGCGGACCGCCCCTGCCGCTCGGAGCCGGAGCCCTGAAGGGACGCGTCATGAACCCCACCGACATCGTCGACCGCGACAACCTCCGCGAGGACATCCCCGAGTTCCGGCCGGGCGACACCCTGAAGGTGCACGTGCGCGTGGTGGAGGGAAACCGGGAGCGCAACCAGGTCTTCCAGGGCCCCGTGATCCGTCGCCAGGGTGCCGGGGCGCGAGAGACCTTCACCGTTCGCAAGGTGAGCTTCGGCGTGGGGGTCGAACGCACCTTTCCGGTGCACTCCCCGATCCTCGCCAAGGTGGAGGTGGTCACCCGGGGCGACGTTCGCCGGGCGAAGCTCTATTACCTGCGAGGGCGGGTCGGAAAGGCGGCCAAGATCAAAGAGAAGCGAGCGGCTCGCTAGCGGCGCCCGGCGGCGCGGTCCACACCGGGAGCGACCGGAGGACGATGAGCGAAGAGGACCTCGAACGGTACGAGGCCGAGATCGAGCTGGCGCTCGTGCAGGAGTACCGCACCGTGCTCCCGCTTTTCAAGTACGTGGTCGAGACCGAACGGCGCTTCTACCTGGCGAACGAGGTCAAGGTCTCGGTGCGCGACGGCTCGTCTCCGACGTGCGTCGAGGTGGAATTGAACGACGCATGGGTCTGGGACATGTACCGGCCCGCGCGCTTCGTCCCGCACGTGCAAGTTCTCACGTTCCGGGACGTCAACGTGGAGCGGTTGCCCGAGCGCGACCCCTGACGGCGCGCTCGGTGGACCCGATCGCCCGGCGGGACTTGTGCGTCCGGGGCGAGGAGGCCGTCGCCGCCTGGTACCGACGGGCCGACTACTCGGTCGTCGCCCGGAACTGGCGCTGCCGCGAAGGGGAGATCGACATCGTGGCGATCAGCCCCGACGGGCGGGTGGTCGTGTTCTGCGAGGTGAAGACGCGGGCATCCACGCGTTTCGGGACCGCTTTCGAGGCCGTGACGGCCGCGAAGCAGCGCAGGCTCCGCCGCCTCGGCGGCCGCTGGCTCGCGCATCGGCGGCAGAACGGTGGCGCCGGTTATGCGGAGGTCCGCTTCGACGTGGCGGCGGTCACGGTCCCGCGCCGGGGCGACCTGGAGCTCCACGTGCTCGAAGGGGCGTTCTGACGCCGGTGCGGCGTCGGCGGCGACCTCGGTAGGGTTTCGCCGTGCCGACCGAGACGATCATCATCGAGCGCGCCAGCGGCGTCGTGACCGTGACGCTCAACCGACCCGAGCGCAAGAACGCCGGGAACGGGCTCATGTGGCAGGAGCTCTCCGACGCCTTCTCGGAGATCGCGTCACGACGCGAGGACCGCGTGCTCGTGCTCACCGGCGCGGGCGGCGCTTTCTGCTCGGGCGCGGACATCACCGACCCGAAGGGCGTGAGCGGCAATCCCGACGACCCGCACCTCGTCCGCATGCGTTTCTTCGGGCGCGTCATGTTGGCGTTGCACGACATCCCGAAGCCCACGATCGCCAAGGTTCGGGGGATCGCCGCCGGGGCGGGCATGAGCATGGCCCTCGGATGCGACCTCATCGTGGCGTCGGACAACGCCCGTTTCTCCGAGATCTTCGCCAAGCGGGGCCTGTCGGTCGACGGCGGCTCGTCGTGGCTGTTGCCCCGAATGATCGGCCTGCATCGGGCCAAGGAGATCGCGTATTTCGCGGACATCCTCTCCGCCGAGGAAGCCGCCGGGTACGGCATCGTCAACCGTGTGGTCGCGGACGCCGAGCTCGACGGCTTCGTCGACGATTGGGCGGGTCGGCTGGCGAAGACCCCGCCGGTGGCCATCTCGATGACGAAGGCACTGCTCGACAACAGCATGTCGGTCACGATGGCGGAGGCACTCGAGGACGAGGCGCGGTGCCAGACCGTCAACTTCTACAGCGAGGACACGGCGGAGGCGATGCGGGCGTTCGTGGAGAAGCGCGAGCCCGAATTCAAGGGGCGCTGATCGAGGGGCGGCCTCACCCTGGTCCGCGCCCGCCCTCACGTGCCCGGTTAGTGTTGTGGCCGCCCAGGAGGTTCGACAGGTTGCCCCGCAAGCTTCTGGCTGAGTTCTTCGGCACCGCGGTGCTCGTCTTCTTCGCCTGCGGTGTCGCCACGATGTCGTTCGGATCCGGCTTCGGGTTGGCCAGGAGCGGTGGGGGCCTCGTCGCCGGCGTGGTGGCCACGGCGCTGGCGTTCGGCCTGGTACTGCTGGCCCTGGTCTACGTCCTGGGCCCGATCTCGGGTTGCCATGTCAACCCGGCGGTGACGATCGGGGCTGTGGTCCGGGGCCGGATCGATCCGATCGAGGCCGTGGGCTACGTCGCCGCACAGTTCGTGGGAGGCATCGCCGGTGCCCTGCTGCTCTGGGGGGTGTTCGCCAACTCGCCCTTCTACCGGCGCCGCGTCACCGGTCTGGGTGCCGACGGCTACGGCAACGCGTCGATGCTCCACCTGAGCGGCGGCGGCGCCTTCCTCGTCGAGGTCATCTTGACCGCGGTGTTCGTCTTCGTGATCTTGGCGGTGACTTCCCGGTTGGCCAATGCCGCCCTGGCGGGCGTGGTCATCGGCTTGACGCTGACATTCGTCCATCTCGTCGGCATCCCGCTCACGGGCACGTCGGTCAACCCGGCGCGCAGCCTCGGGCCCGCTCTCGTCGTCGGCGGAACCGCCCTCTCCCAGGTCTGGCTGTTCCTGGCCGCGCCCGCCGTGGGCGCCGTGGTGGCGGCCGGCCTGCACTGGCTCATCTACCCCGAGCCGGCGCCCGCTCCGGTCGAAACGCTGAGTCCCAACCCGACCGCCTGAACCGCTGTCGTCGGCGAACGGCCGGTGCCGCCGATCCCGCCCTCACGGACCCTCGTTCCCCGCCTGGCGTGGCCGGCACCGACGAGGCCGTCCAGTTACGCAGCGCCGATCGCCGGGAGCGGGTGCGTGAACCCGAGCAGGCACGTCGCGGTTCCGGTCATGGCGGTCGTCAGCCGTACCGGATGGCGTCGCCCGGGCGGAGTCGAGTCGCCCGCCGCAGCGGCGCGATCACCACGAGCACGGCAAGGACGACCGTACCGACGAAGGCGACGGCCAGGTTCCTGAGCGTGTACGGCGCAGGAAGCTGGCCACCGGCGACGTGGAGGACCAACCACTGCAAGGCCTTGGCGATGCCCCACCCCAACGGGATCGCCACGGCGAAGCCGATCAAGGCCAAGGTGATGGTCTCGGTGCGGAAGATGCGACGAAGGTCGCGAGCCCTGGCCCCGAGACAACGCAGCACTCCGATTTCTCGCGTCCGCTCGATGATGCTCATCGTGAGCGCGTTGACGAGACCGAGCATGCCGATGGCGACGATGAGCAACCCGATGCCCTCCACGACGACGAGCATGCTGTCGGCCGTCGCCTTGTCGGTGGCCCGGCCCGCGTACATGACCTGCGAGCGGCTGGGATGACCTGACCGGGCCAGCACGTTCTCGAGCCGGGCGGCGAGGGCGTCGATCGACGAGTGCCTCTTGTCCGCGGTGCGGACGAAGAGGGAGTTGGCCACGCCCGGACGTCCCGTCGCCCGTTGCAGAGCGGTCAGCGTCGTATAGAGGTTGTACCCGTTGTTGGCCTGGCTCCCCCCGACACCGACGACCGCGAAGGTGACGGGCCCACCGGCGCTCGCGAGGGTGAGCCTCGAGCCGGGGTGCAGGTCCCAGCGCCGGGCGACGGCAGAGCCGACAATGGCGACATTGGCTCCGCTGGCCTCGTCTCGCGCGTTCACCCAGCGACCGGCGGCAAGGGGCTCGCGGATGAACGTGTGCGCCGGGACTCCGAGGCCGTAGAGCGTCTGGCCCTTGTAGGCCAGCTGCGACCAGTCGGCTGCCTCGACTCCGGCGACACCGGGCTGGGTGCGGATCTGGTTCACCACCGCCGGACTGAACCAGTTGCCGCCCTGCTGGGCTGACATGGTGATGTCGTAGGCGAGAACGTTCCAGGATTGGTCGGTTGTCTCCGACACCGCCAGCGTCAGCGAGAGCAGACCGAGCAGCGTGGCGACCGCCAACGCGATCTGGACGATGGTGGTGACGCTGCGCCCCTTCTGACGGACGACGTTGCGCACCCCGATGCGCACCGGCGGGGGCAGGGCGCCGGATCGAAGCACGGCACGGTCGAGGGTGCTACCGCCGAACGCCGCGACCGTGCCTTCGCTGGCCAGGGCGTCGTGAACAGGAGTGTGCAGCACGCGCCGCAGCGTGGGCCAGGCCGTGAGCATCGTGCCGGCCAGGCCGGCCACCGCTCCGATTCCCACGATGGGCCAATCGACCGCGAATCCGGGGCTGATCCCGAAGACCATGCGTGCGAAGACCTTGAGCATCAGGAAGGCCAGTCCGACGCCCAACGCCGATCCCACGATGCTGCCGAGAATCCCGAGGATCGCCGCCGTGCGCAGGTAGCTGTTGCGCACGGCGCGCCCGCTCGCCCCGATGCAGCGCATCACGCCGATCTCACGGGACTGCTCGGCTACGAGGGTGCGGATGGTGTTGGCCAGAAGCAGTGCCGCGGAGATCACGGCCAGGACGATGAGGATGTCGAGGATCTTGGCCCTGGCGCCGAACACGGCTTTGAGGGGAAAGTCGCCCGGGGAGCGGAGCGTGGGCACGTTCGAGAAGGCGGTGGGGGTCGGTTGGTGGGCCAGGAACGAGCGCACGGCCGTCACGGTCGCCTGAGCGGCCGCGGTGCGGGTGTCGAGGAGCCGCAACTCGAGGAGGTTGTAACCCCTGAACCCGCCGAGGTTCTGCACCGTCGCCTGGTTGGCGTAGAGGACGAGATCCCCGCTGAGCGTGTCCTGGTCGAAGGCCATCGCTCTGGCGGAGCCGGAGACGGGCAGCAAGCGGTAAGTGCCGTCTGCACCCAGGACCCTGAGCGTGTCCCCGGCCACGGCGTGGGTGATGCCGGACATCGCGTCGCGCACGTCGACGAGGACCGCGCCTGTCCCGGGTCGGCTGGTGCTGATGACCTGATCGACGGGCTGGTCGGCGAAGTTGGCCACGCCCCAGACCTCGGCGGCGACCCGTTTGGTGCCGATGAGCGCCCTCGTGGTGAACACACTGCGGGCGCTCAGCGCGCTCACGTTGGGCAGCTTGTCCAGCGCGGCGAGCTGGGCGCGGGAGAGCGAGGCGTACTGGATCGGGATGGAGACGTCGTACAGATGAGCCCGCGCCACCTCCGCGGCCATGGCCCTGTTGACGAGCGAGGGGATCGCCACGATGCCGAAGCTGGCCACGGCCAGAGCGAGCGTGAGGACGGTCAACACCGCCCGGACCGGACGACGCCCCAGGTCGGTCCAGGACTTGCGGGAGAGAGCGCTCGCTACATGGTCAGGCCGCTTCATCCGCCACCACCCGCCCGTCCTTGATCGTGACGATCCTCCGAGCTCGGGCGGCGATCGTCATGTCGTGGGTGACATAGAGGACGGTGGTGCCGGCGGCGTTCAAGCCGGCCAAGAGGTCCAGCATGGCGCCACCGGTCTCGCTGTCGAGGTTCCCTGTCGGTTCGTCGCCCACGACGAGCTGCGGGTCGCACGCCAGACAACGGGCGATCGCGACCCGCTGCTGCTCGCCTCCGGAGAGCTCGAGGGGGAGGTGGTTGCCCTTGGCGCCGAGCCCGACGGCCTCGAGATGTCGCTCGGCACGCTCCCAGCGTTCGGAGGGCTTCCAGCGTCTGACGAAGTCCATCGGCAAGGCGGCATTCTCGAGGGCCGTCAGGGTCGGCAGGAGCTGGAAGAACTGGAACACGATCCCGACCGTCTCGCCGCGCCAGCGGGCCATCTGTTCCTCGCTCATGGAGTTCAGATGGGCTCCCGCCACGATCACCTCACCGGCGGTCGGACGGTCGATACCGGTGATCATGTTGAGGATGGTCGTCTTGCCGCTCCCCGACGGTCCGACGACTGCGACCATCTCCCCCGGCCCGATGACCAGATCGACCCCCCGCAGCGCAGCGAACTCCAGCTTGCCCGTGCGGTAGATCTTCTCGACGCCCCGCATCTCGACGAGCGCCTGCTTCGCACCTCTCGCCGGCTGTGCCTCCTGTTCGACGAGCGTGGTCATTGGTCAGCACCTCGATCCGCAACGGAGTCCTTCGGCTTCGACGGCCTTTGCGTCGCCGGGGAGCCACCGTGGGGGCCACGAACGACGTGAGCGCCGACGCCGACTGACCACGAGAGCTATAGGGACCTCCTTCACCTCTAATTCCACAGCGTGTCCCTCTCGTCGACGCCGGAAAAGGGTCCAAGTGCCCCTCTTGGGGGCTGAACGCACCACCAGCCGGGTCGCTGTACCCGTCGACGTGATCAAGGCGCGGGCGGCGAGTGACGAACCCGCTGTGGGTGCCGCGCCCGTTGAGCGCGTTCGGCCCGACGCCCGCCGGTGCGGGTGTCACCCTGTCAAGCGACCCGGGCGGCCCGGTTCTTCGACACGCCCGCAAGGGCTCGAAGGCGATGCCGGTCCGGTGCCGTCGCGCCTCCCCATTGACACACCCGTCGAATAGCTTCACCGATGCGCCTTGCGTGGCCGGCGCTGACGGGCCCGTCGTCACTGACACGACGCAGTTGCGTCCCCGGTACCGGCGAGGCCCCCATGCTGGCTTGCATCCCGTCCGCCACGCTCCACGGCGTGGACGGCCGCTCGGTCACCGTCGAGGTCCACACCTCGGCGGGGCTGCCGAGCTATTCGGTCGTCGGCCTCCCCGACGCCGCTGTACGTGAGTCCC
>DATGKD010000012.1:0-4137 GCA_035294855.1 Acidimicrobiales bacterium
GAACGGGCCGGCATGAAGGGCTCGGGTCCGCCGGCGATGTTGTGGAGCGAGCCCGAGCCGGTGGTCGACGCCGCCTTGGCCGCGCTGGACAAGAACCAAGCGGTGTGCGTGCCGGGCGGGCTCAACAAGGCGGCCGTGGTCGCCACGCGCCTCGTGCCCAAGCCGTTGTTCCGGGTCGTGGCGTCACAGGCGGCCCGCCGGCTCTGAGGCCGGTCCCGCGGCAGCGTTCGGCGACCCCCGCGTCTGGTCTCCTGGTCGGCGCGCCCCCATCGACATGACCCCCATGGACATGACCCCCGTCGACATGACCCCCATGGACATGACCCCCGTCGACAGGACAGGGCCGTACGTCCGGTCGGCGCGCGTCTACGACGCCGTCAACGAGGCCGAGGGCAAGGACTACGCCCGCGAGGCCGACGCCATCCTCGAGCTGATTCGGGACAGGGCACCCGGCGCCACCTCGCTGCTCGATGTGGCCTGTGGCACGGGCCGCCACCTCGAGCACTTCGCCCGGCACCTGCGCTGTGAGGGGGTCGACCGCGATGCCGGCATGCTCGAGCTGGCGAAGAAGCGATGTCCCGAGGTGCCGTTCACGCGCGCCGACATGACGGACTTCGACCTGGGCCGACGCTTCGACGCGGTCGTCTGTCTGTTCTCGACCGTCGGCCATCTGCTCACGACCGAGCGCCTCGGCGCGGCCGTCCAGGCGATGGCGCGGCACCTCTCTGCGGACGGGGTCCTCATCGTCGAGCCGTGGTTCCAGCCCGCGCAGTGGATGGACGGATACCTGTCGCTCGTGAGCGTCGATCTCCCGGATCTCAAGGTGGCCCGCCTCTCGATATCGGGACGGCGCGGGAATATCGCTGAGCTCGATTTCCACTACCTCGTCGGCGCGCACGCCGACGTCGACGCGTTCGTCGAGCACTACGAGCTCGCCTTGTTCACGTGGGAGGAGTACCGGGCGGCGTTCGAGCGCGCCGGGCTCGTCCCCGAGGTCGACGAGCACGGGCTCACCGGACGGGGCCTGGTGGTGGGTGTCGCCCGAGCCGGCCCGCCACCGCGGGGATAGGCTCGCCCAGGCTCGGGGGGTAGGTCATGCGGGGGATCCGGCGGGGACGGCGCGCGCCAGTGCGGCGCGCCACACGGCGTGGCGGTCAATACGGGCGGATGCGGGCCGCCGTGATGGTGGCATCGGCACCGCTCGTCATCGGCAGCGTCGCGGTCGCCGTGGACGGGGTAGCTGCCGACGCGGCACGTCGGCCGCCCTATGAGGTCACGCCTCCCGACCTGCAGATCCTGGTGCCGATGAGCGCCATCTCGATCGGAGCGAACCCGGACACGGGCGACCAGCAGCTGCAGTTCACCCACATCACGTGGAACGCCGGCGCCGGCCCGTTCGTCATCAAGCCGCATTACACCCACCGAACCGGGACGGCCACCTTCAAGCAGATCATCTACAAGAGCCGCGGCGGCGCGGCGTGGCGGCCGGCCTTCAGCGTGCCCTTGTCGGTGACGGGCGTCTTCGACCCTCCGAGCGACTACCGCTACCCGCTCACGCGATTCACCCTGAACGTGGCCAATTCCGACGGCACCCCGAGCTCGACCATCGTCGCCACCAGCCCGAAGACGGACTACTGCATCACGTCGGACGCCACGGTGGGCGGCGTCGCCAACATGGGCAATCCCTATCCTCCCCAGTCCGATTGCACGAGCCCCAACAAGCCCCTCGGCCTGAGTCCCGGCTACGGCGACCAGTACGACCAGACCGACAACGGGCAGCCCATCGACTTGACCGGGGTCGCCGACGGTACGTACGTGTTGCAGGCCACGGTCGACCCGCAGCACATCATCACCGAGAGCGACCCCGACAACAACGTCGTCGACACGCTGCTCCAGATCAGCGGCAACGACACGAGCGTGAACGTCATCAGCCAGACGGGCCCGGGGAGCAACGGCCCGGCCATCCTGACGTCGAGCCGGACGGCGGCCCAGAGTTCGATGGTCTATGCCAACCAGATGCCGGTCACCTCCGCGACCGGCAATCGCTCGGTCTCGGCGGTGATCGTGAACCCATGGCCGGGCGAGACGGTGTCGGGATCGGTCCCCGTGGCGGCGAGCTTCGCTTCGGGTGAATCTCCGATCTCCGTGCAGTTCACCCTCGACGGGCGGCCGCTCGGCGCGCCGGACACGGCGAAGCCGTACGCGGTGCAGTGGGACACGCGCCGCGCCACCGCGGGTGCACACGAGCTCGGCGTGGTGGGGACGTGGCCAGGCGGCGTCTCGCACAGCGCGCCGCCGGTCGACGTCGTGGTGCACAACCCCGCGCCGGCCATGACGTGCTTCGTGCTCGAGGCCCACGCCCGCGGCAAGGGTGGCGCGACCACGTCCTCGGCGCCGGTGCGCACCGTCGGAGGGCCGACGACATTGCTTGCGCTCGTCGTTCGCAACGGCCCGGGCGCGACGTTGCGCCGGGTGGGCACGTTGCGGGGCGCCGGGCTCGAGTGGCGGCTCGTGCGGCACGCGCACGCGGGCCGGGCCGCCGTGGAGATCTGGAGCGCGTCCACCTCGAACCCCATCGCCGGCGCGTCGGTGACGTCGGCGTCGCCCGACTCGCGCGACACCCAACAGTTCGACGTGATCGCCATGGAGGGCGTCGAGGGGGTAGGGGCGTCCGCCGCATCGTCAGGCAGCGCGGGCGCCCCGGCTGTTCGCCTCGTCACCACCGGAGCCACCCCGGCGCTCGTGTTCGCCGTCGGCGGCTCACAGCACGCGAGCCGGGTGCTCCACGCCGGGTGGGTGCGCACCGACGGTTGGACGGACGCCGCCGACACGGCGTGGAGCGTCTACACCAACCAGCCGACCCTGCACGCCGGCACCGTGGTCACCGCGCCGGGTCCCGCTTCGGGCGACGGAGGCTGGGCGATGGCCTCGGTCGAACTCGTAGGCGACGGAAGCTGACGCGCCTCCGCCTGTTGGTCGCGGCGGCGGCGCTGGTGGCGCCGCTCGCCGCGTGTTCGGCGTCGTCGCCGGCGCCGTCGGCGCGCACCGTGGCCGGGGGGCCCTCCGCCACGTTTGCCCTGCCGCCCCGCGCGGGTGCCGTCGACGAGCCCGCGTCGACGAGACCGTTCGACCTGCACGCCCACGGCTACGTCGAGCACGAATACTTCGCGTCGGGCACTGCGCATGCCTACCGGCCCGCGGGGGCGCTCGGCGACGACGGCACATGGTCGGTCAGCCCGTCGTCCAGCGCGGCGTACCGCACCCGCATCGTCGTGCGGCGACCCGCCGACCCCGCCCGGTTCAACGGAACGGTCCTGGTGGAGTGGTTCAACGTGACCGGCGGCCTCGAGGCCGACCCGGACTGGACCTACCTGAGCGACGAGATCCTGCGCAGCGGCGAGGCCTACGTCGGGGTGTCCACGCAGGCGCTCGGCATCAACGGGGGCCAGGCGCTGCTGGGAGTCTCGGGGGCGCCGTCCGGCGGGCTGCGCGCCGCAGACCCGGCCCGCTACGGCAGCCTCGTGCACCCCGGCGACCAGTACGCCTACGACATCTTTTCGCAGGTGGCCCGGGGGCTGCGGTCCTCCGAGCACGTGCCGGTGCTCGGGCCGCTCACCCCGCGGCACGTCGTCGCACTGGGCGAGTCGCAGTCGGCGTTCTTCTTGACCACGTTCATCGACGCCATCCAGCCCCGCACGCACGCCTTCGACGGGTTCTTCGTGCACAGCCGAAGCGGAGGGGCCGCTCCTCTGGGCGGCGGCCTGGGCACGGCGGCGAGCGCCACCGGTGTCCACGTGCGCACCGACCTCGACGTGCCGATCATGGTCTTCGAGACCGAGACCGACGTCGGTCCACTGCTCAATTACTCCCCTGCGGCGCAACCCGACTCGAGGACGTTCCGTCTGTGGGAGGTCGCCGGCACGTCCCACGCCGACGCGTACCTGGTGGGCGGCGAGGCCCAGCTCCTGGGGTGCACGTTCCCGGTCAACGAGGGACCCGAGCACTTCGTGGCGCAAGCCGCGCTCCACGCCCTGGTCCGATGGGTGTCGGCGGGCGTACCGCCGCCGACCGCCCCGCGCATCGACATGGCATCGAGCAATCCGCCCACGGTGGCGCGCGACGCGCTCGGCAACGCGC
>DATGKD010000013.1:0-3242 GCA_035294855.1 Acidimicrobiales bacterium
AGCGGTTCGTTCATCTTCCTCGGCCCCACCGGGGTGGGGAAGACCGAGCTGGCCAAGACACTGGCCGAGTTCCTCTTCGACGACGAGGACGCCCTCATCCAGCTCGACATGAGCGAGTACATGGAGAAGCACACCGTGTCGCGCCTCGTGGGCTCCCCGCCCGGCTACGTCGGCTACGAGGAAGGCGGCCAGCTGACCGAGGCCGTGCGCCGCAAGCCGTTCTCGGTGGTGCTGTTCGACGAGGTGGAGAAGGCCCACCCGGACGTGTTCAACGCCCTGCTCCAGATCCTGGAGGACGGGCGGCTCACCGACGCCCAGGGGCGCTCGGTGGACTTCAAGAACACCGTGCTCATCATGACCTCCAACCTGGGCACCGCCGACCTGCGCAAGTCGTCGGTCGGTTTCGCCAAGACGTCGGAGGCCGTCAGCTACGAGCGCATGAAGTCCAAGGTGCACGACGCGCTGAAGCAGCACTTCCGGCCGGAGTTCCTGAACCGCATCGACGAGGTGATCGTCTTCCACGAGCTGTCGAAGGAAGAGGTCGTGGAGATCGTCGACCTCATGACGCGGCGTGTGTCGGAACAGCTCGAGGCGCAGGGCATCGGCCTCGAGCTCACCCCGGCGGCCAAGTCGCACCTGGCCGAAAAGGGCTACGACCCCACCCTGGGGGCGCGCCCGCTGCGCCGTGCCATCCAGCAGCTCGTCGAGGACCCGCTGTCGGAGCGGATCCTGTGGAAGGAATTCCGGGTCGGCGAGACCGTCATCGTGGACGTCGCCGACGGCGAGATCGCCTTCAGCTCGGTGGAGGGCCTCGAGCCTCCGCCGCCGGTCGAGCTGGCCGGCGCGGGCGCCGACTCCTGACGGTCACGCCGGCCCTGTCGCACCGGGCCCTGCCACACCGAGACTGAGCGTCACAGCCGCTTCGTAGTTTCCCGGCGTGGCTCGGCCGCGTCTCCAGTACCGCTGTTCGGCGTGTGACGGCACCGCGGCGCGCTGGGCCGGGCGCTGCCCGGCGTGCGGCGAGTGGAACTCCCTCGTCGAGGAGGCCGACGCCCCCGCCGCCGGTGCGTCGTCGGCGTGGTGGGAGCAGGACCCCGGTGACTTTCGCCGAGGTGCCGCGTCTCCCGACGGGGCGCGTGTGCTCGCCCTCGTGGACGTCGACCCGAACGCGTGCTTGCCGCGGCCCACCGGGCTCGGCGAGCTGGACGCGGTGCTCGGCGGAGGCCTGCTCCCAGGGTCGGTGACGCTGCTCGGCGGCGAGCCCGGGGTGGGGAAGTCGACGTTGTTGCTCCAGGTCCTGCTGGCGGTCGCCCGCCAGGGGCACGAGGTGCTCCTCGTCAGCGCCGAGGAGTCCGCCGCCCAGGTCCGTCGGCGCGCCGAGCGCCTCGGGCCGCTCCCCGCCGGACTCAAGCTGCTCCCGACCGGCGATCTGTCGTCGCTGCCCGACGCATGGCGCGAGGGCCCGCCGGAGCTCGTCGTGGTGGACTCGGTGCAGGCGGTGTTCGACCCCGCGACCGGGGGCGCGCCCGGGAGCCTCGGCCAGGTGCGGGCGTGCACGGATCTGCTGGTGTCGCTGGCCAAGCACCACGCCGCCGCGTTCGTCCTCGTGGGCCACGTCACCAAGGAGGGCGCGCTCGCCGGGCCGCGCACGCTCGAGCATCTCGTGGACACGGTGTTGAGCGTCGAAGGTGACCGGCATCACGCCCTGCGGACCGTGCGGGCCGTCAAGCACCGCTTCGGTCCCGTGGGCGAGGTCGGCCTCTTCGAGATGACCGACGCCGGCCTGGCCGCGGTGACCGACCCCTACCGCCTGCTGCTCGGCGACCGCCGCCCCGGGGCGCCCGGCAGCGCGGTGCTGCCTGCCGTCGAGGGCCAGCGCGCGCTGCTCGTCGAGCTGCAGGCGCTCACCGCGCCGTCAGCCGGGGACGCGCCGTGCCGCCGTTCGGCACAGGGCGTGGACGCGGGGCGCCTGGCGCTCCTCATCGCCGTGCTGGAGCAACGCGCCGGCGTGCGCCTGACTCGCACCGACGTGTTCGCGTCCGCGGTGGGTGGGATCCGGGTGACCGAGCCCGCCGCCGACCTGGCGCTGGCGCTCGCCGTGGCCTCCGCGGTCCGGGGTCGTCCCCTTCCCCCCGACCTCGTCGCGTTCGGCGAGGTGGGGCTCGGGGGTGAGGTCCGCGCCGTGCCCGGCGCGCCCCGTCGTCTGGCCGAGGCGGCACGCGTCGGGTTCCGTCATGCGCTCGTGCCGTCGTCGTGCCCGGACGGGCCGCCCGGCATGGAGGTGATCCACGCGCGCTCGATCGGCGAGGCCGTGGCGCTCGCGTGCTCGGTACCCGAAGGGGCGTGAACGTCGCCCCAAGTACCATGGCGCGGCAGTGCCCGTGACGCGACCGAGCTCGGCCATGGCCGAAGCGCTGGCGCTCGTCGCGCCCGGCCAACCGCTGCGCGACGGGCTCGAGCGCGTGCTGCAGGCGAACCGCGGCGCGCTGCTCGTGGTGGGCGACGGGCCCGACGTGCTGTCCATCTCCACCGGCGGGTTCCTCTTCGACGCGGAGTTCTCGCCGCAACGCCTGTCCGAGCTGGCCAAGATGGACGGGGCCATCATCCTGTCGTCGGACGCGTCGCGCATCGCGCGCGCCAACGTGCACCTCACCCCGGACGCGTCGATCCCGACCACCGAGACGGGCACACGTCACCGCACCTCCGAGCGCGTGGCACGCTCGATCGACGTGCCGGTGGTGTCGGTGTCGGCCGCCATGGGCCTCATCACCGTCTATCGCAACGCCGCCAAGCACGTGCTGCAGCCCGAACGGCGGTTGCACGAGCGGGTGAGCCAGGCGCTGCAGACGCTGCAGCGGTTCCGGCAGCGCTTCGACCTCGCCGTCACCGCGCTGTCGGCGTTGGAGATCGCCGACACGGTGACGCTGCGCGACGTGGTGGCGGTGCTCCAGCCGGCCGAGCTGCTGTTGCGGATCGCCGAGGAGGTGCGCGTCGACCTGGTGGAGCTGGGCGACGACGGCCGCCTGTTGGCGCTGCAGCTGAGCGAGGTGACCGAGGGCATCGAGCCGGTCCGCCGGCTCGTGGTGCGCGACTACCTCCAGCCTTCCGAAGGCCAACGGCCCGGGTCAGGAGAAGGCGACGGCGACGGCCAGATTCCCCCCGTCCCACCGGCCGCCGGGGACGTGAGCGCGCCGCAGATCGACGTGGCGCTGGCGTCGCTCAGCCGGCTGTCCACCGACGAC
>DATGKD010000014.1:0-7492 GCA_035294855.1 Acidimicrobiales bacterium
CCCATCGTAGGAGACGACCCTCACCGCCCTGTCCACCGATGCCGGAGTTGTCCCCCCTGTTCAGGGTGGATGCGCGGCGCCGGGTGGGGGAGCGGGTAGCTTCGGAGCGTGGCCGCGCACGTCACGACGCCGGTCTTCGAAGGACCCTTCGAGGTCCTGCTCGGGCTGGTGTCCGAGCACAAGGTCGACGTCTACGACATCCGCATCGCCGACATCGTGGACGCCTTCATCGCCGAGATGACGGCGCGCCAGCCCTTCGACGTCGCGGTGGCGAGCGAGTTCCTCGTCATCGCGGCCATCCTCGTCGAGCTCAAGTCGAAGAAGCTCCTGCCCGGCCCCGACGACGTCGACGACGACGAGGAGCTGTACGGGTTCGAAGAGCGCGACCGGCTGCTCGCCCGCCTGCTCGAGCTCCAGGCGTACGCCGCCGCCGCGGACGCCTTCGTCCTGTTCGTCGAGCGGGCCCAGCGGTCGGTGCCGCGTCTCGCCGGGCTCGAGGAGCGGTTCCGGGACCTGGCCCCCGACCTCCTCGAAGGGGTCACCCCCGAACGCCTCGCCGCCGCCTTCCTGCGGGGGACCGCACCCCGCCTCGACCTCACCCTCGACCTGTCACACGTCACCGTGGAAGCGGTCACCGTGTCCGAGGCGGTGGCCGAGCTCGAGGAGAGGCTCCCGGGGTCCGGGTGCACGTCGTTCCGGGAGCTCACGTCGCACTGCACCACCAGGATGCAGATCATCGTGCGCTTCCTCGCCCTCCTCGAGCTGTGCAAGCGGGGATGGGTCACCTTGGACCAGGGCGAGACCTTCGGCGACCTGTCCGTGAGGTGGATCGCGACCTTGTCGGTGCTGTCCTCCGTCGGCGCCGGCGACGGTGTCGAGGAGTACGACGGCTGAGGACCGTGCCGTCGTGGACTGGGCCATCGAGAAACCCGTCGAGGAACCTGGCACCGACGACGGGGCCATGGCGCTGAGCGAGGAGCACCGGGCCGTGGAGGCCGTGCTGCTGGCCGCGGTCGAGCCGGTCCCACCCACGCTGTTGGCGGAGCTGCTCGAGGTGCCCGCCGAGCGGGTCGAGGCTCTGTGCGACGAGCTCGCCGCCGGGTACGAGGCCGACGGCCGGGGCTTCGTGCTGGCGCGCGTGGCCGGCGGCTACCGCTACCAGACCCACCCCGACCTGGCGCCCTTCGTGGAGCGCTTCGCCATGGAAGGCGTGTCGTCGCGCCTGTCGTCGGCCGCGCTCGAGACCCTCGTCATCGTCGCCTACCGGCAGCCGGTCTCGCGCGCCCAGATCGCCGCCCTGCGGGGCGTGAACGTCGACGGCGTGGTGCGCCTCCTCGAGCAGCGGGGCTACATCGCCGCCGTGGGCCACGCGCCGGGCCCCGGACAGCCCACCCTCTACGGGACCACCGCGGCGTTCTTGGAGAAGCTGGGCCTCTATTCGCTCGACGACCTGCCGCCGGTGGGAGAGCTCCTGCCCGGCCCGGAGGTGGTCGAGCAGCTGGAAGAGCGCCTCCGACCGGGCGCGGATGCCTGAGGCCCCACGAGCGAGAACCCTCCGAACCTCCCCGCCCGTTCCGGCCCCGGTGCCACCGCCGACCCGCGGGGGGAGCGCCTGCAGAAGGTCCTGGCCCGAGTGGGCGTCGGCAGCCGGCGTGCGTGCGAGGAACTGATCGTCGCCGGGCGCGTGCTGGTGAACGGGGAGCGCGCCGTCCTCGGCCAGCGCGTCGACGTCGAACGCGACCGGGTGACCCTGGACGGCGCGCCGTTGGCGGTCGCCCCCGACCTCGTCCACTACCTGCTCCACAAGCCGGCCGGCGTGGTGACCACGGCCGACGACCCCGAGGGCCGCCCCACGGTCACCGGGCTCGTGCCCTCCGAGCCACGCGTCTTTCCGGTGGGCCGCCTCGACGCCGACAGCGAGGGGCTCCTCGTCCTCACCAACGACGGCGAGCTCACGCACCGGCTCACGCACCCGTCGTTCGGCGTCGACAAGGAATACCTCGTGGAGACCGACGGCGTGCCCAGCGCGGGCGCCCTCCGGCGCCTACGGCAGGGCGTCGAGCTCGACGACGGCGTGACGGCCCCGGCGAAGGTGGGGGTGGTCGCCCCGGGCGTGCTGCGCATCGTCGTCCACGAAGGCCGCAACCGGCAGGTGCGGCGGATGTGCGAGGCGGTGGGCCACCCCGTGCGCCGCTTGGTGCGGACCCGCATCGGTCCGGTGTCCGACGCGCGTCTGCGCGCCGGGCAGTGGCGGCCGTTGACCGCGGCCGAGGTGCGCGCCCTGGCGCGCACCGCGTCCCGACGCGACGGCGCAGGCCAACAGGGCTCGGGCGGCCGGCGGCGGAGCCGCCCTGGGTAGCATGCGGTCGCATGGCCCCCGTCGTCCGCGCCGTGCGCGGCGCCACGACCGTCGACGCGGACACCCCCGAGCAGGTCACCGAGCGCACGTGCGCGCTCCTGGGCGAGCTGCTGGAGCGCAACGGCCTGGCCCACGAGGACCTCATCAGCATCGTGTTCACCGCGACCGAGGACGTCGTCTCGATGTTCCCGGCCACCGCGGCCCGCACCATGGGCCTGGGCGACGTGCCGCTGCTGTGCGCACGGGAGATCGCGGTGGTGGGCGCCACCCCCCGGTGCCTGCGCGTGCTGGTCCACGCCACCACCGAGCGGGCCCGCGGCGAGCTCCACCACGTCTACCTCGAAGGCGCCCGGGGCCTGCGCGATGACCTCCCCGCCTGACCCGGCGTCGCCAACCGACCGATCCGGCCCACCGCGCGCCGCGGTGGTGGGGACGGGGCTCATCGGCGGGTCGATCGGCCTGGCGTTGCGCGCCCGGGGGTGGCACGTCACCGGCCGAGACCTGGACCCCGCCCGGGCCGACCGGGCCAAGGCCATCGGGGCGCTCGACGTGGTGGGCGCCGATCCCCGGGCCGCGGTCACGTTCGTGGCCACGCCGGTGGGCGCCGTGGTCGGCGAGGCGACCGCGCTCCTCGGGCTCCGCGAAGCCCCGGCCGACGCCGTCGTCACCGACGTGGCCGGGGTGAAGGCGCCCGTGACCAGCCGGCTGGCCCATCCCCGCTTCGTGGGGGGCCACCCCATGGCGGGCTCGGAACAGGTGGGCGTGGACGGCGCGGACGCTGACCTGTTCGTGGGGGCCACCTGGGTGCTCACACCCACTGCGGCCACCGATCCCGCCGCCTACACCCGCCTGCGAGCCGTGCTGTCCGACCTCGGTGCCGACGTCGTGGCCCTGTCGCCCGAGCAGCACGACACGCTCGTGGCCCTGGTGTCCCACGTGCCGCATCTGGCGGCGGCCTCGCTCATGAACCTGGCGGACCGGGCCGCCGAGCAGCACGCCGCGCTGCTGCGCCTGGCGGCGGGCGGATTCCGGGACATGACCCGGGTGGCCGCCGGCCAACCCGAGATCTGGCCCGACGTGTGCGCCGAGAACGCGCCGGCGATCGTCGCCGCGCTCGACGACCTCGTCGCCGGGCTCTCGCTGGTGCGCGACCGCGTGGCGGCGGGAGACCGGGTGGGGATCCTCGAGGTGCTGGCGCGCGCCGCGGCCGCCCGGCGCTCGCTTCCCACCGCGGCGGTGCGCCCCGAACGACTGGCCGAGCTGCGCGTCCCCATCCCCGACCGGCCGGGGCTCATCGCCGAGATCACCACCTTGGCGAGCGATCTCGGCGTGAACATCGACGACATCGAGGTCGCCCACAGCGCCGAGGGCGAGCGGGGCGTGCTCGTGCTCGTCGTCGACGCCGACGCCGTGGAACGGCTCCACGACGCCCTCGCCGACCGGGGACACCGTTCGGCGGCGAGACCGCTCGCGTGAACACGGCGCATACCGCGGGGGCGGCCGGTCCCGGCGCCGCGTTGGCCGTGGACGGCGGCCGCCCCCTCCGCGGGACGCTGCGCGTGCCCGGCGACAAGTCCCTGTCGCACCGCGCGCTCATCGTCGGGGCGCTGGCGCGCGGCGTCTCGCGGGTGGGGGGGCTGTCCGACGGGGACGACGTGGCGCGCACCGCGGCGGCGTTACGCGCCCTGGGCGCGACGATCGAAACGGACACCGGCGACGGCGCAGT
Organism: Acidimicrobiales bacterium; assembly: GCA_035294855.1. Lineage (GTDB taxonomy): Bacteria > Actinomycetota > Acidimicrobiia > Acidimicrobiales > UBA8190 > DATGKD01. Next base: position 4,086 of record DATGKD010000014.1, read on the forward strand.
GGTGAGGGGCGGCCCCGACCACCTGCATTCGCCGGGCCGCCCGCTCGACCTCGGCAACTCGGGCACGTCGATGCGGCTGCTCGCCGGGGTGGTGGCGGGGTGGCCGTGGAAGGTCGTCCTCGGCGGCGACGCGTCGCTGTCGGCGCGGCCCATGGATCGCATCGCCGAACCGCTCGAACAGATGGGGGCCACCGTCACCGGCGAGGGCGCGCACCGCCTGCCGCCCCTCACCGTCTCGGGCGGCGCGTTGCGAGGCATCGACTACACCCCCCCCGTGGCCAGCGCCCAGGTGAAGTCGTGCGTGCTGCTGGCCGGGTTGCGCGCCAGCGGCGAGACCGTCGTGCGCGAGCCGGTCCCGACGCGCGTCCACACCGAGGAGCTGCTCGAGCGGGCGGGGGCGCAGCTGCGCACCGGTGACGGTCCCGAAGGCCACGTGGTGCGCGTGCGGGCGTCGGAGCTGGCGCCCATCGCCCTCGACATCCCCGGTGACCCGTCGCAAGCGGCGTTCTGGCTCGTCGCCGCGTGTGTGGTACCGGGCAGCGAGGTCACCGTCACGCGCGTCTACACCGGACCGGCGCGCCGAGGTGCCATCGACGTCCTGGCCCGCATGGGCGCGCAGCTCGAGGAGGTGCCCAGGCAGGGACCCGACGACCTGGCCGCGACGGCCGACGTCACGGCGCGCGCTTCTCGGCTCGTGGGGACCGAGGTGCGGGCCGAGGAGATCACCGGGCTCGACGAGGTGCCCGCCCTGGCGGTGGCGGCGGCCTGTGCCGAGGGCACGACCGTCTTCTTCGACGTGGGCGAGCTGCGCGTGAAGGAGTCCGACCGCCTGGCCGCCGTGGCCGCGCTCGTCCGGGCGTTCGGGGCGGGCGCCGAGGTGTCCGGCGACGACCTCGTCGTGGAGGGGGCGGCCCGCCTCGCGCCCGCGGTCTTCGACGCCGGCATGGACCATCGCATCGCCATGGCCGCGGCCGTGGCCGGACTGGCCGCCCCCCGGCGGGACGCGCCGAGCGTCGTCACCGGGTGGGAGTCCGTCGCCACCAGCTACCCGGGTTTCGCCCGCGACCTGGCCGCGCTCACCGAGAAGCCGGCCCGATGATCGGCCACCGGTGAACGACCGCAGCCACATCCGGGTGGTGGCGATCGACGGGCCCGCCGGCGCGGGGAAGTCCACGCTCGCCCGCTCGGTGGCGGAGCACCTCGGGCTGGAGCGCCTCGACACCGGGGCGATGTACCGGGCGGTGACGTGGGCCGCGCTCAACAGGCGCATCGAGCCCGGCGCCGCCGACGCGGTGACGCGCCTGGCGCGTGCGCTCGACATCGAGGTCGCGGCACGTGTGCTCGTGGACGGGGAGGACGCCACCGCGGGCATCCGCACACCCGAGGTCGACGCGGCGGTGTCGGTGGTCGCCGCCAATCCCGACGTGCGCGTCGAGATGGTGCGGCGCCAGCGGGCGTGGCTGGCCGAACGAGGCCGGGGCGTGATGGAGGGACGAGACATCGGGACGGTCGTGCTGCCCGACGCGGATGTGAAGATCTACCTCACGGCGGCCCCCGAGACCCGCGCCCAGCGCCGGGCGCGCGAACGGGGCCAGGGCGACCGCGTCGGCGACGTGGAGGCCGCCTTGAGCCGCCGCGACCGCCTCGACTCGACGCGCGCCGCGTCGCCCTTGCCGTCCCCCCAGGACGTGGCGGCGGACGCCAAGGTGATCGACTCGACGGGGAAGTCCGCCCGCGAGGTGTTCGAGGAGGTGCTGGCGTGGCTGTGACCGAGGACACGATGACGCACAAGGGCGCGGGCGTGCGCGTGCCCGCCACGGTGTACGGGGCCATGCGCAGCCTGGCGCGGCTCATCAACCGCGTCTACTGGCGCGTCGAGGTCGACGGCGCCCAGAACGTGCCCGCGCACGGACCTGTCATCCTCGCCCCGGTGCACCGCAGCTTCATGGACTTCTTCGTCGTGTCGCAGGTCACCCGCCGGAAGGTCTTCTACATGGCCAAGGACGAGCTGTGGCGATCGGAAAGGCTGGGGACGTTTCTCGACTCGGTCGGGGCTTTCCCCGTCAACCGGTCGGGCGCCGACCGCCTGGCGCTCGAACGCGCCCAGGGTGTGCTGGAGCGCGGCGAGGCCCTGATCCTGTTTCCGGAGGGGACCCGCCGCACCGGCGACGTCGTGGAAGACCTCCACGAGGGCGCCGCATTCCTCGCGGCGCGGACCGGTGCGCCCATCGTGCCCATCGGCGTGGGGGGCACCGCCGCGGCCATGCCCAAGGGATCCAAGTTCGTGCGCCCGGTGAAGGTGCACGTCGTGGTGGGCGAGCCCATCGATGCGCCCGAGCGCTCCGCCAAAGGCCGCGTGCCGCGCCACCAGGTGCACGAGACCACCGAGCGGCTGCGCACCGAGCTGCAGCGCGTCTTCGACGTCGCACGGGCGCGCGCCGCGCGCTGAGCCCGCCGAGCCCTCGAGCGCCGCCCGGCCTACCCGACGAGGCTGGGCGCCCCCACCTCCATCCGCACGCGGTCTCCGACCCCCTCGGCGGGCATGGGCCGGCTGATGAAGTAGCCCTGCGCCAGGTCACAGCCGAGCTCTTGGAGCACGCGCAGCGTGGGGTCGTCTTCGACCCCCTCGGCGACGACGCGCAGGCCCATGGCGTGGCCCAGATCGATCGTCGCCCGGACGAGGTCGACGTCCCGATCGCGCCCACCCTCGCCCAGGCACTCGATGAACGCCCGATCGAGCTTGAGCTCGGCCACGACGAGGTTGCTCAGATACGCCAAGGAGGTGAAGCCCGCCCCGAAGTCGTCGATCGAAACGAGGACGCCCAGGGAACGCAAGTGCTCGATCACCGCCTTCGAGCGCTCGAAGTCGGTGATGATGCTCGTCTCGGTGATCTCGAGCATCAGAGCCTCGGCCGGGAGCCCGTGTCGGGCCAGGCACTCCTGGACCAGCTCGGGAAAGCCAGCTTCGAGAAGGTTGGAAGCCGAGATGTTGACCGACACGCGGAGGATCCGGCCGCCTCGTCGCCAAAGGGCGCCCTGCGCCAACGCCTCGTCGAGGGCCCAGACCGTGAGGTCCCGCATGAGACCGGCCTCTTCGGCCAGGGGCAGGAACTTGAGCGGCTGGACCAGACCCAGGCGCGGATGCTGCCAGCGGATGAGCGCCTCGACGGCGACCACGCGCCCCGACCGCAGGTCGAGCTGAGGCTGATAGTGCAGCACGAACTGGCGCTCCTCGACGGCCGCTCGGAGCTCCTCCAGGAGGTGGAGTGCGTCCATGCCCCCGTCGAGATCCTGGTCGTAGAAGGCGTAGGGCGTGCCGCCGAGTTTGGCCCGGTACATGGCCACGTCCGCGGCCCACATGAGCCCGTTGCCGTCTTTGGCATCGGTGGGCGCGAGCGCGATGCCGA
>DATGKD010000015.1:0-9398 GCA_035294855.1 Acidimicrobiales bacterium
CCGATCTTCGGCGGTCGCCGCGTCGATCCGCCTTCCCGTGAGGGCGAGGAGCTTGGCCCAGCCCGTGCCGACCTCGTGGGCCAGGCGCAGGTCGCCGCCCCCGTCGATCCCCACGCCCACCTGCGCCTCGGGAAGCGCGAACACGGCGTCCGCCGCCGCCACCCGGATGTCGCACATGAGCACGAGCTCGAAGCCGAACCCGAGGCAGTACCCCTGGACGGCGGCCACGATCGGCTGGGGCAGCTCCGAGAACACCTTGAACCGCTCGTGAGCCCAGCGGATGCCCTCGTAGTAATTGCGCGCCTTCTCCGCCGGTGACCGGCCCGTGACCCGGTCCTCGGGCATGCCGAGGTCGATGCCCGCGCAGAACGCACGGCCCTCGCCGCGCAGCACCACGACGCGCACGCGGTCGTCGAAGCGGATCTGGTCGGCCCGCGCGCCCAGCTGCCTCGTCGACTCCCAGCTCCACGCGTTCAACTTGTCGGGCTTGTTGATCGTCAGGATGGCGACGTGATCGCGCACCTCCAGATCGAGGTGCCAGTCCTCCTCGGCGACGACGGGAGTGGTCCTGACCATGGAAGCGTCAGTCTTCCATGCACGTTCCCGGCGTCGCCGGTCCTGCCATCTCCCTCGGTCGAAGCCCTTGTGCGCCCTGTGGATCGTCGTGGCTACGGCTGGTTGGCCGTGTTGCCGTAATTGCCGGCGTCCCCCAACGGGTAGACGTTGCCGTTGACGTCGCACGACCAGTACCCCGCCGCCGTCGTGGGTCACCGCGATCGAGCTGACGAGCAACCGCCGAAGCGAAGGTAGCCAACGCTCTGTTGCCGTCGGCAACGAAAGTTGGACGACTCTCCGCCCCCGCGGCCGGGTGGCCCAGGGCAGGCGAACTTAGATAGGGTTCCCTATCTAAGTTGTGAGCCGACCCACGGAGGAGCTGTCCGGGATGGCGCGGACCCAGCAAGAGCGCAAGGCCGACACCCGGGCACGGCTGCTCGATGCCGCCGCGTCGCTCTTCGCCGAGCGGGGGGTCGACGCCGTGTCGGTGGACTCGGTGGCCGAGGCGGCCGGGCGCACCTCCGGAGCGGTGTACGCCCACTTCGGGTCGAAGCAGGGCCTGTTGCTGGCGCTGCTCGACGAGTGGTCGCACTCCCTCGTGACCGTCATCACCGCGGAGTTCGAGCTGAGCTCCGACGTCGAACGACGCTTGCGCGCTGTGGCCACCAACGTCGTGACCAGCCCGACGGATCAGACGAGCCGGCTGCTGCTGCTGGAGCGCGAGCTCTGGCTCCGCGCGGCTCGCGATCCCGAGATCGCCCTCGCCATGCAGGCTCGTGCTCGCCGTGCCCACGACCGCCTCACCAGGGGCTTCGCGCGGTGGATCGAGCAAGGCATCATCGAGGCGAGTGCTCCGCCCGATGTCCTCGCGACCGTGTTCCAGGCGGTGATCGTCGGCCTCGAGATGCAGCGTCGTATCGACCCGGACTCGTTGCCCCTCGAGGACGCCGTCGCCGCCCTGTCCACCGTTCTGGCCACCGCCAAGACCGGCCTGGCCACCCCCGAAACCGGCCTGGCCACCCCCGAAACCGTCCTGGCTGCACCGACAAAGGAGATGGCCCGTGCACACTGAGCTCTGCGACCGCCTCGGCATCGAGTTCCCGATCTTCGCGTTCACCCACTGCCGCGACGTGGTCGCCGCGGTGTCGAATGCCGGAGGATTCGGCGTCCTCGGCGCGATCGGCTTCTCCCCCGAGGAACTCGCGATCGAGTTGGACTGGATCGACGAGCACGTCGGTGACCACCCCTACGGTGTCGACATCGTCATCCCCGGCAAGTACGAGGGCATGGGCGAGATGGATCCCGTCAAGCTCGAGGCGCAACTCCAATCGATGGTCCCCGACGACCACCGCCGTTTCGCTCGGCGGATCCTGGCGGAACACGGGATCCCCGAGACCCCGCCGGATCAGCAGCGCAGCGGCATGATGGGGTGGACCGAGGCCACGGGCAAGCCGCTGCTCGCCAACGCGCTGAAGCACGACAAGGTGCGCCTCATCGCCAACGCGCTGGGCACTCCCCCGGCCGACGTGATCCAGGACGTGCAGGCGTCGGGACGCATGATCGGGGCGCTGGCCGGATCGGTGAAGCACGCCCTGCACCACAAGGATGCCGGGCTGGACTTCATCGTGTGCCAGGGCACCGAAGGCGGTGGCCACACCGGCGAGATCGGCTCGATCGTCCTCTGGCCGGAGGTGATCGACGCCGTGGCGCCGCTCCCGGTGCTCGCCGCCGGCGGCGTCGGGACGGGGCGGCAGATCGCCGCGGCGCTCGCCCTCGGCGCGCAGGGGGTGTGGTCCGGGACGCTGTGGCTGACGGTCGAGGAAGCGAACACGGCACCCGGTCAGATGCAGAGCTACTTGGCGGCATCGAGCAACGACACCATCCGCTCGAAGTCCTACACCGGCAAGCCGTGCCGGATGCTGAAGAACGACTGGACCGACGCGTGGGCCCGCCCCGACACCCCCGACCCGTTGCCCATGCCGCTCCAGATGATGGTGGCGATCGACGCTGTCGGGTCCGGACACCGCTACCCCGAGCAGTCGAAGGACGTGGCCTTCAACCCCTGCGGCCAGATCATCGGGCGCGCCACGAAGGTCCGCAAGACACGAGACGTCATGTACGACCTCGTCGAGGAGTACGTCGACGCGGTGGAACGGTTGACCCAAGCCGCCAAGGTGTGACGCCGCGGGCGCTCCGCCCACCTCGGTACAGGTCCGGGGGGATGCCCCTGCCTTATGCCGCGCGCCCACCCGTGGGTGAGATCAGATCTGCGAGATCGCCGGCGTGGGCCGGCGACGTGCTGTCGGCGTGTCGCGTGGGGCGTACCGTCCCCCCCGCATCTGCAACTCCGCCTGTGTGATCCGGAGAGCGGGGCCCCTTCGACACCAGCTGAGGCTCGGACCCGGAGGAAAACCCCAGGCCGGAAGCTGAATCCGAGCGCGGTAGCGATGGCGCGCACCGCAAGAATCCCTGGCCGCGTCCGTTTTCACGCCATGCAGGGAAGCGACGACATCCGGCCCGGCGTCCCGGCGTCCCCGACGCGTGATGCGCACGAGGACCTTCTCGACCTTGACATCGCCTGGGCCAACGGCGGCGCTTCCCGTGGGGTAACCGCGGTGACCACCGCGAACGGGGGCTCCCACTCCACAGACCTGACTTCCGGCTTTCCGGGGCTGGCCGACGATCCCGTGTCCGGGCCGCGAGCTCCCGCAGTGCCGGAACGCCGGACCGGCCCTCCGCCGGTCCGGCGGGGATTCCGCGACGAGTGGCCCGCTCGCTTGTGGCGTACGCTCAGCTTCAAGCCCACGGTGGCGTTCGTCGTCGCCGCCGTGCTGGCGGTGCTCGTCGGCCTCGTGAGCGAGTACGCGACCTTGCGAGGGGCGACCGTCTGGACGAGCCGGACCGTGATGATCATCGACCAACCAGGAGGGATCGCCGCCGCCGGTGACGAAGGTCTGCTCCTCAAGCTCACCGCGGTGCGTTACAAGTACCAGGGCCTCGCGGCCACGAGCGTGATCGCCGGCCCCGTGGCGAACAAACTGGGCCTCCCGGTCGGTGTCGTCGAAGGGTCGACGTCGGTGGTCGCGCCCGCCGACTCCTTGCTCCTCGATGTCTACGGCGTGTGGTCGGGGCCGGCCGGCGCGCAGCGCTTGTCCGCGGCGGAGGCACAGCAGATCTCGACCTTCGTGCAGAACGAGACCGCCACGTACAAGATCCCAGCCAACCAGCAGTTCACCATGTCGGTGGTCGACCCGGCTTCGCCGGCGTCCCCCTCGGGCCCGTCCCATTCCAAGGCGGCGGCGGTCGCCATCGCGCTCGCCATCGCGGCCTTCCTCGTCGGGTTCGCCCTCACGCAGCTCGTGCGCAACCGCGGGCTCGCTCCCTGATCTGAGCGGGCGATGCCGCAAGCCGGCATCTTCATCCTTGCGATCGGGGGGGTGGTGCTCGCCTTCCACCGATCGTTGCGCGTCGCCTTCACGACGCTGCTCGCCTTCTGGCTGCTCGTTCCGGCCAGCCTGATCCTCCCGGGCGGGCCCCACATCGTGCTCGTGGATCGGCTCGTGCTGTGGGCGTTCGCCTTCCGCGTCTTCGTACGCGTCAACTCGCCGGGCAACGCCACCACGCGCGCCCTGCGGCTCACCGGCGTCCACTTCGCCATGGCGGGCGTGCTATTCGCCGGCTATCTCGACGGCGTCGTCCTGGCCGCGCACGGCGTGTCACTGGCGAGCGACATCGACACCTGGCTGTACACGCTCGACATGGCGCTCTTCTTCGTGGTCGCCTTGGCCGTGATCCGCACCACGGGGGCGTGGCCGGTGGTCCGCACGGTGTCGATCCTCGTCGCGGGCGCCGTCTTCATCGGGATCGTCGAGCGGCTCAGCGGATCGGGTTGGTCGCACTTCATGTTCGAGCACCTCTCGTCTTCGTACCAGGCGACGGGCGCCGCGCCGCTCGGTACCCGGGGCGGTCACGTCAGGTCCCAGGCCGCCGCGCAGTTCTCGCTCGAATACGCCTGGGTGCTCGTGATGCTCCTTCCCGTCGTCACCGTGGGTGCCTTTGCGTGGGTCCGCCGGAGCACACGCAAGGCGGCACGCCTCGCGTATCTGCTGCCGATCGGCGCTGTGGTCGGTGTGGCACTCACCGCCTCGCGCAGTGCCGAGGTCGGGATCGGCGCGGTGGCAGTCCTCCTCGTGATCGCGGCCGGTGCGCCGCGCCAGCTCACGAAGGCGGCATTGACCGCTGTCGGCGCCGTCCTCCTCCTCAGCCTGGCGGTACCGACCCTGCTGGGATCGCCGTTCAACGCGGCCGCCCACAGCGACTCGGTGTCGGTGCGGCTGCAGCGGCTCCCCGACATCTTCGCTCTCGTCGTCCACCGGCCGTACACCGGGCTCGGTTACTCGGGCCTGTTCGGTTCCGTGGCCGGCCTCGACAACTCCTACGCGCTCCTCTACGCGACCATCGGCGTGCTGGGCCTCGCCGCTTGGGCGTTCATGCTGATCACGACGGCGGCCACCGCCGCCCGGGCCTTGCGCGCGCCGCGCGACACCGACACCCGCACCCTCGGGGCGGCGTGCCTGGTCGGGATCGTCGCCGTGCTCGTGGCCGCGGCTGCCTACGACCTCGTGGCCACGCCCCAGTCGCAATGGACGTTCATGTTCCTGGCGGCCCTCGGCGTCGCCGTCGCCGAGCCCGTGCCCCGCCGCGTCCCGCCCCGCCGGTGGTGGACGGCGCGCGCCCTCCTGCCGGTGCTGGGCGTCGCCGGCGGCATCCTCATGCTCGGCCTGGCGCCCAGCACGTCTTCGGAGAGCGTGAGCGTGTTCATGGCGAGCCCCGCGGTCATCGCGGCCAGCCACGCACCGGTCGACGACTACACGGGCAAGGTGCTCGGGAACACCCTGTGCGGCTTCCTCGACCACCCGAGCCAGGTCATCGACGGGACGACCCTGCGTTGCCAGCGGCTGTCCGACGTCGTCCCCAACGTGTGGCCGACGCTGATGCTCGTCCGCATCACCGGGCCGACGCCCGATGCGGTACGGGCCGAGTACCAGCACGCCTTCGGCCAATACGCGCCGTACATCCAGGGACAAATCGCACCGGTAGGGCCCGTGGCCTCGGGCAAGCCCGCGTGGGCCACGACCGCACCGGTCTGGGTCGGCCTGGTCGGCCTGGTGGCGATGTTCCTGATCCCGCCGTTGTCGCGGCGGCCGCTGTCGGCTCGTGCTCCCCCCCGCGAGCCGGTGGTGTTCGGCCGCCCCGGGACGCGCCGGCGCTCGACGTCACGCGCGCCGAGCGGAAGCGCTGCGGGCCCGACCGGGCGTGCGCCTGTGCCGGCGACCTGAGCGCACCTGCAGGACCCGGTCGGGGTCCGGGTATGTTGCCGCCGGTGCAGGTGGCTCGGGGGGCGTCACGATCGGGGAACGCTCGTCGCGCGGGCCCGCAACTGCTGTCGCAGCCGCCCTTATCGTCGCCGTCGGCTCCATCAATGCGTCATCCGTCTTCCCGTCCACTTTCTCGGGGGTGTGAAGTGGCCGTCGACGACATCGAGCCTCGTCGCCCGGCCGGCGCCCACGATCGCACCGACGAGCGCGGTTGCTTCCGCCAGGGCCCCGAGCTCGTACCCCTCGGCCAGGCGGCGGCCGACGACGGTCGCCCCCCGGTCCCACACGATGTCCTTGACCACACGCCGACCCGAGGCGTCGCGCAGCAACGACGGCCGCCCCCCCGCATCGGCGCGGTCCGCTCCCGTGCCGAGCCGCCACCGTTTCACGGCCACCGCTCCGCTCCCGATGCCGTAACCGAAATACGCGGCCAGCTGCTTCCGCCAAGTTCGCCACTGACGGTGCCGCACGACAGCCGCCGGTTCGAACCGCCCGATGAGCCCGGCTCGTAACGCCCGCCAGAAGGCGTCGTGGTCCTCGGCCGCCCGCAATGGGGAGCCCGGGCCCAGCGCCTCGTCGAACCCACCGATGCGATCGAGCGCGGCCCGTCGCCACGCCATGTTCGCCCCGTGCCCGGCGACGACGGGATCGTCACCGGCGACGAACAACCGGGCTGCATCGTCGTCCACCACGGACGTGTTGAGCCGGGGGTCCCCGCCGTCGGCGATCGGGAGGACGCGTCCGGTCAAGAACCCGAGCTCGGGACGGTTCGCAAACGCCGCCGCCACAGCAGCCACCCAACCGGGATCCGGCAGGCAGTCGTCATCGGTGAACGCGATCACTTGCGCGGACGCGGCGCGTGCGCCGGCGTTGCGGGCGCGGCACGTCCCCGGCAGCTCACATCGCACGAATCGCGCTCCAGATTCCGCCGCGATCGCGCCGACGACCTTGTCCGTGGACGCAGAGTCGACGACCACGAGCTCGTCGCCGGGACCCAGAGCCTTCGAGAGCGCCTCGAGGGTGCCGCGGAGCATGGCCGGTCTGTCGCGCGTCGCCACGACGACCGTCACCGCTGGTCGGGATGCATTCGGACGAGAGGACGACGCGTTCGACGTGCCTGTTCCGGTCGAGGACGATGCGGTCGACATACGGAAGGGATCGTGAAGGTCTCGGTCGTCGCCTACGAGCAGCCTGACCCGGAGGGCACCGCAGCCGGGCGGGCACTGTGGGCGTGGTGCGAAGGGGTCATCGGTCTCGGGCACGAGCTCGAGGCCTGGTCATGGTATCCCGCGCCGCCCAAGGGCCCCCTCCCCGAGTGGTGTCGGTGGCAACCGCTCGACCATCCGCCGCTCTGGAGGGGGCACCTGAAGGCCCTCGTGCATCCTCGGAACGAATCGGCTTCCCCCGGCTGGGAAGCAAAGCCTGACGCCGTGGCGGTCGCCGACGATGTTCCTTCCTATGCGGCCGTGGCTCACTCGGAACGCTCGGTCGTCACCGTGCACTACCGCGCGCTGCCAGACGCGCGTGCCGTCCGCCGCCTCGGCCCGCCGGGGATCCAGACCTCGCGAGCCGAACGACGTGCCGGCCGCCAAGCCGCCCTGGTGTTGGCGTTCTCCGAACGCGTGGGCCGCGGACTCCGTCGCAACGGACGGCCCACCCGGGTCGTGCCGATTGCGTACCCGGCTCCCCCGGCGGCTCTACCTCTGGTCGAGGAGCCGGTGGCGGCGTTGATCGCCGACTGGTCGTGGCGCCCCAACAACCGGGCTCTGACGTCGTTGCTCAGTGCGTGGCCGGCGGTCCACGACGCGGTGCCGGGCGCGCGCCTGTTGCTGGCCGGACGGCACCTGCGGCAGGCGGTCGGAACTATGCCCGGCGTCGAGGTGATCGGCGAGGTCGGCTCGAGCATCGAGGTTCTCGGACGTGCCGCCGTCATCGCCTTTCCGTGCCCGCCCACGAGCGGGCCGAAGGTGAAGGTGCTCGAAGCGATGGCGCACGGCGTGCCCGTGGTTACGACGCCCGCCGGCGTGGAGGGACTCGTCGTCGAGCCCGGCGAAGGCGCCATGGTGGCCAGCCGGGCCCAGTTCGGCGCCGCGCTGATCGGGATGCTCCTCGACCCCGAGCGCCGCGCCGCGATAGGCGCGGCGGGTCGCCAGGCGGCCGTTCGCCATCACGATTCGGAGCCGGTGGCGCGGGCGCGCCTCGCGGGATTCGAGTCGGCGTTCGGGTGACCGGCGCTCGACTGACCGCGGCCGCCCCGGGCGCCGCGAAGCACTGCCTCCAGGTGGAGTTGCTCGAGCGACTCGGCGTATCGGTCCATGTTCATCTGCCTCGTTGTTTCGGTCCCTCCGGCGACGACACGGGCCCGCAGGTCGGCGTCAGCCGCCATTCGTCGGAGCGCGGAGGCCAGCGACGATGGCTCACCCGGAGGGAATCGCACGCAATTGACGCCGTCGGTCAGGAACTCGCCGGAGCCACCGGTCCCCGTGGCCGCCACCGGGACGCCGCAAGCCATCGCTTCGAGCGGGACGATACCGAACGGCTCGTCCCATTCGCTCGGGAAGACCACGACGTCCGCGCTGCGGTACCGGTCGCGCAGTTCACTCCGCGGTGAGCACAGGAAGCGGACGCGTTCGGCGATCCCGAGCTCCTGCGCCAAGGCGTCCGTGGCTTGGCGATCGCTGTCGGACGCGCGTCCGTCGACGTCGAGTCGGGCGTCGTCGGGAAGGCTGGCCATGGCGCGCAAGAGCGTGGGCACGCCCTTGATGGCGAGCACCCGCCCGACGTAGAGCAACCGCCATGACCATGGGTGGGTAGGCGGCTCGCTCACCGGGAACTCGCGGGTTTCCACCCCGAGGCGGATCACGGACGGCGAGAACCGCCACGGCGCGTTGCTGCGGATCAGCTCAGCCAGCATGTCGCTGGCGACACTCACCGTGGCGCCTTCGAACGACGGCAAGCGGGTCGTGAGGCCGACCAGCGGCCCCACGACCCGCCCAACCGCCCGCGCCCACGGCCGCCGGGCGAAGACCCGGCTCCATCCGTCGTACTCGTGCGAGTAGCAGATCCAGTCGTCGCACAACGTCAGCACGATGGGGACGCCGCGCTCCTCGGCCAGAGTGGCGATCGAGAACGACAGGAAGCGGAGGCTCCAGATCGACACGACGTCGGGGCGGAAGTCATCGAGCGCTTTGCGGACGGCGTGCTGGGTCCGCCGCTCGAGCCGGTAGCGCTGAGGGGGTGTGGGCCGAAGGGGGCCGAAGGATTCCCAGTCCCACCAGCCCGCCAGTTCACGCCGGACCTCCACACCGGCGGCAGATGACGGCTCGGCGGCGCTTTCGTCGACGCCGGGAAGCCGCGCATCGCCCGTGAGCACCATGACCTCGTGGCCACGTTCGGCCAGGCGCTCCATGACGCCGCGGCACGCGACCTCGTACCCACCGAGATGATGGGGCGGGTAGAGGTTGA
>DATGKD010000016.1:0-4464 GCA_035294855.1 Acidimicrobiales bacterium
TGACGTCGACGGTGCCGACCGCGTGTGCGGGCGAGATCGCCGTGATGGCGTTGGGCGAGTCCACCATGAAACTGGTGGCTGACGCCGACCCGAAGTCCACCTGGGTCACCGACGAGAACCCCGCACCGCTGATCGTCACCCGATTCCCCCCGGCGGAGGAACCGACCTTCGGGCGGACGCTTTGGATGACCGGGGTGTTGACATAGGTGAACCGGTCGGCGGTCACGATCGGGCTGGTGCCCGTGTTCGTCGTCACCCGGATATCGACCGTGCCGGAGCCGGCCGGAGCGGTGGCCTGAACCAGGTGCCTCGAGCGGGGCACGAAGCTGGCCGAGGTGGAGCCGAATTGGACTGCCGTGGCGCTCACGAGGTTCCTGCCCTTGATGTTGACGATCGTCCCTCCGCCCAGCGGGCCGTGGTCGGGAGTCACCGCGGTGATTGCCGCGGTGGCGAAATGGCGCGTTGTCCGCGCGAACGCACCCGTGGAAGCGCCGACGACGAGCCCTGCCATCAACATGATCACGACCGAAGTGACAACGCTGCGTCTCATGGTGCCTCCCGTCAGGCCGGCTGCCGTCGACGCCTCGTGGCCCTCGAGTCGAAGGCACCGCGCGCGCCGGCGAACATTCCATCAATCGTCGGCGCTACGGGATTCGTTACACGCCCCGAGTTACCCGGCGGTCACGCGGTCCTTCGCTTACTGCGTATGGAGGAGCACCCCGGGCTTGGACCGCCCCGCCACCACAGCCGGTGCCACGGCCAGCAGCGCTCCGGCGACGAGGACACCGGCCGCGATCGCGACGATCATCAACACGTCGACGATCGGCAGGGCGACGACACCGATGTTGAGGGCGAAGGCCCGCCACGCGCTGCGGCCGACGACGATGCCGAGGGGCACCCCGACGACGATCCCGACGAGCCCCACGGTCGTCGCCTGCCAGAAGACGGCCGCGCCGACCTGACGACTGACAAAGCCGACGGCCTTGAGCAGACCCATCTCGTGCCGGCGACGGGCCACGCTGACCACGAGCAGGTGGACCATGGTGGCGATGCCGAACAGGGCCAACAAGAGCCCGAAGATGAGGGGGAAGTTCACCGCTTCGCCGAAGTTCACCAGTCCCGTGGGCGGCACCGGGACGGCGACGCTGGACGGGAAGGCCGTGACGAGATGGTGGATGGCGGCGGCGCCCCGAGGACCGGGCACGGCGCGCACGAGCGCGGCCGGCTGAACGCTCTGGTGTATTGCACCCAAGCAGGCTGACTGTCCGGGACCCGACGGGCACAGGGCCGCGAAGAAGGCCGGCAGGGTGATGGCCCCGCCGGTGCCCATGCCCGCCTGGTCTTCCGCGATGCCGGTGGGTAGGGCCACGGTGCCGACCACACGAAAAGCGACGGCGCGTGGGGGGAATTGGTTGTTGACGTGCAGAACGAGATGCACCACGGAGCCGACGTGGGCCCCCAGGACGCGCATGGTGGTGGCGCCCAGGGCGATCTCGCCGCGTGTGGACGGCAGCCGGCCCGTGACGGCGGACAGAAGCGTGGGCCCGCGCACCGCCTGGGTGGCGAAGGCCGCGAATTGGACGTGCCCGGACGTGAACGCCGCGCCGGTCCCGATGGTGACCGCCGCCATCAAGGGACTGTGCTCGAGCCGGGCGATGAGCCCGTCCTGGCCGCCGGGGCTCTGCGCGTAGACCACCGCCTGGTACGCATCGCCATACAGACGAGGAGTGGTGGTGAGCGTGGTCAGGCTCGTGCTGAAGATCGCCGTCCCGCACAGGGCGGCAACCGCGAGGATCGTGCCCAGGAACGCCGTGGCCACGGGAACTCCCGTCGAACCGCGCCCCCGCTCGAACGCGTGACGCACGCCGATCACGGCCGCGGGCGGCGCACCCGCTCCGGCCAGGAACCCGGCGACCGCCGAGGGACGCGGGGGGCGCTCTTCTCCGGCGTGGCGGGCGGAGCGCAGCGCCGGCCACACGCCGAGGAGTCCGACGACGACGACGGTGGCCAGTGCGCCGAGGAGCAGGACCGCGGGGTCGAAGGAGAACCCCGCGGTGGGCTCCGCGTAGCGCGCCTCACCCACGGGAGCGATGGGGGACAAGGCGTAGGCGACCACCACGGCGCCGAGCGCACCCACGGCGCCGATGGTCAAGCTGCCGACCATGCCCAGCCGCAGCAGTCCTCGCGGCCCCATCCCGAGGGCCCGCAACGTCGGGTACTCCTCGGCCTCGACCGCGCGTTGCCGGCTGAGTGCCTGGCCGACGACGGCCACAGCCGCCACCGCCGCGAGCAGCGCCAGGAACCACCAACCCTCCGCCTGCGGGTGAATCGCTCCCGCCACCAAGACCGCGGGGGTGTCCATGTTCTGCAGCTGCGTGATCCCCAATGCGTTCAGGTCGGACTTGAAGGTCCCGCCGTGGGCCGCTCCCCCGTGCAGCGTCACGAAGTAGTTCACCCCCGTGGTCGTCTCGGAGAGCACCTTCCGAGCGAAGGCCGTCGTGGTGTAGAGGCCGTACGACGGCGTCGTTCCAGCGGGGATCTCGAGCTCCGCCGCCTCGATGCCGACGACGTGGAACACCACGGTCGGCCCGGTGGGCTCGGGACCGAGACCTTGGGCGCTGTACACGGCCTGTGCTTGCGAGGCGGCGTAGAACGGCATGCGGATGACCGAGCCCACGTGGATCCCGTTGGCCTCTTCCAAGTTGAACGAGGCGAGCACCTCGTCGGGCGCGGACTGATCGGGGAGGCGACCCGCCACCAGGTTCACCGTGCGCGCCAGAGCTTTCGGCGGGATGTAGAAGACGCTGAGATCGAGCGCATCGATCGGGTGCGTGCACGCACAGCGGGGAATGCCGTTGAAGGCGATGCGCGCCTCGACCACCGATGCCACCTCGGGCAGGTGCGCCAACTGGGGTACCGGGGTGTTGTTGTAGACGGTGCCGTCGAACCCGTGTGCCGCCACGAAGCGGGGATAGGCGGTGGCGGTTCGATTGCCGGCGCCGATGGCGGCCAGCACCACACCCGACGCCACGGCGACCATGACCGCCAGCGCCAGCCACGAGCGCCACCGCCGACGGAGCTCACCCCTGTAGATCAAGCCGAGCGCGGTCACATGACTGCCTCCGGAGGCATTGTCACCCGGCCAGCGGTGGCATCGGAAGGTAGCTACCTGGCGGCCCGTCCTCGTGCCAGCATCCCCGGGACAAGAGCCGCTTCGGCGCATGTCGGGACGCCTCGGCATCGTCGAGGTGGCGATGCCACCGACGGGTCCGGGCCCAAGAGCGCGCTGCGGTCTCGGGCTAGCGTCCCGGACATGCCACGCTCCGATCCGTCCGGCCGGCCGACGGCACTCATCACGGGGGCGTCGTCGGGGCTCGGTGAGTGCTTCGCCCGGGCGCTCGCGGCGCGGGGATCCGACGTCGTCCTCGTGGCCCGCAGCCAGGCCAGCCTGGAGCGCCTCGGCCTCGAGCTCGAACAGGCGCACGGCACCAGGAGCGAGGTCCTCGTCGCCGACCTGCGCGACAAGAGCGACGTCGACAAGGTGGCGACCCGCATCCGCGAAGGTGGCGGTGTCTCCACGGTGATCAACAACGCCGGCTTCGGCACGAACGGCGAGTTCGCCCGGCTCCCGGTCGACGGCGAGGTCGCCGAGGTGCAGGTGAACGTGCTCGCCACGGTCGTGCTGAGCCATGCCGCGCTAGAGGTCATGGTGCCCCGGGGCTCGGGCGGCTTATTGAACGTGGCATCGGTCGGCGGGTTCACCCCGGCACCCACATGGGCGACCTACGGCGCCACGAAGGCGTTCGTGCTGTCGTTCACCGAGGCGCTGCACATCGAAGCCGCGCCCCACGGCGTGCACGTGAGCGTGCTCGCCCCCGGGTTCACGCGGACGCGGTTCCAGGAACGGGCCGGCATGAAGGGCTCGGGTCCGCCGGCGATGTTGTGGAGCGAGCCCGAGCCGGTGGTCGACGCCGCCCTGGCCGCGCTGGACAAGAACCAAGCGGTGTGCGTTCCGGGCGGGCTCAACAAGGCGGCCGTGGTCGCCACGCGCCTCGTGCCCAAGCCGTTGTTCCGGGTCGTGGCGTCACAGGCGGCCCGCCGGCTCTGAGGCCGGTCCCGCGGCGGCGTTCGGCGACCCCCGCGTCTGGTCTCCTCGTCGGCGCGCCCCCATCGACGTGACCCCCATCGACAGGACCCCCGTCGACAGGACAGGGCCGTACATCCGGTCGGCGCCCGTCTACGACGCCGTCAACGAGGCCGAGGGCAAGGACTACGCCCGCGAGGCGGACGCCATCCTCGAGCTGATGCGGGACAGGGCGCCCGGCGCCACCTCGCTCCTCGATGTGGCCTGTGGCACGGGCCGCCACCTCGAGCACTTCGCCCGGCACCTGCGCTGTGAGGGCGTCGACCGCGATGCCGGCATGCTCGAGCTGGCGAAGAAGCGGTGTCCCGAGGTGCCGTTCA
>DATGKD010000017.1:0-6349 GCA_035294855.1 Acidimicrobiales bacterium
GTCATCGTGCGCTCATCCCACATGCTCGAGGCCGACGAAGTGCGGCGTGCTGTGCCCCTTGTAGCGGATGTTCAAGTTGACGAGCACGGCGGTGAACGCCTCGATGGGCGCGGCCGACGCCAGGCTGCCGGCGTCGAGGGGGCGGAGGCCGTCGACCATGCCGACCATCGCCATGGTGGCCGCCAGGGCGGCGGCGTGGTCCGAGCACACGAGCACGTCCGCGCTGAGCGGGGCCTCGAGGTCCTCGAGCACGCCGGCGGGCAGGTGATGACAGGCGGCCGCCACCAGCGCGCCCGGCAGCTCGGCCTGCACGGCGCCGGCGACCGAGCCCCGGGGCGGGACGAGGGCGTGCATCTCGCGGGCCTGGCGGACGAGCGCGTTGCCCACGCTCACGACGACCTTGCCGTCGAGCAGTCCGGCGAGGGGGCGCACCGTGGGGATCGCCGCGTCCCAGGGCGTGGCGACGACGACGATGTCGCTCGCGGCCACGTCCTCGTTCGCCGCGCCTTCGATGGGGAGTTGCCCGTGTGCCCATTTGGCGCGCAGGTCGGCCGCGGTCTCGGCGGCCCGCTCAACCGAACGGGAACCGATGGCCACGTTGGCGCCGGCCAGCGCCAAGCGGACCCCGAGCCCCCGGCCCAGCGGCCCGGTACCACCGATGAATCCGACCTGCACCGGCACACACTGGCACAACGGGCCGGTGCACCCGGATAGCGTGCGCTCCCGATGGGACTGCTCGACGGCAAGCGCATCCTCGTCACCGGAGTCCTCACCGACGCGTCGCTCGCCTTCGGGGTGGCGCGCCTCGCGCAGGCGGAAGGAGCCGAGCTCGTGCTGTCGGGCGCGGGACGTGGCCTGTCGTTGACGAAGCGCACGGCGCGCAAGCTCCCCGCCCCGGCCGACGTGATCGAGATCGACGTCACCGTGCCCGACCACCTGACCGCCGCGGCCGAGGAGCTCACCACGCGTTGGGGCCGGCTGGACGGCATCCTGCACGCCATCGGCTTCGCACCCGAGGCCTGCCTCGGCGGTGACATCCTGCGCGCCGAGTGGGAGCAGGTGGCGCAGGCGCTCGAGGTCTCCGCGTACTCCTTGAAGGCGCTCGTCGGGGCGTTCCGGCCTCTTCTCAGCGCGGCGACGCACTCGTCGGTGGTGGCGCTGGACTTCGACGCGCGCGTGGCGTGGCCTGCGTACGACTGGATGGGCGTGGCCAAAGCCGCGCTCGAGTCGCTGGCGCGTTACCTGGCGCGGGATCTTGGGGGGGAAGGGGTGAGGGTCAATCTCGTCGCGGCCGGCCCGGTGCGCACCATGGCGGCCAAGTCGATCCCGAGCTTCAAGTCCTTCGAGGACACGTGGGCGACACGGGCGCCGTTGGGCTGGGATGTCAGCGACTCCGAGCCCGTCGCTCGTGCCTGCGTGGCGTTGTTGTCGGACTTGTTCCCCATGACCACCGGGGAGATGGTGCACGTGGACGGCGGCGTCCACGCCATGGGGGGCTGACCGGGGCGGTGGACGGCGAGGTCGTGCGAGAGTTCGAGACCTCCGGCCTGTATGCACCGGACGACCCCGATGCCCACGACAGGCTCGAGCTCCTCAATTTTCTCCGCAGCCGCGGCATCGCCGTCGAGCAGATGGTGTCGGCCGACCGCGACGGGCGTCTCCTCGCTCTCGCGGCGGAGGCCGTGGGCGCACCGGAGGAGACGCTGACCGTCGAGGAAGTGGCGGCGCGCTGCCACACCACCGTCGACCGGGTGCTGCGTATCCGCCTCGCCTCGGGCCTCAGCGTCGACCCCGACGAGGACCGTTTGCCCGCGGCGCTCGTCGACGACATCGCCGCGTTCGAGGCCGGCGCCGCGCTGTTCGGCGAGGCGGCCACGCTGTCGTTCACGCGCGTGATGGGGAGCGCCATGGCCCGGATGGCGGAGGCGGCGGTCGGCCTCTTCATGAGCGAGCTGCGCCCGCTCGGGACGACCGCCGAGCGCCCGGTGGTGGTGGCGAGGGCAGCCGCCGACGCAATGGCCGCGCTCATGGGTGTGTCCCCCGTCATGGAACACCTGCTGCGGGACCACGTCCGGCTGGCCACACGGCGTGCGGCCACCGAACGTGCCGGCGAACCCGACTCCCGCGCCGTCAACGTCGGCGTCGGCTTCGTCGACCTCGTCGGGTCCACGCAATGGGCGCAGAACCTCGCGTTGAAGGATCAGGCGCTCGCTCTCAGCGCGTTCGAGTCAGCGGCGTGGGACATCGCGCTCCGACACGACGGCCGCGTGGTCAAGCTCATCGGCGACGAGGCCATGTTCATCGCGCCTTCTGGACGAGACGCCGCGGAGATCGCCTCTGAGCTGTGCCACGCCGTGGGCGCCGAGGACTCGCTGCCCTTGGCACGCGGCGCCGCCGGATTCGGCACGGTGGCGTCACGCGACGGCGACTACTTCGGCACCCTCGTCAACCTGGTGGCCCGCGCGGTGAAAGTGGCCGAGCCCGGCGCGGTGGTGGTCACCGAAGTCGTGCGCGACGAGCTCGCTCGAAACGGGCGCGAGCTCGCCGAGCTGCCGGCCCGGGCCTTACGAGGGATCCGCGAGCCGGTGCGGCTGTTCGCGCTGAGCTGAGGGCTGGCTGCCACCTGCATCCGCTCCGGCGCGTCCGGGTCGGGTGGGAGGATCAGTCCTCCGACAGGATCTGGTAGAGCTCCTTGGTCGCCGTGCGGATCACGGTGGTGGCCCGCCCGAGCTGGTCGCTATGGCCGTCGTGGGCCACCTGGCGAGCGGCGCCGAACAGGTTCTTCGCGGCGCGAAAGAGCGTCTCGAACTCCCCTGCCTCGGTCGTCCCCGCCCACGGCGCGTCGCCGGCCCGCTCCTGGCGCTCCGCGGCCTCGGCGCGTCCCGCGTCGGTCAGCTCGTAGGTCCGCTTGCCGTCGCGCTCCTCCGAGCGCACGAGCCCCTCGTCCTCGAACATCTGCAGCGTCGGGTAGACCGAGCCCGGGCTGGGCCGCCACATACCCCCGCTCTTCTGCTCGAGGCGCCCGATGAGCTCGTAACCGTGGGCCGGACCCTCTTCCAGGGCGCCGAGAAGCGCCGTGCGGATGTCGCCGCGGCGCATCCTCCGCCGTCCCCCGCCCCAGGCGCCTCGTCCGGAGCGCCAGTCGGCGTCCAGCCACGGTGGACCGCCATGGCCCCTTCGTCCGCGCATCCTTGCGTGCATCGATGTCTTCTCCTCTGTCGGTCTCATACCGGTCTCCTTGGCCCCCCCTTTCGGGGACTACGACTGTTCATGATATATCGCAATCGATCATGTTAGCGCGCCAATGAAGGGATTGAGTGAACGAGAAACATTCAGATCCCACGGAGTGTGAGGATCCACCATCCTGCAGTGGGAATCTGCGACGATCGACGGCACGGCGGGGGACGCCCGGTGGCTTGATGCCGCCAAGCCTGGGTACGTTGCCGTCGTTTTGTTGGGACGGACCTTCGGCCCGGTCGGGAGGCCGAGTGGACCGTCGAAAAAGCGGCCGGCTTTCGCCGGTCGACGACATGGAAGGTGGTAGGTGCCGACCGCGATTCTGGACTTCGAGACCTTCGCCGATCGCCTCCGCGACGGCCTGCGCATCAACGCCGGTCCGCTGTCCGTCAACTCTCGGCTCGTCGAGGACCTGCGGCTCGACTCCTTCGACCTCACCGAGCTCCTCGTCGTCGTGGAGGAGCTCGGCGTCCAGGTACCAGAAGAGGCTGCCGAAGAGTTCGAGACCGTGGGCGACGTCTACCAGGAGTACGTCAAGCGGGCGTCGGACACCGAGACGGCGGGCGACGCGCCGTGAGGACTGCCCGGGCGGGGACACCGCCGGAGTGAAGCGGCCAGCGCTGCAGTGATCAGCGCTGGAGTAATCAGCGCTGCAGTGATCAGCGCTGGAGTGCCTTCACCTCGAGGTACTCCTCGAGCCCGTACTTGCCGAGCTCACGGCCGATCCCCGACTGCTTGTAACCGCCGAACGGCGCGAGCGGGTTGAATCCCCCGCCGTTCACCTCGACCTGGCCGGTCCGGAGACGACGCGCCACCTTCTCGGCGTGCTCCTTGTCCCCCGCCCATACACCACCGGCCAGTCCGTAGACGGTGTCGTTGGCGATGTCGACAGCTTCGTCCTCGGAGTCGTAGGGGATGATCGACAGCACGGGACCGAAGATCTCTTCCTGTGCGATGGTCATGTCGCGCGTGACGTTCGAGAAGACGGTCGGACGGACGTAGTAGCCCCGCTCCAGGCCCTCGGGCGCCTCGGCACCGCCGGTGAGGAGCTTGGCGCCCTCGTCGATGCCCTTCTTGATGTAGCCCCGGACCCGCTCGAGTTGGGTGGCCGAGACCAGCGGCCCCAGGCGGGTGTTGCCGTCGAAGGGATCGCCGGGCGTGTAGGTCTCCGCCGTCTGCACCGCCAGGTTCTCCGCCTCGGCGAGCCGTGAGCGCGGCACGAGCATCCGGGTCAGTGCCGAACACGTCTGGCCCGAGTTGATGTAGCAGGCCGCCACGCCGGCGGGCACCGCCGACTCGAAGTCGGCGTCGTCGAGCAGCACGTTGGGGGACTTGCCCCCGAGCTCGAGGGCGACACGCTTCACGCCCTCTGAGGCCAGCTGCATGACGCGCTTACCGGCACGCGTCGACCCGGTGAACGACACCATGTCGACGAGCGGGTGCGACGCGATCGCCTCGCCCACGACCGGACCGAGGCCGGTCACGAGGTTGAAGACACCGGGCGGCAGCCCGATCTCGTCGAAGATCTCCGCGAGCACGAACGCATTCAGCGGAGCGACCTCGCTCGGCTTGAGGACGACGGTGCACCCGGCGGCGAGGGCGGGGGCGACCTTGGCGGCGATCTGGTGGAGGGGGTAGTTCCACGGCGTGATGGCGCCCACCACCCCGACCGGCTCCCGGACGATGAGGGAGTTGCCGCTCTCCTCCTCGAACGGGAACTCGGTGGCCAGCGCGGCGGCGGTGGAGAAGCTCATCACGGGCAGCCCGACCTGGATCAGGTTGGACAGCGTGAAGGGCATGCCGACCTCTTGCGAGATCAGCGTGGCGATGTCGGCGGTGCGGGCGGTGAGCCCCTCCTGGACGCGCTCCAGGATCTTCGAGCGCTCGTCGCGCGAGGTCGCCGACCAGCTCGGGAAGGCATCGGCGGCGGCGCGCGCGGCGCGGTCGACGTCCTCGGGGGTCCCCTCGGGGATGGTCCCGATGACTTCCTCGGTGGCGGAATTCACCACGTCGAGGGTGCCGGTGCCGGTGGAGGCCACCCACGATCCCCCGATGTACAGCTTGTCGCGTACCTCCATGACCGAACCCTCCTGACTGCGCCGGGGCTACCGAGCCGCTCTCGGGCCGCTCGCGGGGCGCAACGGCTTCACGACCACCGATGCTACGCCGGGTCCGGCGGAGGCGTCCCGGGTCGGTCGTCCGACCGTTCGGCCACGGCGTCCGCCGGCTCGGAGGCGCCCGGCGGCAGCTCCGACGCGGTCCCGCCGGAGGCCGCGTAAGGGTCGCCCAGGATGTGCCGAGCCGTGTCGAAGACCGTGGCGGCGTCGGCGTCGGACGCCGTCACGACGCCGCCGAGCAACGAGCGGTTGCTTCCGGTGACCTGTTCGAGGATGGCCTCGCTCATCCGCATGGGCACGTCGCGCAGGTCCGCCCTCTCCTGACCGCTGGGGATGCGCAGCCAGCACATGACGACCGCCTGGAGGACACCGGCCGCCGCGGGGAACAGCCAGATCACCCGGTAGTCGCCGGTCGCGTCCACCGCCCAGGCGGCGAGGAACGAGAACGCCAGGGCGAACAAGCTGAACGGCGCCACCAGCTTGCCCAGCAGCTCGCCCATGCCGCCCGACCGGGGCAGCAGCTGCAGGAGCATCGGCGCGAGCGAGATCACGAACGCCGCGAAGAGGGGGCCGCCCACGAACGCGAGCACCACCGACTGCCAGATGTGCGTGGTGGTGAACTGCACGATGGACACCACCGCTCCCGCCAGCGGCGTCAGCACGGCGATCTGTTTGCGCGTGAACGCGCGGCTCAGCCCGTATCCGAGCACCAGGCCCAGCAAGACCACGGGCACGCCGCTCACCCAGCCCGCGATGGTCTGGGCGTTGGCCCCGGCGTGCTGCACCTTCTGGAAGTAGACGATGGCGAGATAGCCGGTCGCGCTGAGCCCCGCCCAGAAGACGAGGACGCCGGTCACGAGGACCCGGGCGTTCGGCACCTGCATGATCGCGGCCAGCTCCTGCCGCCACGGCCTCGTGCCGGCACGCCGATCGCGCTCGGCGACCTGGCGCGCCGCGGGCGACTCGCGGACGAGGACGAGCACGATGATGGCCAC
>DATGKD010000018.1:0-4353 GCA_035294855.1 Acidimicrobiales bacterium
ACGGCGGCGACCCGGAGTCCATCGACATCTTCTACCGGGCGGGTTGCGACTACGTGAGTTGCTCGCCGTTCCGAGTGCCCATCGCGCGCCTGTCCGCGGCTCAGGCCGTGCTGGTGCGCGGACCGCGACGGTCGGCGACCAAGTCGGCGCGAGGGTCGGCGACCAAGTCGGCGCGAGGGTCGGCGACCAAGTCGGCGCGCGGGCAGAGGCGTACGGCCGCCACCCGCCCACCCGCGACTGCCAAGAAGGCACGTTCGGGGTCGACGGCAAAGAAGGCGTCGCGAGCGTCGGGGGCCAAGCGGGCGGGTCGGGCGTCCGCGGCCAAGAAGGCCAAGCGGGCAGGTCGGGCGTCCGCGGCCAAAAAGACCGGCCGAGTGTCGGCCTCCCGAAGGGCGGGGCCGGGGCGCGGAGCAGGGCGGACCCGCAGGACACGGTAGGCAGC
This sequence comes from Acidimicrobiales bacterium, assembly GCA_035294855.1. Taxonomy (GTDB): domain Bacteria; phylum Actinomycetota; class Acidimicrobiia; order Acidimicrobiales; family UBA8190; genus DATGKD01. The sequence continues at coordinate 443 of DATGKD010000018.1, forward strand.
GACCCGGCGCGCGCCGGTCTCACGGCCGCCGAGTACGTTCCCGGTCGTGCCCATACCCGACGAGGACGTCGCCCGCGTCCGGGCCGCCACCGACATCGTGGCGCTCATCGGGGAGCACGCCGCGCTGAAGCGCCAGGGCACACGTTGGGTCGGGCTGTGCCCGTTCCACCAAGAGAAGACTCCGTCCTTCAGCGTCAACGCCGAGCTCGGCGTCTTCCACTGTTTCGGTTGTCAACGGTCGGGCGACGCCATCACGTTCGTACGCGAGGTCGAGCACCTCGACTTCGTGGAGGCCGTGCGCCGGCTCGCCGATCGCGCCAACATCTCCATCACCGAGGACGCGGCGACGTCCGCCGAGCATCGCCGCCGCGCGCCGTTGTTCGACGCGGTGGCCCGGGCCGTCGACTTCTACCACGAGCGCCTGCTCTCGAGCCCCGACGCGGGGCGGGCGCGCGACTATCTGCGCAGCCGGGGGTACGACGGCGAGGTGGTGCGCCGTTTCCAGCTCGGTTGGGCGCCGGACGACTGGGATGCCCTCGCCAAGGCGCTGCACGTCCCCGACCGCGTCCTGTCCGACGCGGGCCTGGGTTTCGTCAATCGCCGGGGTCGCCAGCAGGACGCTTTCCGGGCGCGCGTGATCTTCCCCATCTTCGACCCGTCGGGCCGAGCGATCGCTCTCGGCGGCCGGATCCTGCCGGCCGCCGACACGACCGGCGGGGGAGCGCCGGGACCCAAGTACAAGAACTCCCAGGACGGGGCGATCTACTCCAAGCGCCGCACGCTGTATGCCCTCAACTGGGCCAAGCACGACGTTGTGGCGACCAATGAGGTCATCGTCTGCGAGGGCTACACCGACGTGATCGCGTGCTTCCTGGCGGGCATGCCCCGCGCGGTGGCCACGTGCGGCACGGCACTCGCCGAGGAGCACTTCCGGCTGCTGGGGAACTTCGCACGCCGGATCGTGCTGGCCTACGACGCCGATGCCGCGGGGCTCGCCGGCGCGGGACGCGTGTACGAGTGGGAGCGCCACCACGAGGTCGACGTGGCGGTGGCCACGCTGCCGCCGGGAACAGATCCGGGCGACCTGGCACGCGACGATCCCGATGCACTCACAACAGCGGTCACGGAGGCGGTGCCGTTCCTCGCTTTCCGCGTCGATCGTGTCCTGGCCGCGGCCGACCTGCGTTCGGCCGAGGGACGCGCCAAGGCGGCCGAGACGGCGATCACCGCGGTGGCCGAGCACCCCAACGAGCTGGTCCGCGACCAGTACGTCATGCAGGTGGCGGACCGGTGCCGGGTCGACCCGGCGGCACTGCGCGCCATCATCGACCGAGCGCGTCGGGCGTTCGACGGTGGGCACGAGCCCAAGGCTCGGGCCGGCGGCGACCCGCGCAGGCAGATCGGGCAACGCGCGGGGGAGGGGGCGAACGACACCGGCACGTCGAGTGCCCCGAACGGAGCGGCCCCGACTGCACGGCGGCCCGTCACCACCCCCCGCCCGGGGCTGGAGGCGCTGCGGCTGGCGGTCCACCGGCCCGAGCTCGTGGCCCACCGCCTGGAAATCGTGCTGTTCGACGACGAGCTCCAGCGGGCGGCGTTCGACGCGTTGGAACGGGCCGACGACCTGCACGGTGCCATCGCCACGGCCGAGGAGGCCGATCCTCAGGTAGGTGACCTGCTCCGTCGCCTGGCGGTTGAGGAACCGGCCGTCGATGCCGATGACGTCATCGTGACGCTGGTGCGAAACGCAAGCCGTCGTGCGCTCTCCGAGTGGGAGTCCCAGGCGCGCCTTTCCCCCGACTCGATCGCCGAATTCGCGCCGGCCATCGCGCGTGTCCGCCACGACCTCGACGAACTCGAGGAACCCGATCGCGGAAACGAAGCCGCGGAGCGGTTGCTAGCCTGGCTCCTTGGAAGGAGCGGCGCGCATGAGTGATTACCACTCGACGGGCGGTTCGGTGCGGCCGGCCCCCGAAGGTGTCGCGGTCGAGGGTTTCGAGCAACTGCTGCAGGTCGGCCGCCGGCGCGGGTACCTCACCCAGGACGACCTGATCCTCGTGCTGCAGGCCGTCGAACTCACCCACGACATCATCGAGGACGTCGTGTCGTGCGTGCGCGCCGAAGGAATCGAATACCTCGAGCAACGGCGCGACGGTACCGCCCCGGTCGTGCTCGAAGAAGCGGTGGCCGAGGCCGTTGCCGAGGCCGTCGCCGAGGAAGTCGCCGAGGGTCTCACCGGTGACCTCGAGTCCTCCGCCCTGCCGAACGGTGGCGCGGGAGTCATCGAGGAGGACGAGGCACGGGACGCGGCGCGCGCGGACGGCGCTGCAGGCAACGACGGCGCACCGTTCCGGCGACCGAGAGGCAAGGCCGGGCGACGCGAGCCCGACGAGCTGTTCGACCGCCAGACGCCCCGGCCGGGGCGGGGCCGGATCGCGTCGTACTCCTCGGGCGACCACGGCGGTGGGGCAGCCGCCGACCCGGTGCACACCTACCTGAAGGAGATCGGCAAGGTCCCCCTGCTGACAGGGGACCTCGAGGTGGAGCTGGCCAAGCGGATCGAATCGGGCAACGGCGCCGCCGAAGAGCTCACCGAGCACGAGGCGGGGACGGGGGAGCTCACCTCCGAGCACCGCACCCGGCTGCGTCGCCAGGTGCGGCGGGGCCAACAGGCCAAAGAGGCCCTCATCGAGGCCAACCTGCGCCTGGTGGTGTCGATCGCCAAGCGGTACCGCAACCGGGGGCTCGCGTTCTTGGACCTCATCCAGGAGGGCAACCTCGGCCTCATGCGCGCCGTGGAGAAGTTCGACTACACCAAGGGCTTCAAGTTCTCGACCTACGCCACGTGGTGGATCCGCCAAGCCATCACGCGCGCGCTCGCGGACCAGGGACGCACCATCCGTATCCCGGTCCACATGGTGGAGACCATCAACAAGGTGGTGCGAGTCCAGCGCCAGCTGCTGCAGGAGTTCGGACGTGAGCCCACGGTCGAGGAGATCGCCAGCCGCGTCGAATTCCCCATCGAGCGCGTGCGCGAGATCCAACGCATCAACCAGGACACGGTGTCGCTCGAGCAGCCGATGGGTGACGAAGAGGACTTCAGCCTGTCGGACCTCATCGAGGACCAGGGTGCGGAGGTACCCGACGACGCGGCCACGCGGTCGATGCTGCACGAGGCGGTGCGCGGCGCGCTGGGGACGCTCCCCAGGCGCGAGCGCGAGGTGATGGAGCTGCGCTTCGGGCTGGAGGACGGGCGGGTGCGGACCCTCGAAGAGGTGGGCAAGGCCTTCGGTGTCACCCGGGAACGAATCCGCCAGATCGAGGCGAAGACGCTCGCCAAGCTGCGCCACCCCAACGCGGCGCAGCCGCTCCGGGACTTTCTCGACGAAGTCTGAACCGGTCTGACTCTTCCGGATGCCCGCGTCGCACGTTGGGCCCGCTGCTATCTTCGCGAGGCTGTCGCGCCGCGCGGCGTGCTGTTTCCGGGGTAGCTCAATCGGCAGAGCAAGCGGCTGTTAACCGCTAGGTTGAGAGTTCGAGTCTCTCCCCCGGAGCAACTCTTCTGATCGGGCGGTCGTCCGTCCCGGGTCGGTCGGCCACGGCCTTCGCTGAGCCCGAAGCGACCCTTGTCGAGTCGTCGGGGAGTTCCACAGTTCCGGTCAGGATTCGATGGCCGTTCCCACTGTGATCGGGGCTTCGCTCGTCCCCGTGCCCCTTCGCCTGCCCTTCGATATCGTTCTCGCCACGAAACCACTTCGTGGTCATTTCGGTCATGAGCCGCGTGGGGAGACATGAGCGCCACGACGGAGCTGGGCCAGCACTCCCCGGCGCTTGCGGGCGGCGACGTCGTGATCGACGTTTCGGGCCTGGAGATGCGCTACGGGTCGCGCCACGCGGTGCGCGGCGTCGAC
>DATGKD010000019.1:0-23679 GCA_035294855.1 Acidimicrobiales bacterium
GTCGCCCGTGTGATGGCCAATCTGCGCCCCGGAGAGATCGTCTTGATGCACGTCGGGGCCAATCCGAACGACCACTCCACACTCGACGCGGACGCCCTGCCCTCGGTCATCAGTGCCGTCCGGAACGCGGGCTACTCGTTCGTGAACCTCAACGCGCTGCTGGATTGACATCAGCTTCGAGGCATGCGTGCCGGCGCGGCTGCGCTCCGTCACCAGGCCCGATCATGCCCTGCGGGTCCCGTACCAACGCGGCCGGAAGGCCCCCTATGCAGCACGGGCATGCGATGAATGGGACTTTCTCCTCTTTCGGTCGGCCACGGGGTGGACGACTCTCGGATCAGATCGATGTCGGACGGTTCGAAGGAGTCATGGTGGAGATTCTGATGACGGACGTGTCGTGGGCCCCCGCTCGAACGATGGCAGACGAACTCCGCGAACACGGCTACGTGGTCCACACCTGTCGCGACGAGCAGGACCCCGATGCCCCTTCGTGCGCAGCCCTGCGGCATGCCGACTGTCCGCTCGACCGCTACCCCATCGATGCCGCCGTCGTGGTCGGCCCGCCGCCCAGCACCGATCACCTCGCCGACGCTGGTCTGTGCGCGCTGCGCCGCCGGATCCCCGTCGTCCTGGTCGACCGACCGGGTGATCCTCTGGAGGCCTGGGCGTCGGATTCGACCACTCGGTCGAGAGCGATCGCCAGCATCGGCGCTCTCGAGGGTGTCGGGCTCCCGGGCCATACCGCGGAGGCCCGTCGTACTCTCGACGAAGAACTGACCCGCCAAGGGCGCTCCCCATCGGAGGTCGGCGTCGTCGTCCGCCGCCGGAACGGGGGCCTGCTGATCGAGCTCTCGCCCCACGAGTCGCTGCGCCCACACGATACGGAACGGCTCGCAGTGCACGTGGCCCAGCGCGTGAGAGCTTTCGATCCCTGGGCGAGGACGATCGACGTCACCGTCGAAAGCACCGACGAACCCCACCGCTGACATCACGAGGTGCCCCGGGGGACACGAACCGAGTGTCCCTGGGCCCTGGCGGCGCGATCAGGCGATTTCCGAGAAGACCTCGAGGCCCGAGTCGGTGTCTTCGAACGTCTCAGTCGCGCGGGGGACGGCGGCCCCCCGGTCGGCGGCCCCCGATTCCGTGTTGACCTGCGCCCACATGAGGGCGAGCCCTCGCAACGCCAGCACGACCAAGAGGAGGAGTATCAAGAGCGTGAGGATGAGATCCACCGCCGTCGAGTCAGGCGGATAGCCCCCCACGAGAAGCGTTCGCACTCCCCAGACACCGAGCACCACCACTCCCACGGTCGCGATCACCTCTTTGAACGCCCGCGTCAGGACGCTGTAGACACCGGCGATCGCGATGAACACGATGATGAAGACGGTGAGGGCCTGCAGATAGAACGGGCGAGAAAGGTCCACCGTCGCCAGCACGGCCATCTGCGCACCGACGAACCTCGGGTGGCTCGACAGGTCCTTTGGGGTCGCCAGGTCGAGTCTCGGCAGCTTTTCGTCGAGGCTCACGTCGAGTTGCGACCGGGCAGCTCGCGGGCTGAGTGAGACCGTTTGACCGTCAGCGGTCTTCTCGGCCAGCCCCAGTCCGAGAAGCAGGCGGTAGTGGTCGAACGGGTAAGCACCGAGCCCGCCTGAGACCGGCAGCGTGACCGACGAGTCGAACTCGCCATCCGTCGGCACCGCGACGTCGGTGGAAGGTGGAGCGCCATCGGCGCCTTGCGGATTCGCGCGAACGGAGAAGACCTGGAGGACTTGACCCGCTCCGCAATCCGCGTCGCAGCGCCGGTCGCCGGTCAACGCGAGCGTGACTGTTTGAGCGGATTCGTCGATTGCCGTCAGCCGGATGTTGAGAGCGGTCGACGTGGCGGCGTTCGGCGAAGGAACCGCCAGGTGAAAGACGTTTGCTGCCTCCGGGTGCTTCAGGCTCCCCGCCAGTGAGGCGATGGCGAATGGCGACGCCGCTGCCGCCAGCAGGACCGCCACGAGAAGCACGACGAATCCCATGCGTTCAAGGCTCGTCCGCCCCCGGCCTCGGGTTTGGCGTCCGGAGACCGAGGCGCGCCCTTCCCCCGCGTTCGCCATGCTCGTTTATCGACGGCGTCCTGACCCCGGTTGAGCCGCACTCGCTGGCAGCGTCCCGTGACCGTCCGGGATACTCACGGCAGGCGGGACTCACTGAAATCGGGAGGACCACGTCATGGAGTCGTTCACCAACGAGGGGCTCACCTTCGAGGTCACCGATTCGGGGCCCGCTGACGGCCGCACGGTGATCGCGCTCCACGGGTTCCCCGAGGATCGCCACTGTTGGCGTGGTCTGGCCGGCCACCTGGCTGGCTCAGGTCACCGGGTCGTCGCGTTCGACCAGCGGGGGTATTCGCCGGGAGCCAGCCCTGCTGGCCGGCGGCCGTACCGCATCGAGCACCTGACCGCCGACGTCCTGGCACTGGCCGACCAGGCGGGGTCACCGACGTTCGACGTGGTCGGCCACGACTGGGGCGCCGTGATCGCCTGGCAGCTCGCTGCCGCCCACCCTGAGCGTGTCCGCACCCTGACGGTGCTGTCGGTCCCGCACCCGCGGGCGTTCCGGAAGGCGATGGTGACGAGCACCCAGGTGCTCCACTCCTGGTACATGGCGTTCTTCCAGCTTCCCCGCCTGCCGGAGCGGGTGTTGGGCGTGCGGGGTGGGCGCATGCTGGCGGACAGCCTCGTCAGCAGCGGGCTCGATCGGGCCACCGCCGAGCGTTATGCCGCGCGGGCCGCGACGCCCGGAGCGCTGACGGGGCCGATCAACTGGTATCGGGGGTTGCCGTTCGGCGCCCGGGACCTGCCGGGACCGGTGTCAGTCCCCACGCTGTACGTCTGGGGGTCGCGGGACCGCTTCGTGACCCCGGCCGCGGCCCGGCGATGCGGCGAGTACGTGACCGGGCCCTACCGCTTCGTCGATCTGGAAGGACAGACCCACTGGCTGCACATCGAGGGCGCCGGCCAGATCGCTCTGCTCGTGCTCGAGCATCTCCGAACGTCGGTCTCCTGAAAGACTCAGCGCTGGTCCTGTGCGAGAAGCTGGTCGGTGAGGATCTCCCTCAACCACTTTTCGTACCGCTCGCCATTCCAGCCCCGATCGAGGACGAGCAAGCCGTAGACCTCGGGGGACGCAAGTGCGTGGACGATGTCGGCGGCGTCGCGTTCTCGCAGACCGGGGCGCAACGCCTTGGAACGGGCGAGTGATCGGGCGATCCGCCGCTGACCCTCGTGCCGTTGCCGGGCGATTTCAGCGAGCAACACCGCCGCGCCGCCGTCGGATCGGGCCGCATCGGCGAGGATGCGGTGGACGGGGGCGGCGCGGACCATCAAGCCGCGCAGCAGAGCGGCGAATCCGGCGAGTTGGTTCTTCGGGTCGGGATCCTCGAGAAGCGACCGGACGTTCGGTCGATCCACCATCGCGACCGCCTGGTCGTCGCCCACGATCGAAACGTCGAGTACCGCCTTCAGGATCCCGAGCTTCGAGGCGAACAGCCGGTAGACCGTCGCCTGAGGCGTGTCCGACAGATCGCTGATCGCCTCGATCGTCGTCGCTCCGTAGCCGCGCTCGAGGAAGAGCGTCCGGGCCGCGTCGACCACGGCTGCCCGGGTGCGCCGGGTCCTCGCCTGCCCGGCGGCTCCCTCGGGAGAAGGGGCCTTGACATCCCCGTCCATGGATGTGAGAGTAGCACTATCAAAATGATAGTTGTACTACCACTAGACAATTCGACCCAGGGAATCTGAGGAGGAACGATGACGAGCACTTCCAACGAGGGCATCAAGACCGTGCTGCACCCCGTATCCGACCTGGCCAAGGCCAAGGCGGTGTACGCCGCGCTGCTCGGCCAGCAGCCGCAGGCCGACTCGGAGTACTACGTGGGTTTCGACGTGGCCGGCCAACACATCGGCCTCGTGCCTGGCGGCGGGCCGCAGGGCATGACCTCGCCGATCGCGTACTGGCACGTGTCCGACATCGAGGCGAAGCTCGCCGAGGTCACGGCGGCGGGAGCGACCGTGAAGGAGGCCCCGCACAACGTCGGCGGCGGCAGGCTCGTCGCTTCCTTCACTGACCCTGACGGCAACGTCTTGGGTCTGGTCCAGGACCGATAACCCGCCTCACCGACACCGACACCGACACCGACACCGACGCCGCGCCATCACGCGCCCCGGTCACGAAAGGATCTGCAATGCCATCGATCGAATCCATCACTCTCGAGGTGCCCGACCCCACAGCTGCCAGCGCGTTCTACGCCACTGCCTTCGGTTTGATCGGCCAGCTGCGAGTGCGCGCGTCGGACTCACCGACAGACGGCTTCCGCGGCTTCACGCTCTCGCTCGTGGTGTCCCAGCCGTCCACGGTCGACGCCCTGGTGGGATCCGCCCTCGGTGCGGGAGCGACGCCGTTGAAGCCGCTCAAGAAGGGCTTCTGGGGCTACGGCGGTGTTGTCCGGGCACCCGACGGGTCGATCTGGAAGGTCGCCACGTCATCGAAGAAGGACACCGGCCCCACGACTCGGGAGATCGACGACATGGTCCTCCTGCTGGGTGTCGAGGACGTCATCGCGAGCAAGCGGTTCTACGTCGACCACGGTCTCGCCGTGGCGAGGAGCTTCGGGCGCAGGTACGTCGAGTTCGCAACGCCGTCGTCGCCGGTGAAGCTGGCGCTCTACGGCCGTCGTGCGCTGGCCAAGGATGCGGGTGTCTCCCCGGAGGGCGGAGGGTCGCACCGCATCGTCATCCGCAGCGACGCCGGACCGTTCACCGACGCGGATGGCTTCGTGTGGGAAGCGGCTGAGACCCAGGGTGACCTCGACGAGCCCTCCGCTGACGGTCGCACGAAGGCGGGCCGCCTCTCCTGATAGAGAGGCGGCCATGCACAGGGACGCGCTCGGGCCCGTGCTGCTCGCCGATGAGCGGCACGGGCCGCTCCCTGCGCTCCTGCTGGCCCTCACCGTCGTCACCGGATTGGTCGATGCCGTCAGCATCCTCAGCCTCGGCCGCGTCTTCGTGGCCAACATGACCGGCAACGTCGTGTTCCTCGGCTTTGCCCTGGCAGGCGCACCCGGCTTTTCGCTGGGGGCATCGCTGAGCGCCCTGGCAGGATTTCTTGTCGGCGCCGGGGTTGGCGGTCGTGTCGGCCGGCGCCTCCGGTGGCATCGTGGGCGCCTCCTGCTCACGGGAGCCTCCGGTGAGCTGCTGTGTGTTGCCATCGGGCTCGCGATCGTCGCCAGCGCCCCGCGTCATCTCGGGTCGGCCGTGCAGGACGGTACGGCCGCGGTCGTGGCCGTGGCCCTCGGCATCCAGAACGCCGTCGTGCGTGTCCTCGCTGTCCCCGATCTGACGACGACGGTGCTCACCCTCACCCTCACCGGTTTGGCCGCCGATGTCCGGCAAGGCTTCACCCCGGCGAGCCTGCGCCGCCTGCTCGCCGTGGCGACGATGTTCGCTGGGGCCGCCACGGGGGCAGCGCTCGTGCTGAACATCGGTCCGGCGGCCGCGTTGAGCGCCGCCACCGGGGTCCTGGCTCTCGTGGTGGCGGCGGTGTGGGCACTGGTGCGCGTTGACCGTGCCTGGTTCGCGCCACCGAACTGAGCGACGGCTCACCGACGGCGCCGTCCCGTGCGACATCTCGCCGGAGATGGCAATCGCCGGTGAGATGACGGACGATGCCGCACGTGAAGGACCGGGGGGCCCTCGCCGTATGACCGACCGCCGTGGCTCCCCGCGTCGTTCCCCGAAGCTTGCTCCGCCGTCAAGCATCATCGCTCGTCACCGCCGGCATGTTCGCCCTCGCCTTGGCGTTCGGGGCACGGAATGCCGTTGCCGACACCGGTGACTCCGGTGGGCCGTTCGCCTGGTCGAAACCCATGTCGGCGCCGTCCGGATGGCATCGCCTTGTGGTCGCGGGTGGCGAGGCGTCGTTGTCCTACCCCCCGGGCTTCACCCCGGCGACGAGCGACCCCGGCGCCGCGTCGGCGGCGCTCGGCCCGGCACCGGCCTATCGCGCCTACCTGAACGTCACACCCCGCCAAGGTGACGAGCGAACGCAGGACTTTGCCGCCTTTCGCACCGCCCACCTGCGCGACGAAGGAGACCGGCTGGTGCGCGACGACGGTGGCGCTTCGGGCCTCCACTTCTTCGGCGGAGCCGGGTCGGGGGTCGCCGACGACTACGTCACCCGCGCCGGATCGCATCACTACGACGAGTTCGCCGTCCTCGTCAGGGGCCGTCGTGACTCCTGGGTCGTGGTGGGCAGCGTGCTTGCGCCCGACGTCGCGAAGCTGCGCCCGCTCGTCGAACGCGCCATCGACTCGTTCAGGACGAACTGACGCGCGTGCGACAGTGGACGGGTGCATAGCCGCCCGAGCGAGGTCGACGACGCGGCGATACACGAGGCACTGGGCCGACACTGGGGCCTGACCGTCGACCGTCTCGACTATCTGCCCGAGGGCGGCGGCGCCTACCACTGGGTGGCCGCGAGCGACACCGGGCCGCGTTGGTTCGTGACGTGCGACGACCTCGACGCCAAGCCGTGGCTCGGCATCTCGCGCGACGTGGCGTTCGACGGCCTCGTCGCCTGCTACCGCACCGCGCTCCACCTGGCGACGGGGGCGCGACTGCCGTTCGCGGCCGCTCCCGTACCCGGGCGCGACGGCGCACTCGCCGTCCGCCTCGGCCCCCGCTTCAGCCTGGCGGTGTTCCCCTACATCGAGGGGACGACCGGTCGCTGGGGGGAGCCGGCCGAGACCCGTGAGCGCGAGGAGCTCGTCGACATGCTGGCCGCGCTGCACGCCGCGACCGGGGCCGCCCCGGACGCGCCGGTGCGTCCGCTCGCCATCCCGTGCCGATCGCAGCTCGAGGCGGCGCTGCACGACCTCGCCGGGCCATGGGCCGGCGGGCCGCACTCCGAGGCCGTGCGGCGCGCGCTGGCGGACGCCGTGCCGGTCATCACCACCTGGCTCAGCGAGTTCGACCTCCTGGCGTCGAGGTTGGCGGCGTCGGAGACCGAGCTCGTCCTCACCCACGGCGAGCCCCACCCGGGCAATCTCATCCGTGAAGCCGGCTCAGCCCGGCTCGTGCTCGTCGACTGGGACACCGTGGCGCGCGGGCGCCCCGAGCGGGATCTGTGGATGCTCGACGACGGCACCGACACCTGGTGGACGCGCTACACGCGGATCACCGGTCGGGCGGTCGAACCCGACGCGATCAAAGCGCACCGGTCGGCGTGGGCGCTCACGGACCTGGCGCTCTTCGTCACCGGATTGCGCGCTCCCCACGACGACGACGCCGACACCGCGCGGGCGTCGGCGAATGTCCGATTCATCCTCGCCGGTGACGAGCCCGCTCCCTACGGCCGACCGGCATCGTGGCGGCGCGGGTGACGTCAGAGATCTGAGGCCACGCGCCGCACCACGGTCGCGGCGGGGTCCGTCGTGATCTGGCGCCAGCCCGTGCCCGCCCACAGGTTGGGGACGCTGCTGTCCCCCGCCGCCGAGGCGGCGACACGGAGCGGGCGGGTGAGGTGGTGCACCTCCGGGTAGGCGCGCGGGGCATGGCTGTCGTGAGCGAGAGCGAAATCGTTGGCGAGCCCCCGGGCGAAACGCCCGGTGTAGGCACGGGTGACGATCGTGTCGGGATAACGCCCGTCCAGGAGCGCCTGTCGGTGCAACGCGGAAGTCCCGGCCTCCGGCGTACACAGGAGGGCCGTCCCCAGCACGACGGCCACCGCCCCGGCCCGAAGCGCAGCGGCGGCAGCGTTGCCGGTCATGATCCCGCCGGCCGCGAGCAATGGCACGGAGGTCATCTCGCGCAGCTCACCGAGCAACGACGTCAACGGGGTGTCGCGTGCGCCGGGGTCGAGGAAGCCGCCCTGGTGTCCACCGGCTTCGCTGCCCTGCACGACCAGGACGTCGCTGCCGGCGCCGACGGCGCGTTCGGCCTCCGGCGCCGTCGTCACGGTCACCGCCACGAGCGCGTCCACGGCATGCAGCTGGTCGACCACGTCCGACGCCGGGCACCCGAACACGAAGCTGACGAGGTGGACGCGCTCGGCCTTGGCGACCTCGAGCTTGGCCTCGTACTCGTCGTCCTCGAAGCGGGGTTCGCCGAGTGCGACGCCGAGGCGTTCGGCGTCCGGCTCCAAGGCGCGCCCGTAAGCCTCGATCTCCGCCCGGTCCCCCGGCGTCGAGGGCACGAACACGTTCACGCCGAAGATCGGTCCCGCGACCTCACGCGTCGTGCGCACGGCGGCGGTGAACTCGGCGGCGGACAGGTAACCGCTCGCCACGAAGCCGTACCCGCCGGCCCGGGTGACCGCGGCGGTAAGCGCGGGCGTGGACGGCCCTCCCGCCAGCGGCGCCTGCACGATGGGCAGCTCGCACGGCAGCACGGCATGGTGCCGGAAGGCAGGGGCCACGCCCCCACCCTGCCCCGCCGTCCGGCCCGGGGCTTCTAAAAGCGACCGATATTGACGAAATCTCGTGAGGTGCTCTAAGGTGCCTTGAGGCCGGCGTGGGAAGCCAGGCCCTGGACCCCGACGAAACCGGGCGGCCCGCATGTTCACCTTGCAACGACCCGAGCACCAGGACCGCCGGCTCCACCTCGTCGGGCCCCATCCCCGAGCGGGCGGCGGGGGCGAGAAATTTTCGGCGCTTAGCGCGGTCGGCACGTGACCTGAACCCGCCGCCGAAAGGAACGAGCCGATGCCACCAGAGAAGACGTTCGTCATCGTGGGGGCGAGCCTCGCCGGCGCCAAGGCCGCGGCGACGCTGCGCGACGAGGGTTTCGGGGGCAGGATCGTCCTCCTCGGCGAGGAGCCCGTGCGCCCCTACGAGCGCCCGCCTCTGTCCAAGGCCTACCTGCGGGGCGAAGCCGGATTCGACGACGCCGCGGTGTTCGACGCCGAGTACTACGAATCCCACGACATCGAGTTGCGCACGTCGACCGTCGTCACGCTCCTCGACCACAAGGCGAAGGAGGTGGAGCTGGCCTCGGGCGAGCGGATCAGCTTCGACCGCCTGCTGCTCACCACGGGCGCGGCGCCGCGCCGGCTCTCGGTGCCGGGCGCCGAGCTCCCCGGCGTCCTCTACCTGCGCAGCGTCGCCGATTCCGATGCCATCCACGAGCACATCGCCGCGGAAACCCCGATCGTCGTCATCGGCGCCGGCTGGATCGGCGCTGAAGTCGCCGCGTCGGCGCGCCAGCTCGGCGCGCCGGCGTCGGTGGTCGACATGGCGTCGGTGCCACTCGAGCGTGTGCTCGGTTCAGAGGTGGGGGCGGTGTATCGCGACCTGCACGCCGCCCACGGCGTCGACTTTCGTTTGGGGACCGGCATCAAGGCGATCGAAGGCGCCGGCGCGGTGGGAGGAGTCCGACTCACCGACGGCGCCGTCCTGCCCGCTGGCGCCGTCGTGGTCGGTATCGGTGTGGCGCCGCGCACCGAGCTCGCCGAGGCGGCCGGCCTGACCGTCGACAACGGCGTCGTCACCGACGAGTACTTCGCCACGAGCGCTCCGGACGTCTTCGCCGCCGGGGACGTCGCCAACGTCCGGCATCCCCTCTACGACGCGCGCGTGCGTCTGGAGCACTGGTCGGCGGCGCTCAACCAGGGACCGGCCGCCGCCCGCAACATGCTCGGGACGAAGACGCCCTACGACAAGACGCCGTACTTCTTCTCCGACCAGTACGACCTCGGCATGGAATACCGCGGATGGGCTCCCGGCTTCGACCAGGTGGTGTTGCGCGGTGACCCGGCGGGTGGGGAGTTCCTCGCCTTCTGGCTGCAGGCCGGGCGCGTCCTCGCCGCCATGAACGCCAACGTCTGGGACCAGGGGGACACGCTGGACGCACTCGTCCGCGCCCGGCCATCGGTCGACCCGAGCCGCCTGGCCGATCCCGGCGTCGACCTGGCGGCCCTGGTCACCGGCACCTGAGCCACGGGCCTCAAGCCACCGGGACCTGGGGGCGATCCCCGTCAGTTCGCCTCGCCGTCAGACCTCCACGGGGACCGGCTCGGCGACGACTTCCTGTCCGGTGAGCTCCCCGCGTCGGCGCAACAGGAAGAGGCTCTCGAGGCGGGCGGGGAACCACCAGTTCGCCCGGCCGAACAGCGACACCAGCGCCGGCACCAAGAGCGCACGGACGATGGTGGCGTCGAGCAGGATCCCCGCTCCGAGCCCGGTGGCGAGCACCTTGAGGTCGGTGTTGGGCGCTGACGCGAGCGACGCGAACGCCAGGAAGAGGATGAGCGCCGCGCTCGTGACGAGACGTCCGGTCCGTCCGAGGCCCTCGGTGATCGCGGCGTTGGTGTCCTTCCTCCGGTCGTACTCCTCGCGCACGCGGGTGAGGATGAACACCTCGTAGTCCATCGAGAGCCCGAACAAGAAGGCGAAGATCATGAGCGGGATCCAGAACGTGATGGCGCCGGTGGCGGGGATGCCGAAGACCGCGTGGGAGCCGTGCCCCATCTGCCAGAACCACGCCATGAGGCCGAAGGTGGCCGCCAGGGACATGAGGTTCAGCACGACCGCCTTGCCGGCAAGCAGGAACGACCGGAACGCCCGGGCCAGCAGCAGGAACGTCACCAGCGCGATGAGGGCGAACATGAGCGGGAAGTTCCCGAACACGGCGTGGCTGTAGTCCTGCTCGATGGCGCCCGTCCCCGTGACACCGATGACACCGGGCCGGTGGTCCAATGCCTGCTGAACGGCGCGCACCGACGTCAGTGTCGTGTTGTTGACGGTCGCCGAGTCGGGGATGGCGATGATGTCGGACACGCCCCCGCGGCTGCCCGTGGGCCCGGCGGGGAGCACGGCCGCGGTCACGCCGCGCACGTGCTGGAGCGATGCGACCACCGACGGCGCCGCCTGCCGGGTGGTGAGGACCTCGATCGGAGTGAGGACCCCCTGAGGCACGCCACCGGTGGCGAGCTCCTCGTAGGCGGCGTGTGCGGTCCCCGTCTTGGCGAGGGCGTCGACGCCGGTGAGCCCGACCTTGATCTGGAGCGCGGGGAGCGCGAACAGGGCGAGGAGGATGATCGCGAGGCCGGCAGCGGCCCAGCGCCAGCGGATGACGCCCCGGCCCCACGCCGTCCAGGCGCGGCTGGCGGTGCGCTCCTTGCGCAACCGCGGCCAGTCCACGCGGGCCCCGATCCCGCCCAGGATGGCGGGCAGCAGCGTGTTCACCACGAGGATGGACACGAGTGGGATGAGCATGCCGCCGATGCCCGTGCTGCGCAGTCCCGGCACCGGCAGGACGATCAGCGCGAGGAGCCCGATGGCCACAGTCAAACCCGACAGCACCACGGCACGGCCCGCGGTCTCGACCGCGGTCACCACCGCGGCGTGGTTGTCCGCGCCGCGGGCGCGCTCCTCGCGCCACCGGGTCACCAGCAGCAGCGAGTAGTCGATGGCGATGCCCAGGCCCACCAGCGCGATGAGGAACTCGACGATAAAGGACACGCTCGTCAGGTACGTGAGCCCGAGCACCACGAGGAACGTCGTCAAGATGGACACGGCTGCCACCACGAGCGGCACGAACGCCAGGAACGACGCAAAAACGTAGGCGAGCACCAACAGGGCGCCGGCGCCCCCGAGGAGCGTCTCCACGAGCACCCCGGGTCCCTTGGACGAACCGCCTGAGGCCAGCTGGTTGAGCCCGGTGAGCGCCACCTGATAGCCGGGCAGCTGGTGCTGGAGTTCGGTGATGGCGCCGTTGACGCGTCTGTCGGCGCCGAAGCCGTTCGCCGGGGGCGCGAACAACAAGGCGTACGTGGCGTGCCCGTCGTCGGTGACGAATCGGCGGTCACCGGTCACGCCGAAGTCGACGACCCGAAGCGCCGGCTCGGCCCGCCGGGCGGCGTCGAACGCGGCGGTCACCGTGGCCGTGTCGGCGGTGACCGTCTGTCCGGCCGGGGCGCTCACCACCGCGATGTCAGGCGTGTGGTCCCCGCCGTTGCCGTAGGTGTGGATGATCTTGGCGGCCGTCTCGTAGCCGGGCTGTCCCGGCAGGGAGAAGTCGAAGCTCAGACGCTTCGACACCTTCCCGGCGGACATGCCGCCGGCCACCATGAGGACCACCCACAGGACGACGACAGCGCGGCGATGCCGCAGCACGAACCCGGCCAGACGACCGAGGACCGTGCGCGACGGCGTGGCGGTGGGTTCCGCGGGACGGGGGCGGGGTGGGGCGAGGGTCATCGGGTCTCCTGTGCCGACTCGGTACCGGTTGTGCTCATGTTCCAGACGATGTTGTGAGAGGGGTACTGGGGATCTCCCTGACCGAACCCCGGAGTCGACGGGTCCCCCGGTTGACGCCCGGGGTCCGACGGCGAGGAATTACTCGGACGGGAACATTTCTGATACGAATCCTTCTATCACGATTGGTTCGGCGTGGTAAAGTGTCATTTCGGTGGGACGAGAAGACGCTGGTCATACGACTGATCCCGACGCCAAGAGTCATCGCGGTGAGGAGGGATCAGGTGCGTCGGAGCCCGCCGGGGCGGTGGCCGGTCCTCCGATCAGCGCGGTGAAGGCCCCGCCGTTCGGCCAAGCCGTCGGCTTCATGCTCTCCCAGCTGGGCTTCGAAACGGCGCGCCGATTCGGCGGGCTCATGAGCCAGACGGGGCTCGAGCCCCGGCAGTTCGCGTTGATGCGAGCCATCTCGTCGGCGGAGGGTCGCTCTCAGAACGAGGTGGGCGAATCGCTCCACATCCCCCCGAGCAGCATGGTGGCGGTCATCGACGTCCTGGAGGAGCGAGGCTTCGTCGAACGCCGTCCTCATCCCGGCGACCGGCGGGCGCGCCTTCTCTACATGACGGCCGCAGGCATCGAGGTGCTCGACCGGGCCACCACGCTCGCCATGGGGCTCGAATCGGTGGTGTGCAACGGGTTGGCGCCCGCGGAGCGCGCCACGCTGCTCGACATGCTCGTCCGGGTCGCCGGCAACCTGGGGCTCGAGCAAGGCCTGCACCCCGACACGTCGTCCGGTCACGGCCGGCCGCACTGGACCGACGAAGCCGACGCCACCGGGAAGATGCCCGTCGCCGACTGACCACCTGAGAGCCGAACCCGTGGAGCGTGATCGGTCACGCTGCGGCGTCGGCATGCCTCCTAGGCGTTCACCACGTCGTAGTGGGTCAGGTCGGGCGCGGCCATCTCGGCGCGGAAGCGGTCGAAGCCCCAGGGCCACGCCGAGGGGATTCCCCGGTCGTCCAGGTACCAGCTGCGGCACCCCGTCACCCACACGGTCTTCTTGGCCGCTTCGACACGCGCCGCCTCGAAGCGCTCGAGGGCTTCGGTCGTCGGCGACACCTGGCGGCCCCCGTCGGCGATGACGTGGACCAGCTGGGCGATGTAGCCGAACTGGAGCTCGGCCACGTCGATGAGCGAGAAGTTGCCGACCGGCCCGTTGGGCCCGTTCAGCATGAAGAGGTTCGGGAACTGCGGGATCGATATGGACAGATAGGCCGACGGTCGCTTGGCCCACACGGTGTCGAGCCCCACGCCGTCGCGTCCCACCACCTCGATCGGCCGCAGGAAGCGGTCGACGCGGAAGCCGGTGGCCAGCACGAGCACGTCGAGCTCGTGGAGCTGCCCGTCGGCGGTACGCACCCCGCCGGGCTCCACGCCCGTGATCGCTTCGGTCACCACGCTGACTCCAGGCCGCTGCACCTTGTCGTAGAAGTCGGGCGAGATGACGAGCCGCTTGCACGCCGCGCGGTAACTCGGTCGCAACTTCTCCCTGAGAACGGGATCGGCCACGTGATCTTCCAGGTTGGCCCGGCACGCCTCGGCCAGCATCTGCATCTGCGGCGAGTCGGCGTTCACCACCGCGTTGGCGAACTGGGTCTCGAACATCTCCGCGAGGTTGTCGCGCACCTGGCGCATGGCCGCCGGCTCGGCCCGAAAGCGTGCCCGGTCCACCTCGTCGATGGGCGGGTTGGGCACCGGCATGACCCACTGAGCCGTGCGCTGGAACAGGTGGAGCTCGCCGACGGTGTCGGCCGTGGCGGACACGATCTGCACGGCGCTCGATCCCGTGCCGATCAGCCCCAGGCGACATCCGTCGAGGTCGACGTCGTGATCCCAACGGGCACTGTGGAAGACCGGCCCGGCAAAGCTGTCCAGCCCCTCGATGTCCGGGTAGGCGGGGTGATGCAGCACGCCGGTGGCGGCGATGACGACGTCGGCCACGTCCTCGCCCGCGGTGGTCGTCACCCGCCACCGCCCGTCGGTGAAGGTGAGCCCGGTGACCTCGACGCCGTAGTGGACGCCCGCGGCCACCTCGAAGCGGTGCGCCACCGCGTCGAAGTAGGCGCAGATCTCGGTCCCCGACGAAAAGACGCTGCTCCAGTCCGGGTTGGGTGCGAACGAATAGCTGTACAGGTGCGAGGGGACGTCGCAGGCGATCCCGGGATAGGTGTTCTCGCGCCAGGTGCCCCCGAGGCGGTCGGCCTTCTCGTACACGGCCACGTCGCGATGCCCGGCCTCGCGCAGCTTGATCGCGCTCAGGATGCCCGCCATGCCGGCGCCAATGATCACGAATCGCGGTTCGCCCACCGTCCAACTATGCCAGTCCGTTGGGGCCCGTCCCTTGGGGCCAGTCCGCCGGGGCCAGTCCGCGGGAGCCAGTCCGCTGGAACCTCTTCCTCGACAGATGCGACGATGACGCCATGGTTGACGTTGCCGCCCCCGACATCGAGCTTCTCGGCGGGCAGTTCTACGCCGGCGATCCCTACCCCGCCTTTGCCTGGATGCGCGAGCACGCTCCCGTGTACCACGACGAGCGCGGGGGCATCTGGGGCCTGAGCCGGTACGAGGACGTGCGGGCCGCGGGCCAGGACCCGCAGACCTTTTCCAGCACGGGTGGTTCACGTCCGGGGATCCCCCTTCCGCACATGATCGACATGGACGCCCCCGAGCACCGGCGGCGGCGGCGTCTGGTGAGCGCGGGTTTCACCCCGGAGGCGGTCCGGGCGCGCGGCGAGCGCATCCGAGAGGTGTGCGACCAGATCATCGACGGCGTGTGCGAGCGCGGCGAGTGCGACCTCGTGGCGGACGTGGCCGCACCACTTCCCCTCGTCATGATCGCCGACATGCTCGGGTTCGCGGCCACCGACTGGGGGAAGCTCCTCGAGTGGTCCGACACCATGCTCATGTCGCAAGGAGCACCCGACGCCGACGCGCTCGACCGGGCGACCGAGGCTTTCGTCGAATGGAACACCTACATCCGCGCGCTCATCGACGAGCGGCGCCGGACCGGGTCCACCGACGACCTGCTCGGCGTGCTCGTCCACGGCGAGGTCGACGGTTCAGGGCTCGACGACGATTCTCTCGTGCACGAGGCGCTGCTCATCCTGATCGGCGGGGACGAGACCACCCGGCACGTCATCAGTGGCGGGATGGAGGCGCTCCTGCGTCACCATGAGCAGTTGGAGGCTCTGCGCGCCGACCGGTCAAGACTCCCCGGTGCGGTGGAGGAGATGCTGCGCTGGGTGTCGCCCATCAAGAACATGAACCGCACCACCACCCGCCCCGTCGACCTGCACGGGACCACGATCCCGCGCGGAGAGAACGTGCTGCTGCTGTACCCGTCGGCCAATCGTGACGAGACGATCTTCACTCACCCCGACCGATTCGACATCGGCCGCCACCCCAACGACCATGTCGCCTTCGGCTTCGGGGCACACCTCTGCTTGGGCCATCGCCTGGCGCGCGCCGAGCTCGCCGTCATGATCGACCGGTTGCTCGACCGGCTCCCCGACCTGCAGCTGGCGAGCGAGGACGAGCTTCCCCGGCGGGTGTCGAACTTCATCGTGGGGTTCGAGAAGATGCCCGTCGTCTTCACGCCCACCGCCCGCCTGACGGGTTGAGGACGTCAGGACGCGAAGAGGTCGCGCGGGCAGAACGCCGACACCACCCAATTGGGCGCGTCGACCACCTCGCTGATGCGCAGGTCGACGGCCACCGAGCACAGGGCGTAGGCCTGCTGCGGGCTGAGCGCCTGGGTGCGCTCCAGATACACGATCATGCGCTCGACGCTCTGGCGCGTCGCCTCCATGAGGTTGGGGGCCACCCCCGACGTGGCGTGGTAGCCGGCGGCAGCCGCGCTCTCGCGCTCGAGCGGGCGCGTCACGTCGAACTCCGGCGCGTCCACCTGGAGGTCGCGACGCACCGACAGGCGAACGGTCACCGTCATGGGCGCCTCGATGGCGGTCCCGCACACTTCGCCGTCGCCCTGCGCCGCGTGCGTGTCGCCCACACCGAACAGCGCGCCCTCCACCTCCACGGGGAGATACAGCGAACTGCCGGGGCCGAGCTGGCGCGTGTCGAGGTTCCCGCCCACGCGCCGCGGCGGCACCACGCTGTGCACCCCGGGCTCGCCCGGGGCCACGCCGAGCACGCCACAGAACGGTGACAGCGGCACCCGGATGCGGTCGGAGAACACGGCTGCGCCTCGGTCGAGCTCCCACACGTGCAGCCACGGTTCGGGGTAACGGTCGGCGAGCAGACCGAAGCCCGGGATGATGGCGGTCCAGCCGTAGGTGCCGGGGACGACCTCGAGCACGTCGACCTGCAGCACGTCGCCGGGGCGTGCCCCCTCGACGTAGACCGGTCCGCTGACCGGATTCACCCGAGAGAAGTCGAGCGCGGCCACCGAGGCGGCGGTCGACCCCGGGACGAGCTGGCCCCCCGAGGCGTCCTGGGTCTCGACGGTGATCTCGGTCCCCGACGCCACGGTCGCCACGGGCGGGAAGTCACGGCTCCAGCCGAGGTGGACCTGCGAGCGGACGAGGTGCAGCGACCCCGCCATGCCCGGCGACCTCCGATCAGCGCCCGTGGCGGGGCGACCGGTGGCGGGGTGGGTCCGGGCGCGGGTCGAACGGCGGTCGGGGCGGCTCGAAGCGCGGCCGTTCAGGCGGGGAGGCCACTTCCGACGGGGCCGCAATGAACGGGTTCGCATCGGGCGGCTCCGGCGGTGGGCCGGTCAGGACGCCGGGGGCGACGGGCAGCTCGGTGCCGTACGACACTGTCGGCGCGGCGGACACTGTCGGCGCGGCGGACATCGGTGGCGCGGCGGACATCGGCGGCGCGGCGGACATCCGTGGCGCGGTCGGCGCGGAGGGCGCGGTCGCCGCCGGGGTGCCCGGCGATGGGGGCAGGGGGCGGCCCCGCCGGAACGTGCCGCGGCGGATGTCGGGTGGAACGAACCGGAAGTGGAGCACGAGCACGAGCAACGAGGCGAGGGCGAGGTACGCGCTGGACAGCAGCGGGCGCAGGGTCTGCGTGCGCGTACCCGACACCTGGAAGACGCCGGGGGCCACGATGCGCGCCACCTCGTAGAAGGCGAACACGCTCGCCACGATGGCGATGACGATGGCCACGAACGCGACCGCGGCGACGTAACTCTGTGCGACCCGGCCCAGTGGACCGAGCCTCGGGTCGGCGCGTCCGGCCATCGCCATGCCGCGGCGCAGGTGCGGAACGAGCACGACGAGCGCCACCGCGGTGACGATGCCCGCGAGGGTGGCGGCGCGCGTGACGGCGTCGCCCAACGGGTGGAGCGCGCCCGAGCTCGCAATCGCGTTCGTGCCGATCAGCTGCACCACCGACTGCACCACCGCGAAGGTGCCCAGCAGCGCGGCGAAGACGGTGAAGAACGACACGCTGAAGAGGTACACCGACATCGGGCGCCGCCCGGTGGGGTCGGGGTCCCCCCGGTTGGCCACCACCAAGATGACGAACACACCCACGACGGCGACCACGGAGAGGAATCCCAGCGCCACAAGGGCGATCGCCACCGGGAAGATCGACGGACCGTTCGGCGAGATGAGCGGAACGGATGCTGCCAGCACGGCCACATTGTCAAGGCACGCTGCACCCGCGTCAAACGTCCGCGTACCGTTGCTCAGTGGAACCATTCGACCCGGCGGACCCAGCGGACTAGCTTCCTTGCGATTCATGACGACCTGGGGCGGTCGTCACACGGGAGTGAGGACCGGATCCATGCCACACACCATGCGAACCATCGGTGTCGCGATCGTCGCTTGCGCGCTGGGAGGCCTTGCCGCGGCGTGCAGCAGCTCGCCTTCGACGCCGAGCGCCAGTTCCGGGCCGAACGTGACGATCGGCTCGACCAACTTTCCGGAGCAGGTCATCGTGGCCAACCTGTACGCGGACGTGCTCAAGCACGCCGGCGCCAAGGTGACGGTGCGAGCCAACCTGGGCACACGTGAGGCCGTCGAGCCGGCCCTCGCCGCCGGGCAGCTCGACCTGTACCCCGATTACGCGGGCACGCTGCTCATCTTCCTCAACATGAACGACTCGCAGGCAGCGACGCAGACCTCCACCGCGGTTCCGGCGCTGAAGAGACTCCTCTCCCCGCACGGCGCGACCGTGCTCAATCCCGCGCCGGCGTTGGACTCCAACGTCTTCGCCGTCACGCACGCCACTGCCAGCAAGTACCACCTGACGACGCTGTCGTCGCTGTCGTCGGCGGCGAACCAGCTGATCCTGGGCGGGCCCCCCGAGTGCCCGCAGCGGCCCCTGTGCCTCGTCGGGCTGCAGAACACCTACGGGCTGCACTTCAAGTCGTTCACGTCCCTCGACGAAGCCGGCCCCATCACCGTGTCCGCCCTCAACTCTGGCGAGGTGCAGGTCGCCGAGCTGTTCTCGAGCGACGGGAACATCGTGGCGAACAACTTCGTGCAGCTGACCGACGACAAGCACCTGCAGCCCGCCGACTACGTGATCCCGGTGATCCGGAAGTCCGTGGCGACGCCCGCCATCACCTCGGCGTTGAACGGCCTCTCGGCCAAATTGACCACCGAGCAGTTGTCTCAGCTCAACATCAAGGTGAGCGTCGACCACGGTGACCCCGCCACCGTCGCGCAGCAGTGGATCACCCAGGAGCACCTCGGCTGAGTTGGGCTCAGTCGGCCTGAGTTGGGCCGAGTCGGGGTCCGGCGCCTCCGGGCGCTTCAGCTGATCAGCCGGGCCCGGCCGCCGAGGCCGGCGCGCGCAGGCGACGACGAGTGGTGGTGGCGTCCGCGCCCACGCCGCGGGTCCGGGCCGCCTGTCCGCCGCGGCGGAGTCCTACCGGCGTGACCGCTCGCTGCGCGGCCGCGAGCACCAGATCCGTGAGGAGCGCCAGCACCGCCACCATGAAGCCGCCGGCGAAGGTCTGGACGTGGTTCTGGGTGTTGAGTCCGGCGAAGATGAAAGAGCCCAGGTCGGCGTAGCTCACGTACGCCGCCAGGGTGGCGGTGGCCACCACCTCGACGGCCGCGGTGCGCAAGCCCGCCATGACGAGCGGCAGTGCGAGCGGCAACTCGACCCGCCCCAGCACCTGGGGGGCGGTCATGCCCATGGCGTGCGCCGCCGAACGGACATCCGCGTCGACGTTTCGCACCCCGACGTAGGCATTCGTGAGGATCGGCGGGACGGCGAGGGCGAACAGTGCGAGAAACGACGCCAGAAAGCCATTGCCCTTCAAGCCAATAGCCGGCTGGATGGCGAGCAGGGTCAGCAGCGCCAACGACGGGATGGCCCGCGCCGCGTTGGCGCTGTTGACCGCCACGAACCCGCCGCGGCCGGTATGCCCGAGGACGACCCCCACCCCGATCCCCACCAACGCTGCCGCCGCCACGACCGCCGCCGTGAGCTCGATTTGATTGACACTGCGGACCCAGAAGCCATCCGGGCCGCCCCAGTTCTGCGAGATGAAGTGCGCGACCTGCGACAGGAAGTGCATCAGCGCACCCTTTCGACGCGCGCCCACGGAAGGGCCACGTGCTCGGCAAGGACCAGCGCGGCGTCCAGGGCACCCGCGAGGAGGACTGAGAGCACGAGCCCCACCACGATGGGTGAATGGAAGTTGTTGTTGAAGCCGGAGATGATGAGTTGGCCGAGTCCTCCCTGTCCGATGAAGGCGGTGATCGTCACGAGGCCGACGGTGGTGACGGTTGCCACCCGCAGCCCGGCGAAGATGGACGGCAGCGCCATCGGGATGTCGACGACGACCAACTCGCGCAGGGCCGTGTAGCCCATGCCACGGGCCGCTTCACGAACCTGGTCCGGGACCGCGTCCAGCCCCGCCAGGATGTTGCGCACCAGGATCAGCAGCGTGTAACTGGTCAGGGCGATCTCGGCGGTGGTGATCGAGAAGAAACCGGTGATCGGCTGTATGAGCACGAACAGCGCCACCGACGGAATGACATAGAGGAGCCCGCTTACCGTGACGAGCGGCGGCCGCAGCGCCGGAACCTTCCAGGCCGCGACCGCCAGGGGGAGCGCGATCGCGAACCCGACCACCACGGCGATGGCGGTCAACTCCAGGTGCTGCCCGACAGCCGAGAGAATGACGCCCTTGTTCGAGTTGACCCAGTCCCATCTGATGAGCGGGTCGGCGGGAATCTTGTGCGCGACGACGTGCACCTCGTCGACGCTACCCGGGCACCCTTCTCGTGTCCCGGGTGGCGCAACGGTCGGATCGGTAGCGTTGTCCCGGCATGATCGCCTTCCGGGAGGTCTCCAAGCGGTACGGCCACGACGCCTACGCGGTGGACCACCTGAACCTCGAAATCCGCTCCGGCGAGCTGGCGGTTCTCGTCGGCCCGTCGGGCTGTGGCAAGACCACGACGCTCAAGATGGTCAACCGTCTCGTGGAGCCCAGCTCGGGGCGGATCGAGCTCGACGGCGAGGACATCGCCACGATCGACACCGTGACGCTGCGGCGGGGCATCGGCTACGTCATCCAGACCGCCGGGCTCTTCCCCCACCTGCGGGTGGCGGAAAACGTGGCGTCGGTGCCCCGCCTGCTCGGTTGGGACAAGGCCCGCACCAAGGCGCGCGTGGCAGAGCTGCTCGAGTTGGTCGGCTTGGACCCCGGACGGTTCGGCCGGCGGTACCCCCACGAGTTGTCCGGCGGCCAGCAGCAGCGCGTCGGCGTGGCCCGCGCCCTGGGCGGCGACCCGCCGGTGCTGCTCATGGACGAGCCCTTCGGCGCCGTCGACCCCATCGCGCGTGAGCGCCTCCAGGGCGAGTTCCTCCACCTGCAAGCCCAGCTCAAGAAGACGGTGATCTTCGTCACCCACGACATCGAGGAAGCCGTCACGCTCGGCGACCGGATCGCGGTGCTGAAACAAGGTGGGGTGCTGCAGCAGTACGACACGCCGGCCGACGTCCTCGGCCGGCCGGCGACATCCTTCGTGGCGGATTTCGTGGGTGCGGACCGGGGGCTCCGCCGGCTGGCCGTGACGCCGATCGAGAAGACCGACCTGGATGCGCCGCCGGTCCTGTCCCCCTCCTCCACGATGGCAGATGCGCGTGCCGCGATCACGGCCGGCGACGGGCGGTGGGCCGTGGTCGTCGAGCCGGACGGCGCGCTCGCCGGGTGGGTCGAGCTCGACGGACCCGCCTACGCGCACGCACCCGGCACCGACACCGTCGCGCAGCACACCCGGCCCTTCGAGGCCCGGGTGGCGGTCGAGGAATCACTGAAGGCGGCGTTCGCCGAGATGCTCAAGTACGACGCCGGTTGGGTTGCCGTCCTCGACGGCCGCCACTATCTCGGCGTGCTCACCCCCGAGTCACTGCACGCCGCGCTCCGGCGGTCGGTGGGAGGACAGCCGGTCGAGGTCTGAGGGGTGCCGCGCCGGCGGCGCGGTCAGTGAATGCCGGCCGCGGCGGCGATCACCAGACCGAGGACGAGCAACGACCCCGCTCGCCTGGTGTGCACGAAGGCGATGGCGGCGAACCACAGCGGCCACACGGGGAACCCGGCCGGGGGCTCGTCGGGCTTGGGCTTGCTGAATGCCTTGGCCGCCTGGACGAGCTTCGGCACGGCAGCCAATGAGACGAGGGCCGGCCATGGCAACGCGTCGACGCCCACGCACACCACCACGACGACGTAGAACGCGACCATGAGACCCACGGTGGCCGCCCGGGCCCGTCGCTCACCGAGGACGACGGGGAGCGTGCGGATGCCGAGCGGCTCGTCGTACGGCGCCTTGTCGATGTGCTTGCCCATGAGGACCGCGGTGCACAACAGGCCGTACGGCACCGACGCCACCACTACCTCCCACGGCAGGTGGCCGACGGCGGCGTAGTACGTGCCGCACACCATGAGCGGGCCCCACACGAGGAACACGTCGGGCTCGCCCAGCCCCCGCTTCTTGAGTCGGAGCGGCGGGGCGGTGTACGCCACCGACAAGGCGAATCCGCCGAGGGCGAAGGCCACTACGGGCCAGCCCCGGAACACCGCCAGCACCACGAGGATGCCGAGGTCGAGCACGTTGACGAACAGCGCGGAACGAGCGAGCTGCGTCCGGGTCACCATGCCGGACAACACGGGATGCGGCGCGTACAGGGCGCGGGGGTACGACTCGGTGTCCGCCCCCACCTCCACGTCGAACAAGTCGTTCATCAGGTTGTTGGCGACGTGCGCGAGGACGAGTCCGGCGAATGCCAGGACGAGCAGACCGGGCCGGAAGCCCGGGCGGTGCACCGCCAGCAAGGTCGCCACCGCCCCCGCCACCAGGGTCATGGGGAGCACGGCGGCACGCGTGAGGACGAGCCACCGCGCCACCGCGTCGGTGGGCCGGCCCGTCGGCGGGTTGGTGGTGCGGAGCACCTCCACCCAGGCGGACACCCGGCTCTGCTGGTGGTGAGGGGCGGACGGTGACGCCTGGGGGGCGGCCGCGGCCGGCCCGGGTGCCGGGCGGTCGGCGCGAGGGGGGAGCACGTCGCTCACCTGGGCATCGTACCGAGCAGGTCCGCCGGGCTACGAGTCGGGGTCCAAGGCGCCGCCGGGACCGACGGCGCCCGTCGGCGCCCGGTCATGTTCCGGCCCGTGCCCGTAGTGTGACGCCACCTCGGACGACGTGTCGTCGTGCCGTGGTGCCCGCCGGTGCCCCCCACCCGGGGCCCGATCGTCCAGGAGGTCGCACCCTTGCCGTCCGAACAACCGTTGGCGGGACAGACCGCCGTCGTCACCGGCGCCTCGAGTGGAATCGGGCGCGCCGTCGCCGAGACCCTCGGCGGGGCGGGCGCGCACGTGGTGCTCGCCGGTCGCACCGGCGACGCCATGAAGCAGTCGGTGGCAGAGATCGAGTCCCGGGGAGGAACCGCGGTGGCGCACGTCATCGACGTGCGTGACACGGGTCACCTCCGCGCGCTGGTCGACGACGCCGCCTCGGAGACTGGAAGACTCGACATCATGGTGAACAACGCCGGCGTCAGCTTTCCGGAGCCCATCGTCGACGCCGATCCCGAGCACTGGCGGACGATGCTCGAAACCAACGTGCTGGCGCTTCTCGTCGGGTGCCAGGCCGCGGTGCGCGCCATGCGAGCGCGCTCGAGCGCCGGCCACATCGTGAACATCTCGTCGGTGGCGGCGCTGCAGCCGGCACCCGGCGTCTACGGCGCGACCAAGCACGCCGTGAACGCCATCTCCGAATCCCTGCGGCGAGAGCTCCTGGGAGATCCGATCAAGGTGATCACCGTCATGCCCGGCGCGATCGCGACGAGCTTCGCCCGCAATTTCGATCCCGCATTGCTGGAGGCGTTGGTGTCCTCGATGGGCGGCGGGGACAACCCCACCTTCGTCCAAGGCGAACGCCTGCCCGATGCCGTGCTCGAGC
>DATGKD010000020.1:0-18748 GCA_035294855.1 Acidimicrobiales bacterium
CGCGCCACCAACACAGCAAGGACCTTGTCCACGTGTCAGACCTTGCGGATCTCCACGACCGCCGAGCGGGCCCGGCCGCTCCGCCGACCGAGCAGGTAGGCCACGAGCACCACCAGCACGGCGACGGCGGCGGCACCCGCGAGCAACGTCGGCCGTGCCGTTTCGACGGTGTCGTCGAGGTCGCCCGCCATGTCGCGCAGCTTGGCCTCGAGGTCGTCCCGGGTGATCCGCGTCCCCGTCCGGGTCCCGGCACGTGACCCCGTCCGTGTCCCGGTCAGGGTTCCCGTCACCGTCAGGCCCGCTGCCAGGCCGATCACCCTCAGGATCGCCATCGTCATCGCCCTCCTCGCCGGTCGCCTCGGCTCCGCTTGGCCGCCGGTCCCTTCGTGATCCGCCAGGCCGCCGTACCGATCACCAGTACGGCGAGCGCGGCGGTGATCACGTACGGCAGCCAGTTCAGGTTGCCGGCGAACGTGGTGCCGGTCTCGGTCTGCAGCGCACGCAGGGCGGCCAGGAGCAGGATCACGCCGCCCGAGGCGAGCGCCACGGAGCCCGCCACGCCGAAGGCAAGGAAACGACCCAGGCCCTTGAGAGGCTCCAGCGTCTCCTGCTTGGCGTAGTCCACCACCAGCTGGACGAACTCGTTGCCGTCCTGGGTGAGACCGCCCCGGCCCGAGCGCCGACTCTGTTGTCCGGGCACAACCCTCCTCCGCCGCTGGAACTGCCTGGGGAATTGCCCGCCACGAACGCCGAGCGATGCGACGGGCACACCCTCCGGCGGGGCGTCATCCTCCCCCGACCCGCTGCGGCCTGGCAAGCACGACCGGGCCCCGGCCGGGCGCCAGGTGCGCCGGCGTCGCCCGGTGGGAGCTCAGTCCCGTTCGGACAACAAGTACGTGGAGCTGGCCTTGGCCACCATCCGGCCCGAGCCGTCGGTGACCTCGGCCTCCACGAAGGCGACGCGGGCCCCGCCCGAGACGACCCGCGACGTGCAGGTGAGCGAACCACCGGGCCGCACCGGCGCCAGGAAGCTGACCTTCAGCTCGGCGTTGGCGGACCACACCTTGCGGCCCCGGGCCCACGTGACGGTCGCCGCCCCCATCGCCGAGTCGCAGCAGGCGGCCAGGAACCCGCCCTGGATGACACCGATCGGATTGGTGAAGCGCTCGTCGGCCGGCATCTTCCACACGGTCGTGC
Source organism: Acidimicrobiales bacterium (assembly GCA_035294855.1). Taxonomy (GTDB): domain Bacteria; phylum Actinomycetota; class Acidimicrobiia; order Acidimicrobiales; family UBA8190; genus DATGKD01. The sequence goes on from DATGKD010000020.1 coordinate 1,198, forward strand.
CGGGCTCGGACTTGTCGACGCACACCATGCCGAGGGTGAGGTCGCAGTTCGGGGGCACCTGCACCCTCGGGTCGGCCATGTGGCCGCCACCGTACCGTCCGTTCCCCACCCCGTCGGGCGGTTCGAACCGACCGGAGCCGATCGGAGCCGATCGGAGCCGCACGGAGCCGGCCCCGATGGCGGCGGTAGGGTCGACGTCAGTGCCCTTCGCGTCGGCGATGAGCGAGCACCCGATCACGGCGCATGCGGTGGGCGAGGTCGCAGGCGAGGTCCTCGAGCGCATCGGGGAGCGACCCGACCTCGCCGTCGCCTTCGTCACGCCTCCGCACGCCGGTGCGCTCGAGGACGTCATGCGCACGGTCGAGGAGGTGCTCCATCCTCTCGTCTCCTTCGGCTGTGCGGCGGAGTCGGTGCTCGGTCCTCACCGGGAGGTGGAGCAGACCGCGGCCGTGGCGCTCTTCGCGGGCATCACCGGCCCGCTCCTGCCGCTCGCCCTCGACGCCCAGCCGGGGGGGCCCGACGAGCCCGCCCGCTTACGAGGGTGGCCGGAGGACGTCCCCTTCGATCCCCAGGCCGTCCTCCTCGTGGCCGACCCCTACAGCTTCCCCACCGAGGGGTTCCTCGCTTGGGCCCAATCCGAGCTGCCCGACGTGCCCGTCGTCGGGGGCATGGCCTCCGCCGCCCGGGGCCCGGGCGGCAACCGGCTCGCGCTCGGGACGCGTACGCGCACGGCCGGGGCCGTGGGCGCCTTGCTCGGCCCGGGTGCCGGTCTGGAGACGGTGGTGTCGCAGGGATGCCGCCCCTTCGGGCACCCCCTGGTGGTGACCAAAGCCGAGGACAACGTCATCTTCGAACTGGCGGGCCGTCCCGCTCTCGAGCGGCTGGTGGCCCAGGCTCACGAGTCGTTGTCGGAGTCGGAGGTGGCGCTGCTCGAGATGGGGGGACTGCATCTCGGCCGGGTGATCGACGAGCACCGCGTGTCGTTCGGCCCGGGCGACTTCCTCGTGCGCAACGTGGTCGGCGCGGACCGGTCGCTCGGGGCGATCGCCGTCACCGATGTGGTGCCGGTCGGGACGACCGTGCAATTCCATCTCCGCGACGCAGCCAGCGCGGACGAGGACCTGCACCGCCTGGTGGACGGGCACCGCGCCGACGGCGCCCTCGTGTTCACGTGCAACGGCCGGGGCACGCGCTTGTTCGGCGAGCCGCACCACGACGTGCGCGTCCTGTCCGAGCACCTGGGAAATGTCCCGATGGCCGGCTGCTTCGCCGCGGGTGAGCTCGGTCCCGTGGGAGGTCGCAATTTCGTCCACGGATTCACCGCGTCGGTGGCGCTCTTCTGTGACCCCGCCGGCGCGCGACTGTCGTGATGTTGCGCCTGTGCCCGCCGAATCGGTGCCCGGCGGATCAGTGCCGGCCGAACCCCGTGCCCAGCGGGTGGGCTGAGTTGGAGGAGCGGGTACGGTTCCAAAGGTGACCGACGGGGAGCTCGAGCAACTCGGCATCAACGTCATCCGGGGCCTGGCGATGGACGCGCCCCAGAAGGCCAATTCGGGGCATCCCGGTACGGCCATGGCGCTGGCGCCGCTGGCGCACGTGCTCTTCACACGCGTCATGCGGCACGATCCCAGCGATCCGGGCTGGCCCGACCGCGACCGCTTCATCCTGTCCAACGGCCACGCGTCGATCCTGCTGTACTCGATGCTGTACCTCACCGGCTACGGGCTGACCCTCGACGACCTCAAGCAGTTCCGCCAGTGGGGCAGCCGCACACCCGGGCACCCCGAGGCCCATCGCGCGTCGGGTATCGAGGTCACCACCGGGCCGCTCGGGCAGGGATTCGCCAACGGCGTCGGCATGGGCGTCGCCGAACGGTGGCTGCGGGCGCGCTTCGGTCCGGACGTGGTCGACCATCACACGTTCGTGATCTGCTCCGACGGCGACCTGATGGAGGGCATCAGCCACGAGGCGGGTTCCCTCGCGGGACACCTCGGTCTCGGGCGGCTCGTCTACGTGTACGACGACAACCACATCTCGATCGACGGGCCTACGGAGTTGGCGTACACCGACGACGTCGTCGGGCGCTTCACCGCGTACGGCTGGCACGCCGAGAACATCGGTGAGGTCGCCAACGACACCGCCGCACTGGAAGCCGCGCTCCGGCGCGCCATGGCCGAAGAGGACCGGCCGTCGATCATCGTCCTGCGCAGCCACATCGGCTGGCCGTCGCCACACAAGACCGACACCGCGTCGGCACACGGCGACCCGCTCGGCGACGACGAGATCCGCGCCACCAAGGAGATCCTCGGCCTACCCCCCGGAGAGTCGTTCTACGTGCCGGACGAGGTGGTCGACTTCTACCGGCGTTGCATCGAGCGGGGCCAGGACCTGCGCCGGCAGTGGCAGACGCGCTTCGACGCTTGGGACGGGGACCGCGCCGCGTGGCAAGCCTGTCAGGACGGGCGCGGCCTCGAAGGCTGGGCCCAGAAGCTCCCGGTGTTCGAAGCGGGCACCAAGCTCGCCACGCGACGCGCCCTCAACCAGTGCATCACCGCGACGGCCGACCTCATCCCCGGGCTCATGGCGGGAGCCGCCGACCTGACCGGGAACACCGGCATGGCGCTCAAGGAGAGCGTCGCGCAGTCCCGCGAGCATCCCGCGGGCGACCAGCTCCATTACGGGATCCGCGAGCACGCGATGGCCGCGGCCATGACAGGAATGGCCGCGCACGGCGGGATCCTCCCCGTCGGCGGGACGTTCTTCATCTTCAGCGACTACATGCGCCCCGCCGTGCGCCTGGCCGCGTTGACGGGCACGCACGTCATCTACTCGTGGACGCACGACTCCGTGGGCCTGGGCGAGGACGGGCCCACGCACCAACCGGTGGAGCACCTGGCCGCCATGCGCGCCATGCCCAACCTGCGCCTCATCCGCCCCGCCGACGCCAACGAGACCGCGCACGCCTGGCGCATCGCCGTCGACTGCGACGGCCCCACCGGCCTCGTCCTCAGCCGCCAGGACGTCCCGGTCCTGGAGGGGACCGCCGACGCTGCCGACGGCGTCGCCCGGGGCGGCTACGTCCTCGTCGACTGCGCCGGGCCCCCCGAGCTCGTTCTCGTCGGCACCGGCTCCGAGGTGGGCGTGTGCGTCGCCGCGGCGCGCCTGTTGGCGTCGCCCGAGCCGGGCATCGACGACGAGCCCGTCGCGGTGCGCGTGGTGTCGCTGCCCTCGTGGGACCTGTTCGCCGCGCAGGGACCGGACTACCGCGCCAGGGTCATCCCCCCTGCCACACCGTGTCTGGCGGTGGAAGCCGCCGCGTCACTCGGATGGGAACGGTACGCAGACGACGTCGTGGCCATCGACCACTTCGGCGCGTCCGCGCCGGGCCGGGTGGTGCTGACCGAGTTCGGCTACACGCCCGACAACGTGGCCGCCCGCGCACGCGCCCTGCTCGCGCGTCGACCCGACGCGCCGTCAACCTGAGAAGCGCACCCAGGCCGTCCGGCTCCGTGCCGGCGCGGCGGAAGGGAGCACCATGACCAAGCTGCAGGAGCTCTACGAGCAGCAGGGCCAGAGCCCCTGGCTCGACAACATGCGGCGCAGCTACCTGCGCACCGGACGGCTGCGCGCCTACGTGGACGACGGGATCCGGGGGGTGACGTCGAACCCGACCATCTTCACCAAGGCGATCGAGTCGGGGGACTACGACGAACAGATCGCCGACCTTCTCGCCTCCCGCGGCGTCGAGGACACCTACTGGGAACTCGTCATCGACGACATCACCGATGCCCTCGGCGTCCTGCGGACCGTGTACGACAGCTCGGACGGCGCCGACGGCTTCGTGTCGCTCGAGGTGGCGCCCGGGCTGGCGCACGACACGGCGGGCACGATCGCCGCGGCCCGCCATTTCCACGAGCGCATCGCCCGACCGAACCTCCTCGTCAAGATCCCCGCCACCGCCGAGGGCGTCCCCGCCGTCCGGGCGATGATCGGCGAGGGCCGCAACATCAACATCACCTTGCTGTTCAGCCTGGAGCGCTACGCCGAGGTCATCGAGGCCTACATCGGGGGGCTGGAGGACTTCGTCGCCTCGGGAGCAGATGACCTGTCACAGGTGAAGAGCGTGGCGTCGTTCTTCGTGAGCCGCGTCGACACCGAGGTCGACCGGAGACTCACCACTCTGGCCGAACAGGACGGCACGCGTGCCGAGTCGCTCCAGGCGCTGCAGGGCACGGCCGCCGTCGCCCAGGCCCGGCAGGCGTACCAGCTCTTCCGGTCACGGTTCACGGGCAAGCGCTGGGAAGCGCTCGCGGCACGCGGGGCGCACCTGCAGCGCCCGCTGTGGGCGTCGACGTCGACGAAGAACCCCGCCTACCCGGACCTCGCCTACGTCGACAGCCTGATCGGCCCCGACACCATCAACACCATGCCCGACGACACCATCGCCGCGTTCGCCGACCATGGCGTCGTGGCGCGCACCATCGACCTCGAGCCCGAGCGTGACCGGGCCGCCCTGGAGTCCCTGGAATCGGCGGGCGTGGACATGGGCTCGGTGGCGCGCACGTTGGAGGACGAAGGCGTCGCCAGCTTCGCCAAGTCCTTCGACGAGCTCATGCAGTCCCTGTCCGACAAGGCGAATGCCCTGTCGTCGGGGCACTGACCCGAGCCGATGACCGACGAATCCACACCCACGGCCGACGCCGGCGCGGTGAGCGACGACGCCCACTCGCTCGTGACGCGCCTGCTCGCCCGGGACGCCAGCTTGTGGCCGCCAGGCAACGTGTCAGCCAACCGTCTCGGATGGCTCGACTCCCCGAGGCGCATGATCGCGGACGCAGGCGAGCTCGCCGCGTGGGCCGACGGCATCGGCCAGCCGAAGATCGTGCTCCTCGGCATGGGTGGCTCGTCCCTCGGCCCTGAGGTGCTCGAGTCGGTGCGCGCCAGTCTCGACCCGAACGGGACGTCCCGGCGCCGGCTCCAGGTGTGTGACACCACCCATCCGGCGACGGTCGGCGCGCTCGACCTCTCCGATGCATTCGTCCTCGTGTCGTCCAAGTCGGGTACGACCCTCGAGCCCAACGCGCTCCTCGCCCACGCGTGGGCGCAGATGTCGGACCCGTCGCGCTACGCGGCGATCACCGACCCCGGCACCCCCCTCGCCAAGCTGGCGGCCGAGCGCGGGTTCGCCCGTTGCTTCGAGAACCCTCCCGACATCGGCGGCCGGTACTCGGTCTTGTCGTACTTCGGCATGGTGCCCGCCGCCCTCATCGGCTACGACGTCACCGAGCTCTGCGAGCGCGCCCTCGGTGCCGACCTCGACGAGGCCGCCGGGCTCGGCATGACGATGGGCGAAGAAGCCCGCGACGGGCGTGACAAGGTCACGGTCGTCGTCCCCCCCGCTTACGGCTCGTTCGGCCTGTGGGTCGAGCAGCTCATCGCCGAGTCGACGGGCAAGCACGGCACGGGCTGCGTCCCCGTGCCGACCGTCGAGCCCGAGGACGGTCCCGACCGCCACGTCGTGCCCCTGCACCCCCGGGACGCGGGCGACCTCGGCGAGCAGTTCTTCCGCTGGGAGGTGGCGACTGCGCTGTGCGGGCACGTGCTCGGCATCGACCCGTTCGACGAGCCGAACGTCGCCGAGTCCAAGAAGAACACCAACGACGTGCTGGGGAGCCTGCCGCTCCCCGAGGTGGCGACGAGCCCGCCGGCGGGTGTGCTCGGGTGGCTCGCGGAGACCGTGCGGCCGGGCGACTACGTGTCGCTCCAGGCGTACGTGCCGTTCGGGCGCGACGCCGAGCTCGAAGCACTGCGGAGGAAGGTGCGCGACCACCTGGGCGGGATGGCCGTCACCGCCGGATACGGCCCGCGCTTCTTGCACTCCACCGGCCAGCTCCACAAGGGCGGGCCCAATACCGTCGTCGCCGTCCAGATCGTGTCTGCCGGCGCGGCGCCGGAGGTGCCGGTCCCCGGTTTCGGGTACGACTTCGGCACGCTCATCGCCGCCCAGTCGATCGGCGACCACCGCAGCCTGGAAGCGCACGAGCGCCGCGTGTTCCGGGTGGCGGTGGACGCGCTCGCGGACATCGCCTGAGTCGGCCCCGCAGCGTCGGCGAGCACGCCAACGGTCGACAGGCGGCGGGGGCCCGACGGCCTTCCGCACAGGCGCGCGGTCCGGTTGGAACGAAAGGGTCAGGAAAGGGGCAGGGATGAAGATCGGCATGGTGGGGCTCGGGAAGATGGGGGCCAACATGACCGTTCGCCTCCTCGAGAAGGGCCACGAGGTGGTGGCGTTCGACCTGTCCCCGGAGGCGCGCGACTCGGTGAGCCAGAAGGGCGCGGTGCCGGCGGCCAGCCTCGACGAGCTCGTCGGTCACCTGGACCCACCGCGCGTCGCCTGGGTCATGGTGCCCGCGGGCGCACCGACCGACCGGACCGTCGAGTCCCTGAAGGGCCTCATGAGCCAGGGTGACGTGGTGATCGACGGCGGCAATTCCAATTACAAGGAGGCGGCCCCCACGGCCGCGTCGCTCGCGGAGAAGGGCATCGCGTTCATCGATGCGGGCACGTCGGGGGGGATCTGGGGGCTCACCGAGGGCTACTGCCTGATGGTCGGTGGCACCCCGCAGGCGGTCGCCGTCTGCGAGCCGGTGTTCAAGGCGCTCGCCCCCGAGGGGGGGTACGCGCACGTCGGCCCGGTCGGCGCCGGGCACTTCGTCAAGATGGTGCACAACGGCATCGAATACGGGCTGATGCAGGCGTACGCCGAAGGATTCGAGGTCATGCACCAAGCCGACGAGTTCGAGCTCGACCTGCACCAGGTGGCCTCGATCTGGCGCTACGGATCGGTTGTGCGCTCGTGGTTGCTGGACCTCACCGAGCGGGCGCTCGCCCCCGGGTCCGGCTTCGAGAACATCGAGGGATACGTCGTGGACTCCGGCGAGGGACGCTGGACCGCGCTGGAGGCGATCGACCGGGGTGTCCCTGCGCCGGTCATCACCCTCGCCCTGTACCAACGTTTCGCCTCCCGCGACCCCGACTCCTACGCCAACCGACTGGTGGCGGCGCTGCGCAACCAGTTCGGGGGCCATGCCGTGCGGACCGAGCCCCGCTCGGGAGCGCCCTCGTGATGATCAGCGTCGACGCCGTCGAGCCCGTCGACATCGACGCCGAGGAGCCGGTCGGCGACATCGAGCACGAGCTGGACACGGTGGGGTCCCCTCCCCCCCTGGCCCTGGTCGTGTTCGGCGCGTCGGGGGACCTCGCCGCGCGCAAGCTCTTCCCCGCCATCGCCGCGCTGGCGAGCCACCGCGCCCTGCCGAAGGGGTTCACCGTCGTCGGGGTGGCGCGCACCGGGTGGAGCGACGACGACTTCCGGCAGGCCGCTCTCACCGCCGTTCCCGACTCGGGCCCGGAGTGGAGGACGCTCGTCGACCGCTTCCACTACGTCGCGGGCGACTACGCGGAGAAGCCCACGTTCGACCGGCTGCGCGAGGTCCTCGACGGCGCCGACCGCACGCTCGGCACGTCGGGCAACCGCGTGTACTACCTCGCCACGGTGCCCGCGGTCTTCGGACCCCTCGCCACCGCGCTCGGCGAGCACGGCCTCAACCAACCCGGGGAGGGCGGCTCGTTCGCCCGCATCGTCGTCGAGAAGCCCTTCGGGCGCGACCTCGACAGCGCCCGTACCCTCGACGCCACCTTGCACGGGGTCTTCGACGAGTCCCAGATCTTCCGCATCGACCACTACCTCGGCAAGGAGACCGTCCAGAACGTCCTCGCCCTGCGGTTCGCCAACGCCGTGTTCGAGCCCATCTGGAACCGCCGCTACGTCGACAGCGTCCAGATCACCGTGGCCGAGCAGCTGGGCGTGGAGCACCGGGGCAGCTTCTACGAGGGGGCGGGGGCGATGCGCGACATCGTCCAGAACCACGTCATGCAGGTGCTGGCGATGACGCTCATGGAGCCGCCGGCCACGATCGACGCCAACGGCATCCGCGACGAGAAGGTGAAGCTCCTGCGCGCCGTGATGATCCCCGACATCGACGAGGCCGTGGGCAACTCGGTGCGCGGCCAGTACACGGCAGGGACCGTCGACGGCGCCCCCGTACCCGGATACCGCGAGGAGCCCGGCGTCGACCCGAAGAGCCGGACCGAGACGTTCGTGGCTCTGCGCTTGTCGGTCGACAACTGGCGGTGGGCCGGGGTGCCCGTCTACATCAGGACCGGCAAGCGCCTGCCGGCACGGTCGACCGAGGTCGTTCTGCAGTTCCAGCGCGTCCCGCACCTGGCCTTCGGCGGCCGGCTGAGCCGGGACCTGCGCCCCAACATGCTGCAGTTGCGCATCCAGCCCGAGGAAGGGGTGTGCCTCAGCGTGGGAGCGAAGGTCCCCGGGGAGGCGTTCCGGGTGCGGTCGGTCGCCATGTCGTACGCGTACGACAACGTCTTCCCGGGAGCCACCGCGGAGGGTTACGAGCGGCTGCTGCACGACGTCATGATCGGGGACGCCACCTTGTTCATCCGCACCGACGAGGTGGAGCGCGCCTGGCAGATCGTCGACCCGTTCCTCCAGGCGTGGGCGGACGACAGCGCGCCGCTCGGCCAGTACGCCTCGGGCACCTGGGGACCGCGCGAGGCCGACCTCCTCCTCGCGCGCGAGCTCCGGCAATGGCACGAGCCTTGACCGCGCCGCCCGGCACGGTGCAGGTGGAGGTCGACCTCGACACGCTGGCCGAGGCGTTCGCCCGGGTGTTCGTCGAGTCCTTCCACGCTCGCCCCGGCCCCCGGTTCGTCTTCGTCGCCTCGGGGGGGCCGACCGCCCGGCGGTGCTACGAGCGGCTGTCCGAGGTGGGTGGGACGGCCCTCGACTGGTCGGCGGTGGACGTCTACATGGGTGACGAGCGCTGTGTCCCCCCCGACGACCCCGACGCCAACCAGCGCCTGGTCCGCGAAGCGCTGCTCGATCGGGTGCCACCGGTGGGCTCGTTCCACCCCATGTCGTGCGAGGACCCCGATGCCTACGAACAGGAGGTGAGGGAAACCGCCGCGTTCGACGTCGTCCATCTCGGCATGGGGCCCGACGGACACACCGCGTCGCTCTTCCCCGACGCGCCCACGCTCGAGGCTCCACCCGAACGCCTGGTGGTGCTGAGCCGCGACCCGCACGAGCGCAACCCCCACACACGGATGTCGTTGACCCTGCCCGCGCTGGCACGGGCGCGCCTGGTCGTCTTCACGGTGTCGGGCGAGTCCAAGCGGGAGGCGTTCGCAGCGGTGTCGTCGGGAGAGGACCTGCCCGCGGCCCGGGTCCGCGCCGAGCGCGTGCTGTGGCTCGTGGACCGCGACGCGGCCGGGAGCGCCCGGGGAGCCCGACGATAAGGTGACCGCCGTGGCCCCCGACGACCTCCTCGCGGCCACGACCTCCGAGCTCCAGGCGGAGGCGCGCGCCGTGCGCGCCGCCGCGCACGGCAACCGCGTGACGTTCTCGCCGAAGGTCTTCATCGCACTGACGCAGCTGTGCCGTGACCGCTGCGGCTACTGCACGTTCGCGAAGGCTCCGGCACGACTCGACGCCCCGTACCTGTCGCCCGACGAGGTCCTCGCCATCGCCCGAGCCGGCGCCCGAGCGGGCTGCCACGAGGCGCTGTTCACCTTGGGGGAGGCGCCCGAGGACCGCTACCGGGTGGCGCGCACGTGGCTCAGGGCCCACGGCTGGTCGTCGACCGTGGACTACCTGGTGGCCATGTGCGCCCTGGTGCGTGACGAGGTGGGACTGCTCCCCCACGCCAACGCCGGCGCGTTGGGACGCCACGACCTCGCGCGGCTGCGCCCGGTCAGCGCCAGCCAGGGGATGATGATCGAGTCCCTGGACGCGTCGCTCGCCTGTCACCGCCGCGCGCCGGACAAGGACCCGGCGCGCCGCCTCGCGACGCTGCGGGCCGCGGGCGAGGAGCACATCCCCTTCACCACCGGCGTGCTGGTGGGCATCGGCGAGTCGCGCGCCGAGCGCGTGCGCGCGTTGGAGGCCATTGCGCAGGCGCACCGCACCCACGGCCACGTGCAGGAGGTCATCGTCCAGAACTTCCTCCCGAAACCGGGCACGGCCATGCACGCGCATCCCGCGTGCCCGCCCGAGGAGCTGTGCTGGACCATCGCCGTGGCGCGCATCGTCCTGCCACCGGACGTCCACGTGCAGGCGCCCCCCAACCTGTCCGACGACCTGGCACCCCTGCTCGACAGCGGCATCGACGACTGGGGGGGCGTGTCGCCGGTGACCCTGGACCACGTCAACCCCGAGCGTGCGTGGCCCGCGCTCGAGGTCCTCCGGGCGGCCACGGAGGCCGCAGGGTTCGTCCTCGCGCCCCGGCTCACCATCTACCCGGAGTACGCGCTCGACCCCGAGCGCTGGCTCGACCCCGCCATGCGCTTCGCCGTCCTCGACCGCGCCGACGCCGACGGCTTGGCGCGCGAGGACGGCTGGTGCTCGGGCGGTGAAGCGGCACCTCCGGTGCTCGTGAGGGCAGGGGTGCACCACGCGCCCGTCTTCTCCGCGGGGCACGGCGCCGTCGCGGAGGTGCTCGCCGGCGTCGAGCAAGGCCAAGAGGTGGGCGAGGACGAGATCGTGACTTTGTTCGCGGCCCGCGGGCCTGAGGTGCGCGCCGTGGCCGACGTCGCCGACGTGCTCCGCCGCAACGCCGTCGGGGACGTCGTCACCTGGGTCGCCAACCGCAACATCAACTACACCAACGTCTGCACGTTCAAGTGCCGGTTCTGCGCGTTCAGCAAGGGCCCGCTGTCGCTCAACCTTCGGGGCGCGCCGTATCTCCTCGAGCTGGACGACATCACGGCGCGCGTCGCCGAAGCCGAGGCGGCCGGCGCCACCGAGGTGTGCCTGCAGGGCGGCATCCACCCCCGCTTCGACGGGGATTACTACCTGGACGTGATCAAGGCGGTGCGCAACGCCTCGGACCGCATCCACATCCACGGCTTCACCGCGCTCGAGGTCACCGAAGGGGCGCGTCGCCTCGACGAGAGCCTCTCGTCCTACCTCACGCGTCTGAGAGACGCCGGCCTCGCCACCCTTCCGGGGACGGCGGCCGAGATCTTGGACGACGAGGTGCGCGCCGTGTTGTGCCCCGACAAGATCACGACCGACGAATGGCTCGAGGCCCACCGCGTGGCGCACGGGGTGGGGCTGCGCTCCAACGTCACCATCATGTTCGGCTCGGTGGAGCGACCGCGTTCGTGGGCTCGGCACCTGGTGCGGACGCGCGCCTTGCAGAAGGAGACCGGGGGCTTCACGGAGTTCGTTCCCCTCCCCTTCGTGCACATGGCCGCGCCCATCTACCTGCAACGAAAGGCCCGGCGCGGTCCGACGTTCCGGGAGGCGCTCTTGATGCACGCCGTCGGGCGCATCGCCTACGCCGGCTGGATCCCGAACATCCAGGTGAGCTGGGTCAAGATGGGCAGCGCGGGATCCGCTCAGGCGCTCGTCGCCGGGGCCAACGACCTCGGGGGCACCCTCATGGACGAGAACATCTCGCGCGCCGCCGGGGCCCAGCACGGGCAGCGCATGGACGAAGCGTCGTTCGGAGAGCTGGTCGAGCCCCTCGGCCGCACGCTCGAGCAGCGGACCACCCTGTACGGGCGCGTGCCCGCACCCTGCTGAAGGCGCCCCGGATGGCAGCCGCGAAGCAGAACCCGGCCTCCGACCACGCCGCGCCCGAGGACGCCCTCGGCTCAGAGATCGGAGTGGACGGCACGAGCCTCGTGCCGCCGCTCGCCGCCGACGAGGCCGGGCTCGAGGACGTGACCGAGGACGAGCGCCTCGACGGCGGACGGGAGCGGCTCGTCGACGAGCTCCTCGACTCCGCGGGCGTCACCGCGCGCCGCGACCTGTACCGGTCCATCATCGGCACGGTGGTCCACCTCGCCGAGGAGGACACCGACGCGCTCGACCTCAAACTGGCGCGCGCCGCCATGGCGGAGATGGCGGAGGCCTTCCGGGTCTTCCGCCCGTACCGCCACACCAAGAAGGTCACGTTCTTCGGGTCGGCCCGAACCCTGCCCGACGACCCCCTGTACACCCAGGCGCGTCGGCTGGCCGAGCGCATCGCCCGGGACGGCTGGATGGTGGTCACCGGCGCGGGCCCCGGGATCATGGAAGCCGCCATGGAGGGGGCGGGGCGCGAGCTCTCGCTCGGTGTCAACATCCGCCTGCCCCACGAGCAGGGTGCCAACCAGTTCATCGCCCAGGACCCCAAGCTCGTGGAGATGCGCTACTTCTTCACGCGCAAGCTCATGCTCATCAAGGAATCCGACGGCTACGCGGTGCTGCCCGGAGGATTCGGCACGCTCGACGAAGCCTTCGAGCTGCTGACGCTGCTGCAGACGGGAAAGGCGCAGCCCGCTCCCCTGGTGCTGCTTGACGTACCCGACGGCACGTACTGGCGCGGCTGGCAAGACTTCCTCGACGCCCAGGTGACCTCGACGGGGCTGGTGTCCACCGAGGACCATGCGCTCTTCAAGATCACCTCGGACGTCGACGAGGCCGCGTCGGAGCTGTTCGGCTTCTACCGGAACTACCACTCGGTCCGATGGGTGGGAGACCTCCTCGTCGTGCGCATGCAGGTGCTGCCCACGCGGGCCCAGCTCGTGGAGCTCAACGACCGCTTCGCCGACATGGTGACGAGCGGCAAGATCCGGCCCACCAAGCCCCTCGCCCCGGAGCGCTCGGGTTCGGACAACGTGGAGCTGCCCCGCCTGGCCATGCGCTTCGACCGCTTCCACTACGGCCGCCTGCGCAAGTTCATCGACGCGCTGAACGCGCTGGTCTGAGGCCGGCGGGCCCGTCCAGTTCCGGCCGGGCCCGTCGGGGTCCCGGGCTCGTCAGATCTCGTCCTCGAAGGCGCCGGCACCGCCCGCCCCCCCGTCACGGGCGCGCAGGAGGGTCACCGCCTTTTCGACCGAGCGTCGTGCTCGGGTGAGCCGCTTCTCCTCGGCGATGGACTCCGGATCGGGTCGGCCCCCGCGGCCGGCCTCTTCGCTCGCCACCCGCAGGCGCTCGAACGCCAAATCGCCGAGCTCCTCGGCCAGCTGAGCGAGGCGGTCGGCCAGCTCCTGCGCGTCCGCCACGCCGGGCTCAGTCCCCGGGGTCAGCCGTCGCGTGGCGGCAGGTCCACCACCAGCACGTCGAGACCGTCCTCACCGGCACGGGCGCGCAGCACCTTCTTGTCGAACTTCCCCACCGACGTCTTCGGGATCTCCTCGGCGTACGACCACCGCTCGGGCAGCCACCAGCGCGCCACCCGTTCGGACAGGAACGACAGGATGTCGGTGGGCTCGGGCTTGGCCCCCTCCACGGGCACGATCACCGCGAGCGGCCGCTCGTCCCACCGCTCGTCGGGAACGCCGATGACGGCAGCCTCGAAGACCTCGGGGTGCGCCATGATCTCGTTCTCGAGCTCCACCGACGAGATCCACTCACCGCCGGACTTGATGACGTCCTTCGTCCGGTCCGAGATCTGCATGTAGCCGTGCGGGTCGAGGCTGCCCACGTCGCCCGTGCGGAGCCATCCGTCGTGGAAGCGCTCGGGGGTGGGCTCGCCGTAGTAGGCGCCGGTGACCCACGGTCCCCGCACCTCGAACTCGCCCACCGCGGTGCCGTCGTTCGGGAGGGGGCTCCCCTCCTCGTCGACGACACGGACCTCGACGCCCGCGATGACCCGCCCGGTCTTGGCGCGCCAGTCCATCTCCTCGTCGGCAGGCACGTCCTTCGGGGCGCGCCCGAAGGCGCACACCGGGCTGGTCTCGGTCATGCCCCACCCCTGAATCATGGTGACCCCGAAGCGGTCCTGGTACGCCTGCATGAGCGCACGGGGCACGGCCGATCCGCCCGCCGTGACGAGTCGCAGCGACGACAGGTCGACCTGGTTGCTCTGCGCGTACCGCAGCAGGTCGTTCCAGATGGTGGGCACGCCCAGCGAAAGCGTGGGGCGGAGCTCCTCGATCATCTTGGCCAGGGGCTCCGCCTGGAGAAAGCGCTCGGGGAAGATGAGCTCGGTGCCGGCGAAGAACGCCGTGTACGGCATGCCCCACGCGTTGGCGTGGAACATGGGGACGATGACGAGCACGCGGTCGGTCTCGGCCGCCCCCACGCAGTTGGTGGTCATGCCGGCGAACGAGTGCAGCCACGTCGAGCGATGGCTGTACACAACACCCTTCGGGTTGCCGGTCGTGCCGCTCGTGTAACACATCGCCGCGGCCTGGCGCTCGTCGAGCTCGGGCCAGTCGTAACCGGGTTCCTCGGCCCCGACGAGCTCGTCGTACGACAGCACGTCGCCCAGGCCGCTCGTGTCGCCCTCCCCCACCACGACGACGTGCTCGACGGTCTTGCACTCCTGGCGCACCCGCGCGAACAACGGCGCGATCGACCCGTCCACGATCACGACCCGGTCCTCGGCGTGGTTCACCACGTACGCGAGCTGCTCGGGGAACAGCCGGATGTTGAGCGTGTGCAGCACAGCGCCCATGGACGGCACGGCCAGATACGCCTCGAGGTGCTCCTGGTCGTTCCACGCGAAGGTGCCGACGCGGTCGCTGTCACCGACGCCGAGCCTGCGCAGCGCCTTGGCGAGCTGTTCGCTTCGCGCCGCCACCTCCGCAAAGCTGGCCCGGCGCTGGCCCCCGGGCTCGACCGTGATCACCTGGCTGTCCCCGTAGACGGTCTGGCCCCGTCGGAGGATCCCGCTCACCAGCAGCGGGCCGTCTTGCATCGTGCTCAGCATGCGACGAGCATACCGGCGCCTCGCGCCGTAGCCTCGGGGCATGGACGTCGCCGGCGCTCTCGAATTCGTCCGGCACCACCACCCGGCCGTCCTCGCCACGACGCGCAACGACGGCGGCACGCAACTCTCCCCGGTGGCAGCGGCCGTGGACGACGACGACAAGGTCGTCGTGAGCACCCGCGAGACGGCCATGAAGACGATCAACCTGCGGCGCCGCCCCCACGCCGCGCTCGTCGTGCTCGACGACGCCTTCTTCGGCGAGTGGGTCCAGGTGGAGGGCGCCGTGGAGGTGGTGTCGCTCCCCGACGCCATGGACGGCCTCGTCGCCTATTACGAGCAGGTCTCGGGCCCGCACCCCGACTGGGACGACTACCGCGCGGCGATGAACCGTGACCGCCGCGTCCTCTTGCGCATGACGGTCGAGCGCGCCGGTCCCAACCGCGCCGGCTGACGGGAGCGTCCCCACCACCTCTTGACCCGGGCTCCGGGGCCGTGCTGCACTGACAGCGCGCTCGTGTGCGCACGCGCTTCGTACACCTGAAGCCGTCTTCTCTGAGCCCCCGCTCACCTCGTACGGCTTGACAGGCGCGCGCCGGCGCGGTGTCCGGCGCGGCCTGCCCGCAACGGCGGGAGATCCCCCGAATGGCGTCACCCCTGCGCGTGCTGGCGGCTGCCACCGCGGTCATCGGCGCCGCCGGCACGTCGATGGCGGTGGGCGCGGCCGCCCTCGTGGTTGCCCCGACCGCCACCGTCGCCGCCGGCGCGGTGGGGGTC
The DNA here is from genome assembly GCA_035294855.1 of Acidimicrobiales bacterium. Classification (GTDB taxonomy): domain Bacteria; phylum Actinomycetota; class Acidimicrobiia; order Acidimicrobiales; family UBA8190; genus DATGKD01. Next base: position 16,755 of record DATGKD010000020.1, read on the forward strand.
GCCACCACGGGCGGAGCCACCGGCGCCGGCGCGGACGCGCCGTCCGCGGGAGCGGCCGGGGCCGGCGGAACGGCGGCCGCCGACGTCGCGGTGGCGTGGGCGATGGCGCGTGTCGGCACGCCCTACCGATGGGGCGGCGAGGGCCCCGACGGCTTCGACTGCTCCGGGCTCGTCCAGGCGGCCTACGCGGCCGCGGGCGTGGCGCTCCCCCGCGTCGCCCAGGCGCAGTACGAGGCCGGTCCCCAGGTCGGCACGGGCCCGGTGCGCCCCGGTGATCTCGTGTTCTTCGGCTCGTCACCGGTGGGCATCGACCACGTCGGTATCGCGCTGGGAGACGGCGACATGGTCGACGCGCCGCACACGGGCGCCGTCGTGCGGGTGGAGCCCGTGTGGTCGTCAGGCTTTGTGGGGGCTACCCGGCCGGCCTGATCGCCTGCAGCGCCCATCCGTTGCCGTCGGGATCCTCGAAGAACACGAAGTCCCCCCACGGGAACACCTGGACGTCACCGACGTCGACACCACGGCTCGCCAGCTCCTGGCGGCTGGCTTCGGCGTCGTCGACCACCATTTGCAAGCCCTCGATGCAGCCGGGCGCCATGCCGTGGGTGCCCGAGGTGAGGGCGATCGAGCAGGCCGAACCGGGCGGGGTGAGCTGCACGAAGCGAAGCTCGTCACTCACCTGATGGTCGTGGTCGGCGTGGAAGCCGACTCTGTCCACGTAGAACGACTTCGCCCGGTCGATGTCGGACACCGGGACCTGGATCAGCTCGATCCGCATCTCACCTGGCATGGTGGGTCTCCTTTCTGTCGCGAGATCTGATGCACGCGTCTTTGCATACCAGCCGAACGAACGCGTCCGCATCGACCCCGGCGCACGAGGCCCGTTAGGGTGACGCCCGTCGTTCCGGGTGAGGAGGGCAGATGGGGGTCGTCAACACGGTGCGCGGGCCGGTCGACGCCGGCGCGCTCGGGACCACGCTCATGCACGAGCACGTCTTCGTGCGCTCGCCCGAGGTGGCATCCAACTGGCCCACCGGATGGGACCACGGCGCGCAGGTGGCGCGGGCCGTCGAGAGATTGGGCGCGCTGAAGGCGGCCGGCGTCGACACCATCGTCGACCTCACCGTGGTCGGGCTGGGGCGCGACGTCGAGGTGGTCCAGGAGGTCGCCGACCAGGTGGACCTCAACATCGTCGTGGCCACCGGGCTGTACACCTACAACGAGGTCCCCCACTACTTCGACTACCGCACTGCCCAGTTCCGTCCGTCGGGCGTCGACGCGCTGGACGAATTCTTCCTGCGCGACATCGAAGACGGCATCGCCGGCACGGGGGTCCGTCCCGGCATCCTCAAGTGCGCAACCGACGAGCCGGGCCTCACCCCCGGCGTCGAGCGCGTCCTCCGGGCGGTGGCGCGCGTCCACCGGCAGACCGGTGTGCCGATATCGACGCACACCCACGCCCACTCCAAGCGCGGGCTCGACCAGCAGCGTGTCTTCGGCGAGGAGGGCGTCGACCTGAGCCGGGTCGTCATCGGCCATTCGGGCGACACCACCGACCTCGACTACCTCGGCGAGCTCGTCCGCGCCGGCTCGGTGCTCGGCATGGACCGCTTCGGCGTCGACGCCTACTGCCCCACGCCGCAGCGGATCGACACAGTCGCCAAGCTGTGCGAGGCGGGTCACGCCGACCACCTGGTGCTGTCCCACGACGCGGGCTGTCACATGGACTGGTTCGACGACGAGTTCCTGTCGCAGGCCCAGCCGAACTGGCACTTCCTCCACATCAGCCACGACGTGCTGCCCGCCATGCGCGAGCGCGGGATCACCGACGATCAGATCGACACCATGCTCGTCGCCACGCCGCGGCGGATCCTCGACCACGGGGCCGGCTACTAGCTGTACTTCCGCGGGAGGTTGGTGACGCGTGACGCAGGCGGACCCCCGATAGCGGTGTGTTCCCGGTGATAGTTGTAGCGATGCAGCCAGTGTGCAAG
>DATGKD010000021.1:0-7409 GCA_035294855.1 Acidimicrobiales bacterium
AACTAACGACGGCCGACCACCATCACCGCTATCTCAGCTCACGGGGGTGACAACGACTAGGCCGTTGCCGCCATCGCCGCCTTTGCCCACGAAGTTACCGGAGGCGCCACCCCCACCGCCGCCGGTGGTTCCGGTACTTCCGTTCCCGACGGAGCCGCCAGGCCCGCCGCCGGAGCCGCCGCCGTTGTTGCCCCCATGACCGCCGGGGACGGGGGACGTGCCATCGGTACCGCTCGCTCCGGTCAGATTGTTGATCGCCACGGCGCTCCCCGAAAAGACGCCCGTGCCCCCAGTGTTACCGCCACCGCCTAGACCAAAGCCGCCGGCGCCGCCGAAGGCCTCGGCCGTACTGGTGTCGCACTGCACAAGAGTGTTGCTGCCAGAGTCCCCACTGCTGAACTGACCGAAGCCGCCGGTGCCGACGGAGATCGTGCATGAAGTGGTGACCGGTAGCAACGCCGTGACCGTTGCGCCGCCGCCACCGCCACCGCCCTGGCGGCCGTCCCCGACGCTGCCGCCGCCACCACCACCGGCGCCCCACATCTCGACCTCGACCCAGTGCGCGCCGCTAGGGACGGTGTAGGTGCCATCCGAGGTAAACACCTGGCCGCCAGAACCTGCAGGTCCCGGCGGGCCTTGGGCGCCAGGAGCACCCGGAGCCCCTGGGGCGCCTGGGGCGCCAGGAGCACCCGGAGCACCAGCAGGTCCCGTCGAGCCGGTAGATCCTTTCGGTCCCTGTGGTCCTGTTTGGTTCCAAGTGATCCGCTTATCATCCTCAGTACAAGAAGGCGTGCCGTTGGTCGTGACGTGGTAAAGCGACCCTCCCTCGTCCGATACGCAGGCGCTGTACGACGTTCCGCCGGATCCGGCGAAACTAGTGCCCACGAAGAGAAGAGACCCTACGACTCCCGCAGAGCCAACAGCCACCCCTAAGGTGGCTGCTCGCTTCCGTGGTCGTGCGAAACGACCGTGCTTCGGCTTGCGGCTCTCCATCGAATCCACCTCTCCCCAGGCAACGCGCTTTCCCTCGACGTCGTTTCGCCGCCGTGATCCCGACTGTGACGCGCGACGTCGAGCGTGTAGCGACGGAGCGGAACGGCGCCCCGGGTGTCGGCACGGATGATGAAGGACCGGAGTCACCGGACCACCAACGCTCCGCCAACATTGCATCAACTGGCCGGGGCGAACACCGGGGCGAACACCGGAATGAACACCGGGGTGCATTGCTGTCGGCAAGCGGTCGATGTGAGTCGATGGTGCGCAAGAACTGAATGCCCAACCGTGAAGTCGAGCCGGGCGGAAACGCATCTACCGGGGTGGCTCGGCCTGGGTCGAGGCCATGCGCAAATGCCGGATAGCGGAGTGGTCAGTCGAGGTAATCGCTGGCTCGCTCCATGACGGCGGTGTCCATCGGGTCGAGGTAGGACCGCATCGTGGTGGCCGGGTCGGCGTGGCCAAGCACCTTCTGAATGTCCAGGAGGTCGAAGTGATGTGCTCCGTGCTCGTCGGTGCTCCGGTGGAGGATTCCCGCCGCGGATCGTCTGAGATCGTGAGGCGACACGTGCCCGAGGCCCGCCTGGGTGGCCCGGATGGTGAGGATTCCTTGGACCGAGCATGTCCGGGCGATGGGGTTGCCCCAGGAGACTTGACCTTGGCCCGTGCCCGGCTTGGCCCGGCACACCACCGGGTCGTCGTGTTGCAGAGGTCGTCTCAAGTGGCCGCCATACGTCGCCAGGTACCCGGTCAGGAGGTCAACCAGCGAGGGTCCCGGTACCAGGCGGCGGGAGCGCGAGGCCTTGCCCATCCATGCGATCTGCGGTGGGTCGTGGGCAGGCGAAGGTCGCCAATGCGTAGGTGGATGATCTCGGCCGCTCGCATCCCGGCAAGCCCGAGTCGTAGAACCAGCTCGTCTCGCATGCCCAGCTCTCCGTGGTCGGCGCAGGCCGCGAGGAGGGACCCGAACGCTTGGTCGTGAGTGAGCCAGCGGGCGGGATAGCGGCCCTGGACCTTGCCGTAGAGGCGGGGGATGCGCCGTAACGGGTTGTCCCGGCTCGCCAGCGCCTCCACCAGAGCGGGGTCGGCCTGGCCGATCCGGACGCACCACCGCAGGAACGTGCACACCCGGGAGAGCCGGTTGCGGATGGTGTTGTCAACTCGGCCACGTACTGGTGGCGCGTCTTGGCGTTGGCGTAGCGCCGGGCGAACTCGGCGATGAGTTCGTCAGCAGCAGAGTGGTGCCCCGGAGCGGGACCACCGCTCCGTGCGTTAAACGTTCTGTATCTTGATCTCGATGTCGACGCCGGCCGGCAGGTCGAGCCGCTGCAGCGAGTCGACGGTCTTCGGCGTGTGCTCCACGATGTCGACGAGCCGCTTGTGCACCTGCATCTCGAAGTGCTCGCGGCTGTCCTTGTACTTGTGCGGCGAGCGGATCACCGTGTAGCGGTGCCGCTCGGTCGGCAGGGGCACCGGGCCCTGCACCTTCGCCTGGGTGCGCAGCACCGTCTGCACGATCTTCTCCGTGGACTGGTCGAGGACCTCGTGGTCGTAGGCCTTCAGCCGGATCCTGATCTTCTGGCGCGATGCGTCGGCCACGTCTGCCCCCGTCTCCCCGCCGCGCCCGCGTCGCCTACTTGAGGATCTTCGTCACGCGGCCGGAGCCGACGGTGCGTCCGCCCTCGCGGATGGCGAAGAGCAACCCCTCGTCCATGGCGATGGGCTTCTGGAGCTCCACGGTCATCTCGGTGTTGTCGCCGGGCATGACCATCTCGGTGCCGTCGGGCAGCGTGATGGATCCCGTGACGTCGGTGGTCCGGAAGTAGAACTGCGGGCGGTAGTTGTTGAAGAACGGCTTGTGCCGGCCGCCCTCCTCCTTGGTGAGCACGTACACCGCGGCGGTGAAGTTCGTGTGGGGCGTGATGGACCCGGGCTTGGCGAGCACCTGGCCCCGCTCCACGTCCTCCTTCTTCGTGCCCCGCAAGAGCGCCCCGATGTTGTCGCCGGCGCGGCCCTCGTCGAGGAGCTTGCGGAACATCTCGACCCCGGTGACGACGGTGGTCTGCGTGGGGCGCAGGCCGACGATCTCGATGTTCTCGCCCACCTTCACCTGGCCCTGCTCGACCTTGCCGGTGACGACCGTGCCGCGGCCGGTGATGGACATGACGTCCTCGATCGGCATGAGGAAGGGCTTGTCGACCGGGCGCTCGGGCTCGGGGATGTAGCTGTCCACGGCGTCCATGAGCTCGAAGATCTTGGGCGTCCACTCCGGGTCGCCCTCGAGCGCCTTCAGCGCGCTGACCCGGATGACCGGTACGTCGTCGCCGGGGAAGTCGTACTGGGTGAGCAGTTCGCGTACCTCGAGCTCCACCAGGTCGAGCAGCTCCTCGTCGTCGACCATGTCGGCCTTGTTGAGCGCGACCACGATGTGCGGCACGCCCACCTGGCGGGCGAGCAGCACGTGCTCACGCGTCTGGGGCATGGGGCCGTCGGCGGCCGAGACCACGAGGATGGCCCCGTCCACCTGGGCCGCGCCGGTGATCATGTTCTTGATGTAGTCGGCGTGGCCCGGCATGTCGACGTGCGCGTAGTGGCGATTGTCGGTCTCGTACTCCACGTGGGCGATCGAGATCGTGATGCCCCGCTGCTTCTCCTCGGGCGCCTTGTCGATCTGGTCGAACGGCGTGAACTGGACGTTCGGGTTCTTCTCCGACAGGACCTTCGTGATGGCCGCGGTGAGCGTGGTCTTGCCGTGGTCGATGTGGCCCATCGTCCCGACGTTGATGTGAGGCTTCGAGCGCTCGAACTTCTGCTTGGCCATGGCTCTGGCTCCGGCTCCTGGTTCTCAGGCGGTTCCCGTGCGGGACCGTCTCGGTTGTCGTGTCTGGGGGATGCGGGTCGTGATGTCGGACTGGGTGGTGCTGTCGAACTGGCGTCGTGACGTGGGGCTGATGTCGGGCTTCACCGGGCCGGCGCCGGGCTTCATTCTCCGCGCGCCCGGGCGACGATCTCACGGGCGATCGAGTCCGGGACCTCGTGGTACGCGCTGAACTGCATCGTGTACGTGGCCCGGCCCTGGGTCCGCGAGCGCAGGTCGGTAGCGTAGCCGAACATGTCCGCCAGGGGCACCAGAGACTGGACCACCTGGCTGGTGCCCCGCTGCTCCACGCCCTCGACCTTGCCCCGGCGTGAGGAGAGGTCGCCGATGACGTCGCCCATGTACTCCTCGGGCGTCACCACCTCGACCGCCATGACCGGCTCCAAGAGCACGGGGCTCGCCTTGCGGGCGGCGTCCTTCACCGCCATCGAGCCGGCGATCTTGAAGGCCATCTCCGACGAGTCCACGTCGTGGTACGACCCGTACGTGAGCACCACCCGGACGTCCACCATGGGGTACCCGGCGAGGACGCCGTTGGTGAGCGCCTCCTGGATGCCGGCGTCGACCGCGGGGATGTACTCCTTCGGGATGACCCCGCCGGTGATCTTGTCGACGAACTCGTAGCCGCCGCCCGGGCCGGTGGGCTCGAGGCCGATCACCACGTGGCCGTACTGGCCGCGGCCGCCGGTCTGGCGGACGTAGCGGCCCTCGACCTTTTCGACCGGCTTGCGGATCGTCTCGCGGTAGGCCACCTGGGGCTTGCCCACGTTGGCGTCCACGGAGAACTCGCGCAGCATGCGGTCGACGAGGACCTCGAGGTGCAGCTCGCCCATGCCCGAGATGACGGTCTGGCCCGTCTCGTCGTCGGTGCGCACCCGGAAGGTGGGGTCCTCCTCGGACAGGGCGAACAGGGCCTTGCCCAGCTTGTCCTGGTCGGCCTTGGTCTTGGGCTCGACGGCCACGTGGATCACCGGGTCCGGGAACTCGAGCTTCTCGAGCAGCACGGGGTGGTTCGGGTCCGACAGCGTGTCGCCGGTGGTGGTGTCCTTGAGGCCCACCGCCGCGACGATGTCGCCGGTGAAGATGGCGTCTTTGTCCTCGCGGTGGTTGGCGTGCATCTGGAGGATGCGACCGATGCGCTCGCGCCGGTTCTTCGTCGAGTTGAGGAGCTGGCCGCCCTTGGCGAGCGTGCCCGAGTACACCCGCAGGTAGGTGAGCTTGCCCACGTACGGGTCGGTCATGATCTTGAAGGCGAGCGCCGCGAAGGGCTCGGCGTCGTCCGCGCGGCGCGCCTCGGCCTCGCCCTTGGGCGTGGTCCCCACCGCCGCCGGGACGTCGAGGGGGCTCGGCAGGAAGTCGACCACCGCGTCGAGCAGCGGCTGCACCGCCTTGTTCTTGAAGGCCGACCCGCACAGCACGGGGACGGCTTCGCTCGAGATGGTGGCGCGCCGCAGCGCCCGGCGGAGGTCGTCTTCGGTGATCTCCTCGTCGGAGACGTACTTCTCCATGATCGTGTCGTCGTAGTTGGACAGCACGTCGACGAGCTCGTGACGCGCCTGCTCGGCCTGGGCGACCATGTCGTCGGGCACGGGCTCGGTGCGCCACTTCTCGCCCATGTCGCTCTCCCACACGAGAGCGCGCATGCCGAGCAGGTCGACCACGCCGCAGAACGAGCCCTCCACCCCGATGGGCAGCTGGATCACCGCGGGGTTGGCGTCCAGCCGGTCGCGGATCATTTGGACGGCGCGGTCGAAGTCCGCGCCCACGCGGTCCATCTTGTTGACGAAGCACATCCGGGGCACGGCGTACTTGTTGGCCTGGCGCCACACGGTCTCGGTCTGGGGCTCCACGCCGGCGACGGCGTCGAACACCGCCACCGCGCCGTCGAGGACGCGCAGCGACCGTTCGACCTCGACGGTGAAGTCGACGTGGCCGGGGGTGTCGATGATGTTGATCCACGTGTCGCGCCACTTGCAGGTGGTGGCGGCCGAGGTGATGGTGATGCCGCGCTCCTGCTCCTGGACCATCCAGTCCATGGTGGCGGCGCCCTCGTGGACCTCGCCGATCTTGTAGTTCTTGCCCGTGTAGTAGAGGATCCGCTCGGTCGTCGTGGTCTTGCCCGCGTCGATGTGGGCCATGATCCCGATGTTGCGGGTCCTGGCCAGCGGGAATTCTCGTATCGGGCGTGCGTCAGCCATCGTTCGTAGCTCTCAGGTCGTCGATTCAGCCGGTGCGGGGCGCCCAGCGGCGCCCCCGGTCACCAGCGGTAGTGCGCGAAGGCCTTGTTGGACTCGGCCATCTTGTGCATGTCTTCCCGGCGCTTCACCGCCGCGCCGGTGCCGTTGGCGGCGTCGAGCACCTCGTTCGCCAGCCGGGCGGCCATCGTCTTCTCGCGCCGCTGCCGGGAGTAGCCGACGAGCCAGCGGATGGCGAGGGTGGTGGCGCGGCGGGGGCGCACGTCCACCGGCACCTGGTAGGTGGCGCCTCCCACGCGGCGGCTTTTCACCTCGAGCTCGGGGCGGGTGTTCTCGACGGCGCGCTTCAAGATGGTGACCGGGTCGCCGCCGGTGCGCTCGCGCACCGTCTCCAGCGCGTCGTACACCAGGCGCTCGGCGAGCGTGCGCTTGCCGCGCGACAGGACCTTGTTCACCACCTGGGTGACGAGCACCGAGCGGAAGACGGGGTCGGGATCGAGGTCCCGGCGGGGAGCGGGGCCGTTGCGGGGCACCTCAGGACTCCTTCTTGGCGCCGTAGCGCGACCGGGCCTGGTTGCGCTCGCGCACGCCGGCGGCGTCGAGCGCGCCCCGGATGACCTTGTAGCGCACGCCGGGCAGGTCCTTCACCCGGCCCCCGCGCACGAGCACGATGGAGTGCTCCTGGAGGTTGTGCCCCACCCCGGGGATGTAGGCGCTCACCTCGACCCCGCTCGTGAGGCGCACCCGGGCCACCTTGCGCAGCGCCGAGTTCGGCTTCTTGGGCGTCGTGGTGAACACACGCGTGCAGACGCCGCGCCGCTGCGGCGCGCCTTTCAGCGCCGGCGTCTTGGTCTTGGACTGCTTGGAGGCCCGCCCTTTGCGGACGAGCTGCTCGATCGTGGGCACGCGTGACCTTCTGGTTGAGTAACGGTCGGGGACCGGTTGGCTGGGACTGCCCGCCGGCGCCGGCGTCAGGAGCTCGCTCCTCGGACGACGGGCACGGGCGCGCTCGTGCGGCCAGCAACGTTAGATCTTACCGTCACCCTGGACAACCGGTGCGCCGTGACTGGGCGCCGTCGGTGCGCGCCGTGGATCAGCGGGGGTGCCAGCAGCCACCTCGTGCACCACCGACTGCTCCACCTGTCGAGCGCGGTCCCACGCCTCGGCTCGACGCCGCGGCTCGGGGACGCGTCTCGACGTCGCGGGCTCGACAAGGCGCCCGACAGGACGGGCGCCCCCGCGTCAGGCCCCGGCTTCCAGTTGGCCGTTGCCCTCGTGCCCTTCGCCGGCCCCGTCGGACCCGTCGGAGGGGGCGTCGTGCCCGTCGGGGGTCTGGGTGTCGA
>DATGKD010000022.1:0-7110 GCA_035294855.1 Acidimicrobiales bacterium
CGGACGGCGCAAGCAGCGGAGCCGATCGATCCGATGGTGACGACCCGGCGTGATGGCGGGTCGCACGGCACCGGTGCGAGCGGGTACGGACGGGCACGACTTCCCGGCGATCACCGTCGAGCCATGGGTCACGTCACCTGACGGCGCGCTCCCATGAGAGCGTCGGTACGACGCATCCTGGTGCTTGCCCTGCTCCTCGCCGCTCTGGTGGGAGGGGGCGTCGCTGACCGCCTCGTGTCGCGTACCGGGCCGCCGGCTTCGCCGTCCGCGCTCACCGGAACGGTGACCGCGGTCGCACCCGTTCGGGCGGAGTCCTCCGGGTGGTATTGCACCGGTGGAACGGGCGCGCAGGGCGGCGCTCCGGCCACCGTTGTCCTCACGAACTTCGGTGCACGTCCGCAGCGCGCGACGCTCAGCACGGTGACCGCGTTGTCGTCGGGCTCCGCGCCGTCGGCGGCCGCCGAAGCCGCTCCGGCGCAGCGCGTCGTGATACCGGCCGGGGGTCAGGTCAGCGTCACGCCCTCGCAGGTGGGTCAGGGCGCGCTTGCGGCCGCGGTCGTTGTCGACGGCGGGGGGGTCACGGTCTCCGAGACGGTGTCGAGCCCGCTCGGATGGAGCATGGCGCCGTGTGCATCGTCCACCGCGGCTCAGTGGTACTTCGCGCACGGCACCACGACACAAGGTGGCGGCTTGGTCCTGTGCCTCTTCAACCCCGGCTCGACGGACGCCACTGTCGACGTCTCATTGGTCACCTCCACAGCTGGCGTGCTCGCGCCCCCCGCGTACCAGGGTGTGGACGTGCCCGCGCACACCCTCGTGACCGAGAACGTGGGCGATCACGTCGCCCAGGACCCCTCGGTCGCCACCGTCGTCTCCAGCCTCTCGGGCACGGTCGTCGCAAGCGAGCTGCAGTCGTTCGGCAGCCCCGGCAACGGAGGGATCGCGTTGACACTCGGGGCGCCGTCGCCGCAGGCTGAGTGGAGCTTTCCGCAGAACACCGATGTCACCGGTGGCTCGGTGGTGTTCCACGTTTTGAACCCGTCGTCTCGTGCCGCCACGGTGTCGGTCGCCATCGGTCTGCCGAAGGGCGCCGCGGCGGCGCCGTTGTCGCTGTCGGTACCGGCACAGTCGACGACGACGTTGCAGGCCCAGGACGTGACGCGCATCCCCGCGAACACCCCGTACGCGCTGACGTTCGTCAGCAAGGGGCCTCCGATCGTGGTGGCGCGGCAGGTGACATCGCCGTCGGGTGCGCCTGCCTCGCAGCCGGCGCAAGGCGAGGTCCCCGGCGTGGCCGGCGGCGACACGCGCTGGCTCGTCCCCGCGCCGACGTCGCCGGGCAGCGGCGCCTGGGCATTCGCCCTCGTCGACCTCGCCCCGAAGCCCGCGCACGTCCGGGTGCTCGACGGTGCGGGCCGGGCGCGGTCGGGCCAGAGCACCGCACTCGTCGAGCCGGGCACGCCGCTCCTCGTCGGCCCAAATCCCCCGCCCCCGTTCGGCCGGGCGCCGTTTCAGGTGATTTCGGACGAGCCGGTGGCGGTCGAGCTCGACGCCGTGCCCGTCGCCAGTCCAGGCGTCGTCGTCGTGCCCTCGTTCACCTCGCGCTGAGGCGCACCTCACCGCGGGTTCGCGCGTCGTCGCCCGGGCGCGCGTGGTCGCCTGGTCGAGCGGTGTCGTTCAGCGGGAGCGGCCGGCGGCACGCTCGGCTGAGGGCGGCGTCGGGCGTTCAGTCCCCGGGCTTGAGCGCCGGCCCGGTCGTCTCGGGCTCGTGTGCGCCCTCCCCGTCGGCGCCGTTGCCGGGGGCCGCGTCGTCGGTTGCCGCGCCGTTCGAAGCGGTGAACTGGGGGGCAAGGCCGGGTGTTTCGTGGACCGGTCGGCCGTAGGCCGCGTCCACCAGCTTGGAGACTTCTTCACCGTCGAGCGTCTCGCGCTCGAGGAGGGCCCTGGCGACGGCGTCGAGCCCGGCCCGGTGCCGTCGGAGCAGCTCGGTGGCGCGCTCTTCCTGTTGGCGGAGGATCCGAGAGATCTCGGCGTCGACGACGCGTGCGGTGTCCTCCGAGTAGTCGCGCGAGTGCAGCAGGTCTTCACCCAGGAAGACCATGCCCTGGGACCCCCACGCCATCGGCCCGAGCTCCTCGCTCATGCCCCATTCGCGCACCATCTTCCGGGCCAGCTCGGTGTTGCCGACGAGGTCGTTGCTCGCCCCCGTCGACAGGTCGCCGTAGACGAGCAGTTCGGCAGCTCGGCCCCCCATGCGGACGGCCAGGGAGTCCTCGATGACCTCGCGCGGATAGATGTGGCGCTCCTCGAGGGGGAGCTGCTGGGTCACGCCCAAGGCGAGACCGGTCGGAAGGATGGTGACCTTGTGCACGGGATCGGCGTGCTCGAGCACATAGGCGAGCACGGCGTGGCCTCCCTCGTGGAACGCCACGCGCTCTTTTTCGGATTCCGACAGCACGAGGCTCTCGCGCCGCTGGCCCATGAGCACCCGGTCCCGGGACGCTTCGAAGTCCTGCATCTCGACCTGGGTGGAGCCCCGACGCACGGCATGGAGCGCGGCTTCGTTGACGAGGTTGGCGAGGTCGGCGCCGCTCATGCCGGGTGTGCCCCGAGCCACGATCTCGAGGTCGACGTTGGGGCCGATCCTCTTGTCCTTGCAGTGCACCTTCAAGATGGGCAGGCGCTCTTCGAGGTCGGGGAGAGGAACGACGATCTGTCGGTCGAAGCGGCCTGGGCGCAGCAGCGCAGGGTCGAGGATGTCGGGGCGGTTGGTCGCCGCCATGATCACGACGCCTTCCGCCGGGTCGAAGCCGTCCATTTCGGACAGCATCTGGTTGAGGGTCTGCTCGCGCTCGTCGTGGCCGCCACCGAGCCCCGCACCGCGCTTGCGTCCGATGGAGTCGATCTCGTCGACGAAGATGATCGCCGGGGCCTGCTTGCGCGCCGTCTGGAACAGGTCGCGCACGCGGCTCGCTCCCACGCCGACGAACATCTCCATGAAGTCGGAGCCACTCACGGAGAGGAACGGGACCCCGGCTTCGCCGGCCACGGCCCGGGCGAGCAGCGTCTTGCCGGTTCCCGGCGGGCCCACCAAGAGGATGCCCTTGGGGATCTTGGCGCCGATGTCGCGGAAGCGGTGGGGGGACTTGAGGAAGTCGACGACCTCGCTGATCTCGAGCTTCACGCCCTGGTAGCCGGCGACGTCGGCGAACGTGGTGCGCGGGCGCTCGGTGGTGTAGAGCCGCGCCCGAGACCGGCCGATCGACATGATGCCCGTCATCTGCCCCTGCGCCCGACGGCTGATCCAGAAGAAGATGGCCACGAAGGCCACCAGGATGAGGATCGTCGGCAACCACTGCCCGAGGGCGCTCTGCTGGGGCGTGTTGAACTTGACCGACGAGATGTCGTTCTTCATCGTCTGGACATCGCCTTCGAGCGACGGATCGGGCCCGTTCACGCTGTAGCTCTGGCCGTCCTTCAGCTGCCCGGTGATGATCCCGGTGTTGTTGTCGATGGTGGCCGTCTTGACCTGATGAGCTTCGACGTACTGCTGTATGAAGGGCTTGTAGCCGATCTGCTTGACGGCGGGCTTGGAGAGGAGCGGTGGGATGATCACCACCGCGAAGACCGCCAAGATGAGCAGCGCGAATACCCACCGCCAGCTCTGGTCCCCGCCTGACTGACCGCCGGGACCGCCCGCGGGCGTCGGCCCACGGCTCCCCCCGGGCTGGGAACGCCCCGAACGCCGGTCGGGGAGCGACGGACTCATCACTCCATGGTACGCGCCGGGGGTCTGACACATGCACCAGGGCTGAGCAGGCGCGCGGCTTTCCGAGGGGGGCGACGAGGCTTCCAGAACGTCGTCACTAACCTTGTGAGGTGGGCCGATTCCCCGGCTCAGAGGCCGACGTGCCCGGCGCCGACTCTGACTTTGCCCCCTCGGACGGCAACTCGCCCGCCTTGGACGAGCCGACGGGTCGCGGCCGGTCGGAACTCGCCCCAGAAGGTCCCGGCGCGCTCGCCGACGAGGAGCCCCCCTCCACTCTTCGCGATGCGTGGTCGTGGCTCGCGTTCGCGGCGCTGGGCTTCGTCGGTGGCCAGGTGGTCAGCTACCTCCTGCTCGTCATCGTCGCGGCGGTCAATGGTCAGTCGTCGCGGCTCCAGCAGCTCACGACCGAAACCGTGCCGCCCTCTTGGGTGGTCGTCACGGGCCTCGTGGGGCTGTGGATCGGGTTCCTCACCGCTTGTGTCGTGGCCAGCCATACCCGGGGCAGCGGCAATCTCCGGCGCGACATCGGCCTCGAGATCCGACCACGCGACGTCGTGATCGGGCCCATCGTCGGAGTGCTCGGCCAATACCTCCTGTTGTGGCTCCTGTACCTCCCCTTGCAACATGTCATCTCTCATCTCGGCGACAAGCTCTCGCAGCCCGCCAAGCACCTGACCGGGGGCTTCCCGGGAGCCGACCTCGCCGTCATCGCGGTGTTGACCGTGGTGGTCGTCCCGGTCGTCGAGGAGTCCTTCTTCCGCGGACTCCTCCTGCGGTCCTTGCTGCGGATCTTCCAGGGGGCGGGTCGCGTCGTGGGCCCCGCGCTGGCGGTCGTTTCGTCCGGGATCCTCTTCGGGCTGGCGCACTTCGAGGCCCTGCAGCTCCTCGGGCTGGCGTCTTTCGGCGTCGTGCTCTCCGTGATGGCCTACAGGTTCCGCCGCCTCGGGCCGTCGATCTTCGCCCACGCCACCTTCAATCTGCTGGCCGTGCTCTCCGTCGCGTTCCCGAGCGGGGCGCTTCACTGACCACATCGCTCGTCGCAGAACCGGGGCTTGGCGCCCGACCCGCGAGCCCATCTTGCGAGCCCGACCCGCGAGCCCAGCCCGTGTGCTGCCTGCAGCCGTCCGGCATCGGGCACGATGTGGGGTGATGCGTGAGCTGATCCGGCGGCCCAGCGTCCCGTCACTCGTGACCCTGGCCGCGGTGGTGGGGGTCATCGCCGTCGTCATCTGGCAGCTCGACCCGGGGCTCCTGCTCGCCAACACGGCCACGACCGGGGGCGACACCGGGGCCCATTACGGGTTGGCCCAGTTCCTCAAGACGAGCCTGCTCCCGCACGGGCACGTCACCGGGTGGGACCCCGGCGCCTACGACGGCTTTCCTCTCTATTCACTGTATTTCCCGTTGCCCGACGCGATCGCCGCCCTCCTCGGGTACGTGGTCCCGTTCGACATCGCGTTCAAGTTCGCGACCATCCTCGGATCGATCACCCTGCCCGTGGCGGCCTGGGCGTTCGGGCGGCTGGCCGGGCTCGAGCGTCCCCGTCCTGCCGTGCTCGCTCTGTTCACCCTTCCTTTCCTCTTCAACCAGACCTTCACGATCTACGGCGGCAACCTCTATTCGACGCTCGCGGGCGAGTACTCGTTCTCCTTCGGCTTGTCGATCGCGCTCGTGTTCCTGGGCACGGCCATCAGGGGGATGCGGACCGGCCAGTACCGGGTGAGGGCCGCACTCCTCCTCGGCGCGTGCGTGTTGTGCCACGTGGTGCCGACGTTCTTCGCGCTGGCCGGCATGTTGGTGATCTTCGTGCTCTACGGGCCCTCGTGGCGACGGGCGGCGTGGATGGTCGCGGTGGCGGTCACGGCATTCCTCCTCGTGGCCTGGTGGGCCGTGCCGTTCGTCGCGCAGCAGGCCTACAGCACCACGATGGGATGGCAGAACGTCACCACGTTCGTGGCGCTGCTCGCCCCGGGCGGCGAACGCTGGGCGCTCGCTCTCGCGGTCGTGGGGATCGTCGCCGCCGTGCTCCGGCGCGAGCGCGCGCCGTTGGTGCTCGTGCCCCTCGCCGTCGCATCCGCCCTGGTGTTCGCGTTCGAGCCGCAGAGCTCGCTCTACAACACGCGCGTGGTCCCGTTGTGGTGGCTGTCTGTCTATCTGCTCGCGGGTTACGCGGTCGCCGAGATGGGCGTCGTCATCGCCCGCCTCTGGCGACGCCTCCGCGAAGCACTGCAGTGGACGGCGGCGAGCGCGGCGGGCGCGCTCGGGCCGAGCGCCATCGCTCCTGCCGGCCACACTCCCGCCTTCGCCACCGCCGGCGCCTCGCCATGGTCGCCGGGGTCGCGTCCGCTGTTCACCACCCGCACCGACATACCGCCTGTCGCTCCTGCTCCTCCGGCGCCGGGGATCTCTGGGACAGACGGCGACAGCGCACCCGCCGCCAAGCCCTGGCCAGGTTCTCCAGGAGTGCGCCCGTGGCGGCCGCCTCCGTGGGTGGCGGGCGCGGTGAGCGTGCCGCTGCTCGCCGCCGCCATTGTGGGCGCGATCGTCCTGCCGGACCTGCTCGTGACGCCCGGGACCAGTCAAACCCACATTGGTCCGCTGCCGGTGCACATCCAGAAGAACGCCGTGCCCGAGTGGGCTCAGTGGAACTACTCGGGGATGGAGCGCAAGCCCGCGTGGCCCGAGCTGCACGACGGCGTGTTCACGACCATGGACAAAGTCGCCGGCCGATACGGGTGCGGGCGAGCCATGTGGGAGTACAACGCCAACCTCAACCGCTTCGGCACCCCCATGGCGTTGATGCTCCTGCCGAACTTCACCGGTGGGTGCGTCCAGTCCTTGGAGGGCTTGCTGTTCGAGTCCTCGACCACGACGCCGTGGCACTTCATCAACCAGGCCGAGCTCTCCGCCCAGCCGTCGGAGGCGATGGTGTCGTCGACGACCGGGATCACCTACGGCCCGCTCGACGTGCCGCTCGGTGTCCAGCACCTCCAGCTGCTCGGAGTCCGCTACTTCATGGCGTCGTCGCCGTCGGTTCAGCAACAGGCGGCGGCCGACCCCGACCTGACGCTCGTTGCTTCCACTGGCCCGTGGCGTTCGGTGTACCAGGGGGGCACCCTGGCGACGACGTGGAAGATCTACGAGGTCCGCGACTCACAGGTCGTGAGCCCCCTGACGTTGCGCCCCGATGTGCTCACCGGGGTCGGAGCCGGCCAGGCGGCCTGGCTGCCGGTGGCCCAGCGCTGGTATGCGCAGCCCTCTCGCTGGTCGCTCCAGCTCGTGGTGGGCGGGTTGCCGTCGTGGACGCGTGCTCCGGGCGGCATCGTGCCCGGCGATCGTCA
>DATGKD010000023.1:0-24872 GCA_035294855.1 Acidimicrobiales bacterium
GTTGCGGTCGCTCGTCGCCATGTGCCGCATCGAGAGCGGCACCTGGTGCACCGGATACTCGTCGAGCGGCACGGGCATGGTGATCCTCCCCCTCGGACGCCCCGCACGAACGAGCGCTCAGCGCCGTGGCATGGGCAGCGATCCCGGCTCAACGTAGTCCGCCGCCCCCTTCGGGTCGGGTCTCGGTCGGCAACAATCGCTAGATGGCCCCAACGACCTCGGCCGGGGATCCGGCTGACGACGTCGTCGTCGCCGAGCCGGCCGCCCCCGGTCCCGCAGGTCGCAGCGCGACGCGGTCCGCGTCCCCCACGACGCCCAGCGAACGCGCCTGGGTCATGTGGGGCGTGGCGGTCGGTGCCTACTTCGTCGCCGTGTTCCACCGGACCAGCCTGGGCGTGGCCTCCCTCGACGCCGAACGCCGCTTCCACGTGGGGCCGTCGTTGCTCGCCACCTTCGTCGCCGCCCAGTTGGCTCTCTATGCCGCGCTGCAGATCCCGACGGGCGCCATGGCCGACCGCTTCGGTCCGCGGCGGATGCTCACCGCTGCACTCGCCTTCCTCGCCGCCGGAGAGATCGTCCTTGCGTGGGGTGGCGGCGTCCCCGCCGCGCTGACGGGCAGGGCGCTCTTGGGCGTGGGGGACGGCCTCACCTTCATCAACGTGCTGCGGCTGGTGCAGAATTGGTTCCCCGCGTCGCGTTACGGGATGCTCACCTCGCTGACGGCGCTCACCGGTGCCGTGGGGCAGCTGGTGTCGACGTTCCCGTTGCGCTTCGCGCTCTCCCACGCAGGCTGGGAGTCGACGTTCACGACATCCGCAGTCGTCACCGCGGTCGTCGCGCTCGTCATCGCGTCGTTCCTGCGCGACCACCCCGATGCCGGCTCCGCCCGCCTGCCGTTGCACGAGCGCCCCACCCTGCTGCGCACCGTCGCTCACGCCATGCAGACGCCCGGCACCTGGCGGGGGACCTGGGCGCACTTCGCGTTGACCGGCCCGTTCGTCGTGTTCACCGCACTCTGGGGCTACCCGTTCCTGGTGCGGTCCCAGCACTTCTCCGGGCAGACGGCGAGCGTGCTCCTGGCGCTGGTGGTGGTCACCGCCGCATGCAGCGCGCCGCTCGTGGGGTTGCTCGTGGTCCGGGCCCCGCGCTGGCGCGCCGGCGCGGTCACCGTCTGTGGACTGGCGCTCGTCGGCGCGTGGACCGCCGCTCTCGGCTGGGGAGCGGGCCGGGTGCCAGGGGTGCTGCTCGCCAGCATCGTGATCACCACGGGTCTCGGGGCTTCGGTCTCGGTGATCGCGTTCGACATCGCGCGCGAGGCGAATCCGCCCGAGCGGGGCGGCACGGCGACCGGCGTCGCCAACATCGGCGGCTTCGTGTGCGCCGTCGCCGGCGACCTCGTCGTGGGATGGCTCCTCGACGCGTTCGGCCACGGCGGGCAGGGCGCGGCGGGCTACCGGGTGGCGATGGCCGTTCTCCCGGTGACCGCCGGCCTGGGGCTGCTGTTGTTCTGGCGCCAGGGCCGGCGCGTCCGTGCACTGCACTATCCGAAGAGCATCCCGGCTCACCGCACCGTGTGACCCCGGGCACACGACGACGGCGCGGTGTCGGATGCGCCCCGCCGTGCGAGGTCATCGATGACCACCAACAGCAGCGCCACGCCCCGCACCGCTGAGGGGGCGCCGCCCGGGCCGGGGCCCGGGACTCAGCACCCGCCCCCCGGCACCGGGACTCAGACCACGAGCCCCCGGCCGGTGACGAGCGGTAGGTCGAGCGCGGTGAGGAGGCCCGGGGGGGCGGCGACGACGGCGGGCACGGCATTGACCAGGCGCATGGCGGTGGCCTTCAGCCCCGCCGTGTTGTGATCGCCGTCGGTGCCGACCAACTGCAGGTCCAGCTGGTAGTTGGGCTCGCCCCGAACCACGACGCGGTAGCCACCTTGACCGGCGGGCTGCGGCCAATCGGGCGCCAGGTCGTCGGCGAGCCGGGTGACGTGCTCCAGCACCACGACCGGTCGCCCGCCGACGAGCCCCCGTACCTCGAAACGCAACGCCGCGGCGGTGCCCTTGGCGATGGTCCCCGAGCTGATGGAGAAGTCCTCCGGCGCGGGCAATCGCTCGTAGCGTTCGTCGACGGTGTCGAGCTCGACGCCGAGCCCGCTGGCCAGCTGGCGCACCACGCTTCCCCACGCCATGGTGAGCACGCCCGGTTGCAGGAGCATGGGGACGTCGTCGAGGGGTCGTCCGAAGCCCATGACGTCGAACATGATCATCGGCTGGTCGTAGGTGGCGTAGTTCAAGATCTCGAGGCAGCGCACCTCCTCGATCCGCTCGCTCACGGCCGTGAGGACCAGCGCCAGCCAGTCGTTGGCGAAGCCCGGGTCGATGCCGTTCACCCACAACGAGACGCCCGCGTCGACCGCCGCGGCGCGCAACGGGTCGACCATGCTGTCGGGCACCACCCCCATCGGGTACTGCAGGAAGACCGGGCCGCTGGAGACGACGTTGGCGCCCGAGCGGAGGATCCGCTCGAGGTCGGCGAGGGCCTCCCCGATGCGGTCGTCGGCCATGGCGGTGTGCACGACGCAGTCCGGCCCGGCCGCCAAGAGCGCGTCGGCGTCGTCGGTGGCGGCCACACCGAGCGATCGCCCGAGGCCGGCCAGTTCTCCCGCGTCCCGGCCCACCTTGTCGGGATTCGACACCCACACGCCGGCGAGCTCGAGGTCCGGACGGGCGTCGATGCCGGCGATGGCGTGGCGGCCGACGTTGCCGGTCCCCCACAACACGGTGCGGTAGGGGCCGGTCACGGGTCTGCCACCTCGGAAATGCCGCTCATAGATCGGGCAGACCGAGTTCGAGGTTGGGGTGGTCGAGTCCGCCGTCCACCTCGAGCACCTTGCCGGTGACGTAGCTGCCCGCCGGTGAGCACAGGTAGACGACCGCGGCGGCGATGTCCTCGGGATCGCCGATGCGCTTCAGGGGGGTCGCGTTTTCCATCGTGGTCCGGAGATCCTCGTTCGTCAGCACGATCTCGAGGGCGGACGTGGCGACCGAGCCCACGGCGATGGCATTCACCCGGATGCGTGGTGCGAGGTCGGTAGCCGCCAGGCGGGTGTAATGGGCCAGGGCGGCCTTGGCCGTGCCGTACGCCACGAAGCCGCGACCCTGCGTGCGCGACATCGCCGAGGTGATGTTGACGACCGCGCCGCCGTCGTGCTCGAGCATGGCGGGCACGGCGGCCCGCGTGAGCGCGTGCGCGGTGGTCACGTTGAAGTGGAACGCCCCTTCGAGAGCCTTGGGCGACGTGTCGAGGAAGGCGCCGGGCATGGTGCCGCCCACGTTGTTCACGACGACGTCGAGACGTCCGAACGCCTCCTTCGCCGTGTCCGCCAGGGCGGCGACCGCGTCGAGGTCGTTGAGATCGGCGGGCACCACCACCGCCTGGCGCCCCGTGCCCTGGATCCGTGCAGCCACCTCTTCGAGCTGCGACGCGGTGCGGGCGGAGATCACGACGTCGGCACCCGCTTCGGCGAGCGCGACCGCGCTCGCGGCCCCGATACCCCGCCCGGCGCCGGTGACGACGGCCACCCGGTCGGTCATCCGGAAGCGGTCCAGGATCATGACGGCCCGATCACGACTGCCCGATCACGACGGCACTGACCTCCAGAAGTGTTGCCACCTGGTCGTCCGGCGGCGCTGACGGGCGCCGAGAGTAGCCCCGAATGGAACGCGTTTCAGATCGAGGGCGCGACGAGGCGGGGCATGGGGCGGCAGACCGCCGGGCCGGGTCGGGTGCCGATCAGGAGGGGCGCGTCGGTGGCAGCCCGAGCTTGCGGTGGTCCCAGGTGACCGTGCGCTCGGGATGGAGCTTGATCACGACGCGCTTGTTGAGCATCGTTTCGACGAACGGCCGGAGGTCGTCGGTGTAGGTGCCGTAGTAGCGCTCGAAGAGGTTCACGCCGAGCTCCCACATGCGTTCGGGATCCTCGACGATCTCGGCCCTGCCGACGAGCTCGACGCCGCGGAGCTCTTCGTAGTAATCGCCGTCCTCGACCATGCACGTGATGCGCGGGTCGCGCCGGAGGTTCTGCACCTTCTGCGACTTGGCCTTGGTCTCGAATGCGACCCGGCCCTCCAAGAAGCCGTACCACATGGCCACGGCATGGATCGAGCCGTCGTGGTTGATGCTGCACAGCGTCATCGGCCGGCGCTCCGCCAGGAAGGCGTCGACCTCGTCCGCGCTCATCTTGATGAGGGCCCGCTGGTTGACGCCGTGACCCATCTGGGTCGTGACGGGCGCGCTCGAAGGCTCGCTCATGGCGGTGAACCTGCTTCCGGGGGCTCGTGCCGTCTCAAGCCGCCGCGCCGCCAGGCGTGAACGCGGCGGGGAGGTGCTTGATGCCGTTGATGAAGTTCGAGCGCAGCCGGTCCGGCTCGGCGCTGGCCTGAATGTCGGGCAGCCGGCGGAACAGCTCGCGGAACATGACGGTGATCTCCCGCCGGGCCAGGTGGGCGCCCAGGCAGAAATGGGGACCGGGTGCCCCGAAGCCGACGTGTGGGTTGGGGCTCCGCCGTACGTCGAAGCGGTACGGGTTCTCGAACACGTCCTCGTCTCGGTTGGCGGAGTTGTAGAAGAGGATGACCTTGTCGCCCTCGGCGAATGCATGCCCCGACAGGGTGGCCGGCGCGGTGAGCGTGCGCCGCATGAAGATGACTGGGGAGGCCCAGCGGACGATCTCGTCGACGGCGGTGGGGGCCACGCCCTCGAAGTCCGCCTTCCAGGCGGCCCGCTGGTCGGGGTGCTCGGTGAGCGCCCACAGGCCGTGGCTGATGGCGTTCCGCGTCGTTTCGTTCCCCGCCACGAGGAGCAGGATGAAGAACGACGCCAGCTCCTGCTGGTCGAGCGACTCCCCGTCGACGTTCGCGTGCACGAGCGCAGAGGTGAGGTCGTCGGTCGGGTGGTCGACGCGGAACATGCTGAGATCACGCATCATGTCGGCGAGGGTGCTGCCCGCGTTCATGAACGCGAGCACCGGGTCCTCGCCCTCGGAGACGTACTCGGGATCACCCATCGACAGGATGATGTTCGAGCACGAGAACACGGTGTCGTAATCGCGCTCGGTCACGCCCATCATGTCGCAGATGACCTTGAGCGGCAGCCGGGCGGCCACCTCGGTGACGAAATCGCACTCGCCCCGGTCGCGGACCCGGTCGATGACGCCGTCGGCGACGGACTCGATGGTGTCCTCGATGCTCCTCACCATCCGGGGGTTGAAGGCAGCCGAGACGATGCGTCGCAGGCGGGCATGGCGGGGGTCGTCCATGTTGATCATGGACCCGAAGAACTCGAGCATCTCGGTCGGCATGTCGACGATGGTGGTGCCCGACTTCCCCGAGCAGTAGAGCTCGGGGTGCCGGCTGATCTCGACGATGTCCGCGTGGCGGGTGATGGCGTAGTAGCCGGGGCCTCTCGGGATCTGGATGAACGATTCGACATCGAATTCAGGCTCTTCGAAGAAGGCGATGGGGCGCTCCGCGCGCAACGTCCGGAAGGCGGCCTCGCGCACCTCCCACGGCTGGGCCCAGAACTCCAGGTCCGACAGGTCGATGGCAGTCACGGGCATCGTCACGGGGGTCATGTGCGTCTCCCTGTTGCAGAGGCAGGGTCCGAGCAGCACGGCCATCCTCGCACCACCGGGCTCGGGACCGCACGGCCGGCAGCGGAGCGCCTTGGAGGAGCGGCCTACCGAACGGCTGGTGAGCGGGCCAGGCCTCCCTGAACCGCGGCGTTGAGCTCGCCGGCGTCCTCGGCGTCCCCCGGCGTGCAGGGGTCGGCCCCGTAGCTGGCCCGTGAAGCGAGCTCGGCAAGCCGCCGGTACGCCTCGACGGCGGCGGCGATGGGGTCCGAGGCACCAGGATCGCCGGCGGGCGCCGCGCCGCGCGCGCCGCGCCCGGCGCCGAGCGGCAGCGCCGCAGGCGAGAACGACAGCCAGCGGGCGCCCGCCAAGGACTCGAGGCGCGCGGCGTGCTCGTGCAACGTCTCGGCGGGCTGCCGGCCGAGCCGGACGCGTTCGAGCGCCGACGCCGCGTCCCGCCACTGAGCGAGCACCTCGCTCCTCGGGTCGGCAACCGCGCCACCGCGCCGGTGCTGCGTCCACAGCCGCCGCCACCGGAGACGGAGGTGCGGCCGCCGCTGCAGGTACCGCCGTCCGCCCACGACCGCGCCGGCGAGGGCGGCGGCACCACCGAGCGCCAGGAGCACGAGCAGGGCAGCGGACGGCCCGCCCGATGAGGACGACCGGCCCGCGGCGAGGCGGCCGTGGAGGCTGAGAGGCACCGTCGAAGGCGTGGGGGGACGGACGAGCGAGGGGCGGCGGGCCGGCAGCACCACCGACGACGAGGACGAGCTCGCCCCGGTCGCGCCGTTGTTCTGTGCGCCGGCCCGGGCGCCGTTCACCACGCCGACGCCGTTCGGCTCGCCGGACGACGCCGGGGTGGGCTCGAACGAGGTCCACCCGGTCGCGGGACCCAGGTACACCTCGGGCCACACGTGCGCGTCGGCGCCGGTCACCCGGTAGTGCCCGCGGGCGACGGTGCCGGTCGTGAAGCCCACGGCGACGCGCGCCGGAAGACCGTCGATGCGGGCGAGCACCGCGTAGGCGGCGGCGAATTGCTGGCAGAAGCCCTGGCGCGTGGTGAAGAGGAACGACTCGAGGGCGTTGCCGCTCGGCGGGACCGGGGGCGTGAGCGTGTAGCGGAACCGGCCGGAGTCGAACCAGTGGGCGAGGGCGGCGGCCGCGGCGGCGGGGCCGTTGGTGCCGGCGACGATCTGGTGGGCGAGCGTGACCACCGACTGGGGCAGCGACGGCAACTCCAGGTACGGAGCGAGGGAGGCCGCGTCGGGCGGCGCCGGGGTGCTCGCCGCGGCGGTGCTGCGAGCACCCGACCGCGGCGCGGAGCGCGCCGGCAGCGCGGCCACCGCGTCGTAGATGGCACCGGGCGCGGCCTCGTAGGGCTGCACGGCGCCGAAGCCGGGGACGACGACGGCGTTGGCATCCCCGATCGACTGGGTGTTGGGGGGCAGCGGGAGCAGCGTGCTCTGAAGGTCGGCGACGGTCACCGTGGTCGAGAACGTGGCGGCCGGCTTGGACTCGGGCAGGGCGGGGAGCCCGGGGTACGAACGGGACTGCGCGGGGAGCGTCACGTTGTTGATCGCCGCCACCGTGGCGGGATCGGGCGACCACGACCGCCCGTCGAAGCGCGTCAGCACGGCGAGCTGCCAGTACGTGGGCACCGGCGAGGTGGCCGAGAACATGAGCTCCGTCGTCCGGTTGGTGAGGACGGCCTGGAGGTCGTCGACGAGGTCGATGGCCCGTACCCCGGGGAACAGCGACGGGCCGCCGCCCCCTCCGAGCGAGGAGGACCCGGCGGCCCCGCCGGGGCCGGTGCCCGAGAAGCCGAGGCCGGCGACGGCGCCCCCGCGTTGCGCGAAGGGTAGAGCGCTCACCTTCATGGTCGACAGGCCCGGCGAGACCGCCAGCGCCACGACGACGGCGAGGCACGCCGCCACCGACGCGGGGGCGAGCGCGGATGCACCGGCACGCAGCCGGCGGCGCCCACGGGCGGCGCGCGAGCGTGCGGTGACCGGGCGGTCGGCGAGAACGACGAAGACCAGCGCACACACCAGGTAGGCGAACACCGCCTGGACGCGATCGACCTCGGAGCTGAGCAGCGACGCGTAACACAACAGGCCGAACGACGGAACGAGCGCGACAAGCGGACGTGGCGACCGGTTGGCGCCGCGCCTCGGCCGGCTCTCCTGCCAGGCCCACAGCGTCGCCCCGATGACGGCGGCGAGGCCCCCGCCGAGTGCGATGCACAGCACGACGCCGGACGTCGCGGGCACCGGCGTGGGGTTCGACCGGATGACCGAGCCCGCGGCGTCCAGTCGATCGACGAAGACGCGCCAGGTCGTGGCCGTGGGCAGGCCGTGGAGCGTGGCGGACCACAGCTGCCCCCAGGCGGTGGCGAGCGCCACGGTGACGAGGCCTGCGGCGAGGACGATCGGTACGGGGGTTCGCACCCGACGCGTGAGCGTCGTGGCCAGGTGCCCGACGACGACCATGGCGACGATCGGCACGACGACGTGCGCCGCGGTCGGAGCCTGGGTGAGCCGGCCGACGCCGACAGCGGCGGCCATCGAGGTGGCGAGCAGCGCCAGGTCCGGCGTGAGGCGCATGGTCGACACGCGGGCCACCGACGATCGCCCGTCCGGAGCACTCATGACACGAGCACCGTCTCGGCCCGGTGGCGGAGAGGTTCGGGAAGGGCGCGCCCGGTGTCGCCCGCCGCGGTGGTGACGAGGACGACCGTGCCGGTGTCGAGGCGGCCGGTGGCCCACACCGCGCCCGCACCGGGGCGGTCGCCGTACCGCATCGCGACCGATGGAGGCGGGTTGGCGGGGCCGAGCATGGCGAGGGCGCGCAGCAAGGTGCCGTGGCCCGCGGTGCCGGGCGTGATCGACACGCGATCGCCGGTGCTCGTGCACAGCTCGACCGCCTGTCCGCGGGCGAGGGCGGCCACCCCCAGGCCCGCAGCGCGTGACACGGCGTGCTCGATCGAGTCACCGGAGTGCGACGTCGGCCGCAGGTCGACGAGCAACGCGAGCGCATCTGTCTCCGCGTCGACGAACTCGCGCACGACGAGATCGCCCGAGCGGGCGAGGGTCTGCCAGTGCAGGCGGGTGAGGCGGTCGCCCGGGACGTAGGGGCGGAGACCGGACAGCTCGTCGCCCGACAGGGTGGCCGCCGTGGACGGCGCGCCCGCGTGTCTGTCCGGCAAGGACGCTCGACGCGCCCGGTCGGCGCGGTCGTGCCGTCCGGCCGCGGCGTCGGCCTGGCTGTGACGGGACGGCGCTGCGGGGACGGGGTACACGACGACGTGTGCAGGTGGCGCGGTGGTGGCGCGCCGGGAGAAGAGGCGCAGCGGGTCCTCGCACCACAGCCCCACTTGGCTGAGCGTGAGCAGGCCGCGAGCGGCGGTGGGCGCCGGGACCCGCAACGTGACGCTCGCGCCGGCGCGCAGGTCGGGGAGGCGCACCACGCGGGAGAGCAGCTTGCGGTCGTCCCCGTGGAAGTCCCGCCCGTCCCTGGCGCGCTTCGGGCGAGGCTGGGCGACCCGACGCCCGGGATCGGTACGGTGCTCGCGCAGCCCGGGATGCGACAGTCCCCAGTGCCCGGCGGCGTCCTCGACCGAGATCGGCGGCAGCCGGCGGGCTCCCGCGTTGGTGACGGTCATGTCGATGACCGCCGGCGTCCCCGCTGCCACCTCGGGCACGGGCACGGTGACCACCACTCGCAAGGCGGTCCGCACCGCTCGTTCGCGGACACGGACCCACGCCGCGCCGAGGATGAGCAGGACAGCTGCCGCCACGGCGAGGAGGACGAACTCCTCGACGCCGTAGGAGAACCCGGCGATCGCCGCCGCGGCTGCGCCCACGGCCAGGACGATCCCCCGGGTCGACAGCACCTCCCGCGCCCCGGCGCGCCGCTAGCCGGTGCCGGCGATCGGCACCACGATGCGCGTGAGGATGTCCTCCACGACCGCCTGCTGGGTCACCCCGGCCAGCTCGGCGGCGGGATGGACGACGACGCGATGGCCGAGGGCCGGCTCGGCGACGGCCTTGACGTCGTCGGGCGTGACGTAGTTGCGGCCCATGCCGACCGCCAACGACGCCGCGGCGCGCAGCACGCACAACGTGGCGCGCGGCGATGCGCCCACCGCCAGGTCAGGGTGAACGCGCGTCTCGGCCACGAGGTCGAGGACGTAGGCGCGCACCTCGGGCGCGACGAACGCCTCCCCGACCGCGGCGGTGAACGCCGCCAGGAAGACGGGGCCACCGACCGGTCGGAGCTCCTCGGGGACCGGGCGGGTGCGTGCGGACGCGAGGAGCTCGTCCTCGGCGGCGCGGTCGGGATACCCGAGGCTCAACCGGAGCAGGAAGCGGTCGCGCTGGCTGTGGGGGAGGGGGAAGGTGCCGGCCGCGTCGAACGGGTTCTGCGTGGCGAGCACCATGAACGGCGCGGGGAGGCGGTGGCTGATCCCGTCTGCGCTCACCTGGCGCTCTTCCATGGCCTCCAGCAGCGCCGACTGCGCTTTGGGCGACGCCCGGTTGAGCTCGTCGGCCAACACCACGTTCGTGAACAGGGGGCCGGGGCGGAAGAGGATCTGACCACTTTCTCGATCGAAGACCACGGCGCCCGTGACGTCCGCGGGCAACAGGTCGGCGGTGAACTGGATTCGGCCGAAGCCGAGACCGAGGGAACGGGCCAGCGCCTTGGCGAGGGTGGTCTTGCCCACCCCCGGGTGGTCCTCGACGAGGAGGTGGCCTTCGGCCAACAAGCAGCACAGCGCGAGCCGCACGGTGTCGTCGCGTCCGATATAGGCAGTGCGCACGTTGGCGAGCACCGCCTCGAACGTGGCGCGGAGGTCGGGGCCTTCGGTGGCCGGGGCCGGTTGTTCGAGGGTGCCGGTGCGGGTGCCGGCCGGAGCGTGGGCCGTCGGCGTCCGCATCGGCGCTGGTGCGTGGGCATCGCCGAGGGTTGGCAGGGCTGTCGTCGGTTCCATGTCGGCCACCTGGTGGATACGAGGGATCGCGGGCACCTCGTTCACGAGCGGAGGAACCGGGTGGTTGTCATCGCCGGTGCGAGCGGCGCTGACCGCAGGGTCGACCGTGCCGGCACGGTCGGCGGCGTCACGAAAAGAGGCGGGTGCCTGCCGGACAGATGTACCGGGAGGGCCATCCAATGGCCCCAACCCCTCGTCCATGCTGGACGACTCCATGGTCGGAGCCTACGTGCCCCCTTGTCGTCCGTTATCGCGGCGCCGACGTCATCGCACGGGCTGGACGATCGAATAGACGGGAAAACCGTTGTACTCGAGCGAGTTCGACGGCAGGAACGGCCCGTTGATGACGACGTTGTACTGCCCGTTGGGCGCCGGCCCGGCGTCGCCCTCGACGGTCAGCACGGCGCCGTCGGGCCACACCTGCACGACGATGCCGGTGTGGACCGACGTGTCGGTGCTCTGGGGCCCGGTGCCGTACAGCAGGGCGTCGCCCGGAGCCGCCACCGCCGTGGGCGCCAGGAGCTCGCCCGAGGCTCCACCCCAGGAGAACATGCTCCCGGTGAAGGCGTAGGAGGGGATCGGGATGCCGACCTGTCGCCAGACCCACGTCGCAAACAGCGCACACCACGGCTCGCACGGCCCGTAGGGGTTGCAGAACGAACCCCGGTTGTTGTCCGGGTCGGGCCCAACCTGACTGGCCGCCACGTTCGCAATGGCCGCCGACACCGGGAGGGCGTAGGGCGGCGGGTCGGAGAACGAGTACGTCCAGTCGTCCGGCTCGAGCAGCCAGTAGCCCTTGCCATCGGGGGTCGCCGCCATGCCGATCACCGGGGACGGGGGCTTCGTACCCGATGTGGACCCGTACCCGTGGGCGCTGCCGAAGCTGAACACGCTGCCGTCGTTGCCCGCCATCCAGTACCCGCGCCCGTCGGGCGACGCCGCCATGCCGACGACCGACGCCGGGGTGGACTGGCCCCCCTTCGACCCTTCGAACGGCGCGTCGCCGAACGCGAAGATGCCGCCGTCGCCCGCCACCAGCCAGTAGCCCTTGCCGTCGGGCGTCGGCGCCATGCCCACCACCGAGGACGCCAGGGCCTTGCCCCCCATGGAGCCCTCGAACGGCGCGTCACCGAACGCGAAGATGCCGCCGTCAGCGGCGACGAGCCAGTAGCCCTTGCCATCGGGCGTCGGCGCCATGCCCACGACCGGCTGGTCGAGCCTGACCGCGCCCATCGAGCCGTGGAACAACGCGTCGCCGAAGGCGAAGACCCCACCGTCGAGCGCCACCAGCCAGTAGCCCTCCCCGTCGGAGGTGGCCGCCATGCCGACCACCGGCCCGGTGAGGCGGAGCGCGCCCAGGGAGCCGTGGAACGTGGCATCGCCGTAGGAGAAGACCCCGCCGTCGGTCCCGACCAGCCAGTAGCCCTGGCCGTCGGGTGTCGGCGCCATGCCGGTGATCAGCGATGACAGCGTGCCGCTCGGCGTCCCATGGACGCCGGCGTCGCCGAACGCCATGACGCCTGTTCCCGCGTACGTGCCCGACGAGGCGGCTGCCGTTCCGGGAGCGGCCAGGGCGGCAAGTCCGCACACCGAGACGAGTGCGACGAGCCCGACGGTGGTGCGCAGAACCCGCGGGGGGACCGCCTTCGCGGATGGTGCGCTGCGGTGCGTGGAGACGGCGTGGCGCTTGCCGAGGGGCGGGCTCGAAAGGGACGTGCGGCCGCCGGCAGTCAGCACCGACAATTTGTCGGACGGGTCACGGCGGACCTGAAGAGGAGATGGTCCCAACGTTCCCCCCACTGCCATGACCCAGCGGAGCCTTTGCCGAAGCGATCGGCCCCCTACCCCCGGACCCCCCCGCCCTCGCCTAGACCCGCGCTTCGTACGGTAGGCCCCGACGGGGCGGCGATCGCGGTCGCCCCGAAAACGCTGCCACTCTCAGCCGGCCGACGTGGCGGGCGGAGCTGCGGGCGCAGCCGCCGACGGAGGTGCGACGGCGTTCGTGGCTTCAGGAAGCGGCGGCCCCGACGGCTGCAACTGTGGCGGGCCAGCCTTCGCGCACGCTCGGGTGCGTGGGCGTCCATCCGGTGGCCTCGACGAAGCGACGGTTCGACAACCGTTGCGAGCGCCCGAGATACCCAGCCCGGCGACCGCCCAGCTTCACCAACCACAGCGGTGCGACGCGGGGCGGCTTGACGCCGAGCGCGTCCGCCAGGGTGCCGAAATACTCGCCGCGGCGGACCGGGTCGTTGTCGCCCACGTTGTAGACGCCACCCGACGCTCCGAGAGACGCCACCACGGCCGACGCGGCGTCGTCGGTCGATATCGAGGAGATGAAGACACGCCGCCCGGGCATGGCCGCGATCCTCCGCCGTGCGAGCCTGATGGTCGTCAGCGTCGTCTCGCTGTCCGGGCCGTAGAAGGCGGCGAACCGGAGCACGACCCCAACTCCGCCACCCTCGCCGAAGCGTTCGGTGTTGGCCTCGGCCTCCGTCGCGCTGTGCAGGTTCGCCACGGGGTCGACCGGCGCCGATTCGTCGATCCACTCGTCGCCGGCGTCTTCGTAGACGAAGCCGATCGACTCCTGGACGAAGCGGGTCGCCTCAGCGGCCAGCGCCGCGTCAACGAGGTTGCGCGATCCGAGCGAACGGATCCGGTCGTTCTCGCTCCAGGCGCTGGGCAGGGCCATGCGCGTGGTGGGCGGTATATGAGTAGCGAGATTGCAGACCACGTCGTGCCCCGCGACCGCGGGGCGCAGCGCGTCGACGTCGAAGATGTCCACCGTCACGGGGTGCGCGCCGATGCGACGGAGCATCGCCTCGCGCTCGGGTGACCGAGCGACGCCGGTCACTTCGTGCCCGGCCCCGAGGAGGAGAGCGACCGCGCGCCGCCCCAGGACGCCGGTTGCGCCTGCCACGAAGACCTTCACGGGCCCATCCTGGACGATGTGCCGACGGCCGTCATGCCGAGGTGTTGTGTGACCCTTGGGCGGCACTCCTGTGGAGTCGGTCGGCCCGGGGATGGCCGGGTAAACCCCCTGCCCGGAACGGTCGATAACCACTGCAAGGGAGAAGCGCCTGGTTAGCCTGGCCTCGGCTGCACCGACCGGCGTCTCCGACAACGAACGAGGGCTGCACCGCGGTGATTTTCGTCGAGATCTTCAGGCTCATCCTCGTGATCGCCGGGGTGATCGGCGGCGTGGCGGTCGGCAACCGTGTCGGTCAGGGATCGACCGTCGAAGTGGTGGCGGTCACCCTCGGCGCGCTCATCTCCTACCTGCTCGGCGGCATCGTCGGCCGGCTGCTCGACCGCGGCTTGCGCGAGGCGGTCGACCAGTTGCGCGCCACGGCCGCAGGCGAGGTCTTCGCGGCGGCGGTGGTGGGGACGACCGGGCTCCTGCTCGGACTCGTAGCGGGACTGCCCCTTCTGGCGCTCGTCCATTCGAGCATCGACTACCCGGTTGTGGCCGCGTTCGCCTGGGTGCTGTGCGCGGGCGGCGTGCGGCTCGGCGTCATGAAGGGAAAGGACATCATCCGCGCCGTCGGGATGTCGCACATCCTGGAGCGGACCGACGAGCCACCGCCGGGGGGAGCGCTCCTGGCCGACACCTCCGCCGTCATGGACCGGCAGCTGACCGTCCTGGGACGCTCCGGGCTGCTGAGCGGGGGCCTCGTCGTGCCGAGGTTCGTCGTCGACGAGGTGCAGGCCATCGCCGAGAGCCCCGAGCCGGTGTCGTCCCGGCGCGCCCGCCGCGGTCTCGAATCGATCGAGGCGCTGCGCGACGCCGGCGTCGACGTACGCGTCACCGACGACGAGCTCCCGCAGCTCGACGACACCGAGGACCGCGCCCTTGCTCTTGCCCACCGCCTCAACGTCAGGCTGGTGACGTGCTCCGTCGACGCGGTCCAGCGCGCCGAGGCAATGGGGGTCGTCGCCGTCGACCTCCACCGCTTGACGGCCGAGCTGACGCCCGACCATCCGCCTGGAGAGCGTCTGGTGATCGACTTCGTCAAGGAAGGGCGCCAGCCCGGGCAGGCCGTGGGCTACCTGCCCGAAGGCGACATGGTCGTGGTCAACGACGCGGCCCACCTGGTGGGCCTGCACGGCGTCGAGGTCGTCGTCTCGGCGTCACGGCGGACGAGCCAGGGCCTGCTCGTTTTCGCCCACCTGGTCGAAGGGGGACCGTCGCCGGTTCCGCAGGGAGCGAGCGCGCGCTGACGAGCGGGGCCGGCGTTACGCCGCTTTGACCGCGGCAACCAGCTTCGAAAGGG
The DNA here is from genome assembly GCA_035294855.1 of Acidimicrobiales bacterium. Classification (GTDB taxonomy): domain Bacteria; phylum Actinomycetota; class Acidimicrobiia; order Acidimicrobiales; family UBA8190; genus DATGKD01. The sequence continues at coordinate 14,894 of DATGKD010000023.1, forward strand.
AGTCCTTCGCGTCCCCGAACAACATCGTCGTCTTCGGGTCGTAGAGCAGATCGTTGTCGATGCCGGCGAAGCCCGGTCGCATCGAGCGCTTCAAGAAGATGATGTTGGTCGCCTGGTCCGCATTGATGATGGGCATGCCGTAGATGGGGCTGCCCGGCGTGTTCTTGGCGGCGGGGTTGACCGTGTCGTTGGCGCCGACGACCAGCGCGACGTCGGTCGTCTGCATGTCGGCGTTGGCGTCGTCCATCTCCTCAAGCTGCTCGTAGGGAACGTTCGCCTCGGCCAGCAGCACGTTCATGTGGCCCGGCATCCGGCCGGCCACGGGGTGGATGGCGTAGTACACCTCGACCCCCCGGGCTGCCAGGGCGTCGGCGAGCTCCCGGGCGGTGTGCTGTGCCTGCGCAACGGCGAGGCCGTACCCCGGCACGATCGCGACCTTGTGGGCGTAGGCGAGCAGCACCGCGATGTCTTCCGCCGTTCCCGACCGCACGGGCCGGGATTCTTCGTCTGTGCCTCCGGTGGCGGTCACGACCGAACCGAACGCGCTGAAGAGGATGTTCGGGAGCGAGCGGCCCATGGCGTTGCTCATCATCCGGGTGAGCAGCGTGCCGGATGCGCCCACCAGGGTGCCGGCCACGATGAGAAGCGTGCTGTTGAGCGTGAACCCCGAAGCGGCCACGGCGAGTCCGGTGAAGGCGTTGAGTAGCGAGATGAGCACCGGGGTGTCCGCCCCACCGATCGGGAGGACGAAGATCGCCCCCAGCCCGAGCGACAGGAAGAGCACTACGACCAGCACGGCGGTGTTGGCGGTGATGACCGTCAGGATGAGCAACACCACGATGGTGAGCCCGAGTGCGGCGTTGATGGGTTGCTGCGCGGGGTAGGTGATCGGCCGGCCCGTCATGAGCTCCTGCAGCTTGGCGAACGCCACGCCGCTGCCCGCAAAGGAGATCGACCCCACAAGGACGCCGAACAGGATCTCGCAGATCTTGTAGATGGCGAGCGACTTGCCGGGCGTGGCGATGAACTCGGTGAACGACACCAGGGCTGCCGCCCCCCCGCCCACGCCGTTGAAGATGGCCACCATCTGAGGCATTGCGGTCATCTTCACCATGCGGGCCGCGGGCACCCCGATCGCCGCACCGATCACGACGGCGACGACGATGAGCACCAGGTTGCGCGTCTGTCCGTAGACCTGGGGGAGCGAGAACGTCCACGCCACCGCGATGAGCATCCCTGCCGCGCCGGCGAGGTTTCCCCTGCGGGCGTGACGTGGTGAGCTCAGGCCTTTCAGCGCCAGGATGAACCCGACGATGGCGATCAGGTAGACGAGGTCGGTCGCCGTGGCCCTGCTCATGGCGCCGTCCCGTCAGTTGGCGTCTCGGTCGCCGTTCCGTCTTTCGGCTCAGCGGCGGCGGGCGCGTTGGCAGCGGGCGCGTTGGCCGCGGGCGCGTTGACGGCAGGCGTGGCGGCGGCGGGCGCGTTGGCAGCGGGCGCGTTGGGGGCCGAGGCTCCCGGCGACGGCCTCGACCTGAACATCTCGAGCATCCGGTCGGTCACCACGAAGCCGCCCACGACGTTCAACGTCGCGAGCACGACGGCGAGGAAGCCGAGAGTCAACTGCGCGGCGCCGTGCGCCTCGCCGAGCACGACCATCGTGCCCACGAGGATGATGCCGTGGATGGCGTTGCTTCCCGACATCAACGGGGTGTGGAGGATGCTCGGGACCTTCGAAATGACTTCGTACCCGACGAACGCGGCCAGGACGAAGACGGTGATGAAGCCCATGATCCCCGGGCTCGAGGTGGCGAAGAGCCCAGCGGCGAGTGTCCCTGTGACCGTCACGACGCCCCCTTGCCCTCGAGGAGCTGGGTCGCCGCCTCGTTGACGACCTCCCCGTTGCGCAGGACGCAACTCCGCACGACGATCTCGTCGTCGAAGTCCGGGCGGAGCTCGCCGTCCTGGATCAGGAGGGCAAGGAAGTTGTTCACGTTGCGCGAGTACAGGAAGCTCGCGTGGGTCGGCATCGCCGAGGGCGGGTTCGTCAGCCCGGCGACGACGACGCCGTTGTGGTCGATGTCGACGCCGGGCTCCGAGAGCTCGCAGTTGCCGCCTGCATCGGCCGCCATGTCGACCACCACCGAGCCGGCGACCATGCGCTCCACCATGTCGGTCGTGACCAGCACCGGCGCCTTGCGGCCGGGAACGGCGGCCGTCGTGATGACCACGTCCGACACGGCGACCTCGTTGCTGATCAGCTCGCGTTGGCGCGCCAGGAACTCCTCGGACTGCTCGCGGGCATAACCCCCCGAGCCCTCCTGGGTCTCGAGCTCGAGCTCGACGAAGGTCGCGCCGAGCGACTGGACCTCTTCCTTGGCGGCAGCCCGAACGTCGTAGGCCCGCACCTGCGCGCCGAGCCGGCGGGCGGTGGCGATGGCCTGCAGGCCGGCCACGCCTGCGCCGAGGACGAGCACCTTGGCGGGTGGGACCGTCCCCGCGGCCGTCATGAAGAGGGGGAAGAACTTCGGGAGCCGGACGGCGGCGGCGAGACCCGACAGGTACCCCGACACGGTCGCCTGGGAGGAAAGCGCGTCCATCGACTGAGCCCGGCTGATGCGGGGGACGAGGTCGAGGCTGAACGCGGTGATCTTCCGTTGTGAAAGCGAGCGCACGGCGTCGAGGTCGGCGGCTGGTTGCAGGAAGCTCACCAGCGTGGCGCCCTCGGGAAGGAGCTCCACCTCCGCGGCGGTCGGGGCGTGCACCTTCGTGACCAGGTCGGCGTCGACGGTGGTCTCACGAGGCCCGGCGCGGACGACGGCGCCCTTTTCCTCGTAGGCGGCGTCCGGGAAGAAGGCCCGACTTCCTGCTCCCGCCTGGACGACGACCTCGACGCCCTGCCCCACGAGCCGTCCGGCGATGTCGGGGACGATCGACACGCGTTGCTCGTCGCTGCGCGTTTCGGTAGGGACGGCGAGTTTCACGGGGCGTTATCAGAGCACGGCCCCGCGCGACCGCTCCACTTCAGGCGGGACGGTCCCCGGATTCCGCCGGTCGGGCTCGGTCAGGCTTGGTCAGGCTTGGCGCCCGAGGACCTGCGCGACGGCCTCCAGGTACGGGGGTCGTTCGCCTCCGCCGTCGACCTCGACGGCGGCGCCCGAGACGAAGCCGGCCAGCGGCGACGCCAGGAAGAGGCAGGCGCCCCCGACGTCCCCCGGCGTGCCCATGCGACCCATCGGGACGGTGCCGGCCACCGCCTGCAATCCGGCCGCCCCTCCGTAGTGAAGATCGCCCGCTTCCGTGGAGATGAGGCCCGCGACGACGCAGTTGACGCGCACTTCGGGAGCCCACTCGACCGCCAGTGTCTTGGTCAGGTTGATGAGCCCGGCCTTGGCCGCGCCGTAGGCCGCCGTCCCCGGCGAGGGCCGGGTCCCCGAGACGCTGGCGATGTTGACGATGGAGCCCCCCGCGGGATCCTCCAGCATCGGGAGCCTGGCAGCCTGCGCGCAATAGAACGGTGCCAGGAGATTGAGCGCCACGACCTGCGCGATGAACCGCGGCGACGCGTCGGCGGCGGGCGCCGCCGGCGAACCGCCGGCGTTGTTGACCAGGACGTCGAGCCGTCCGAACCGCTCGACGGTGGCGGTCACCGCCGCCGTCGCCTGGTCGGCGTCGCGGACGTCGGCCCGCACGAACGCGGCACGGCGGTCGAACGCCTCGGGTGGCAAGAGCTCGCCCGGCTCGGTGCGGCCGCACACCATGACGTCGGCCCCCGCGGCCAAGAACGCCTCGGCGATGCCGCGCCCGATGCCGCGCATGCCCCCGGTGACGAGCACCGCCTTCCCTCGGTAGTCGAACGTCCCGGATCGATCGTTCTGCCCTGGTCCCATGCGAGCAGCCCACGCTACCTGCGGGCCTTGGAGGGTTGCCTGCCTCCCGGCCGGCACGCCCGGGCTGTTGACGTCTCGAACGGGCCCGAACGAGACTTTCGGGAACGGGATGGGCGCCCGCGGCGCCCGGGGGGACGCCGGAGGTGCGATGAGTTCGACGACGCGCGACGCGTCCACGGGCCCGTTGTCCGCCCCCCGCTCGGCCTCGTTGCCCCACCGCCCCGCTCTCGACGGCATCCGGGCGTTCGCCGTCGTCGCGGTCATCGCCTTCCACTCGCTGAGCGGGGGACTGCCTGGCGGCTACCTCGGCGTGGACGTCTTCTTCACCCTGTCGGGCTACCTCATCACGTCGCTCCTCGTCGCCGAATGGCGGGACAGCGGGACGATCTCGCTGCCGAATTTCTGGCGCCGTCGTGCCCGGCGCCTCCTTCCCGCTCTGTTCGTCATGCTCATCGGTGTCGGTGTGGCCGCAGTGCTGTGGCCACAGATACTGGCGGGCCCGTCGTTGCGAGGCGACACGCTGGCCACGGTGTTCCAGATCGCCAACTGGCACCTGCTCGCGGAGCACTCCAACTACTTCCTGGCGTCCAGCCACATGCCCCTGCTGCACACCTGGTCACTCGCGATCGAGGAGCAGTTCTACGTGCTGTGGCCGGTCGCGGTCCTGGCCGTGCTCAACGTCCGCACTCGTCGGCGGCGTGAGGCGTCGACCATCCCTGACGAGCGGGCCAGGCGGCGCCGGCTCGGGTTGCTCTTGCTGATCTCGCTAGCCGGGGCGATCGCTTCGGCGGTGTGGATGGCGGTGATCACCGGAGCCACAGCCGACACCGCGCGCAGCTACTACGGGAGCGACACGCGCGCTCAGGGTCTGTTGCTGGGTGCCGCGCTGGCTGTTGCGGGCGCGCTGTGGGGCCCGGCCCGCCGGGCGCGCACCCAGAAGGCGCTGTCGGTCGCGGGTGTGACGGGCGTCTTCGGGATCGCCGCGCTGTGGGCGTTCGTCCCCGAGAACTCCTACGTCGCCTTCCACGGCGGCTTCTTCCTGACTGCCGTGGCCACGGCCGGGGTCATCGCCTGCCTGGCGAGCGGTCCGTCCACGTTCGTGGGGTCGGTGCTCGGGTGGGCACCGCTGCGGTTCGTCGGCCGCATCTCCTATGGCATGTACCTCTGGTACTGGCCGGTCGTCCTGGTCATGTCGAGCCCGCGTGTGCGATTCACGGGCCCTGCGCTCCTGGCGACGCGGTTGGCGGTGATCATCGCCGTGGCCACGGCATCCGCATACCTCGTGGAGCTGCCCGTCCGCAGGGGCCGCCTGTCACGGTGGCCGACGACGATCGCCATGCCAGCCGCGGCCGGCATGGCCGTGCTCACGGTGTTCCTCTCCACGGTGGACGTGACGGGAGCCGCGGCGTCCGGCGGGGACGCGGGCGGCAACGCCGGCTCGCAGGTGCTCGCCGCGGCTCGCCTGACCGGATCGCGGGCGGGCGTCGGCGCCGCCCACGGTGCGCGCCTCAAGTCGGAGGGACGTCTGTTCGCAGCGACCAGTGCCGAGCCCGTGAAGGTGCTCCTGGTGGGGGACTCGCTGGCCGGCACGCTCGGCGTCGGCCTGGGCCGACTTTCGGCGCAGTATGGCGTCGTCGCCGTCAACGAGGGGAGCCCGGGCTGCTCGGCGTCCATGGACCAGCTCGTGCAGGTCCTGTGGTTCACCGGACCTCCCGGCACGCCCTGCAAGGAGGGGGACCCCGCGGCGCTGCTGGCGCAATGGCGGTCGTGGGTCGACCAGTGGAACCCGGACGTCGTGATCTACCTGGCGCGGGGGGACGTCCTCAACCAGCAGGTCGGCTCGACCTGGACGCACCTCGGCGACCCGTCGTTCGACAGCTACCTTTCGGACCGGTTCCGGCAAGCCGTGGGCGTCCTCGGTTCGAAGGGTGCCCACGTGGTGCTGCTCACTTCGCCCTTCTTCGACACCGGCGTCCAACCGAACGGCTCGATCTGGCCCGAGGACGACCCCGGCCGGGTGGTGATCGACAACGCCATCATGGACGTGCTCGGCGCACCCGCGCATGCCGCGTCCAAGAAGGGAACGGCTCCCTCCGATGCCGCCACGTCCCTGCCGATCGAAACCCGCGGCAACCTCAGCGTGATCGACCTCGGCAGCGTGTTGTCGCCCGGCGCGCGGTACGCCGAGTCGGTCGACGGCGTGCAGGTCCGGTGCTCGGACGGTGTTCACTTCACCGTGGGCGGCGGCGAGTGGGTGGCTCGCCGCCTCCTTCCGCAGATCGGCGCGCTCGGGCGCTCCCACCAAGCTGCGTCGCCGTCGGGATGGTGGGCGGGGCCGGTGGCCCAGGTCCCCCCGTCGTGGTTCGCACAGTTGCCCTGCGCAGCGTCCTGACGGGCCGCACACCCAGCCGCACACCCAGCCCACCGGAGGCCCCGACGTTTCGCACCCCGGTCGCGCACCGAATACCCTCCTGCGCGCAATGGGCATCGAGACGCACCACCGGGTTGCAGGCACCGCCGAGGTGGTCATCGACGTCCCGCCGGTCAACGCCCTGGACGTGGCGTCGTGGTTCTCATTGGCCGGTGCCGTCTCCGCCGCCGGTGCCGACGCCGAGGTGCGCGTGGTGCTCCTACGGGCCGAGGGACGGGGTTTCTGCGCCGGCGTCGACATCAAAGAGATCCAGGCCAAGGGCGACGAGGCACTCGTGGGCGTCAACCGCGGGTGTGCCGCCGCGTTCGCCGCGGTCTACGACTGCCAGGTTCCCGTGATCGCCGTCGTGCACGGCTTCTGCCTGGGAGGGGGAATCGGCATCGCCGGGAACGCCGACATCGTCGTGGCGTCGGACGACGCCACCTTCGGGCTTCCGGAGGTCGACCGGGGAGCGCTGGGCGCGGCCACGCACCTCGCGCGTCTCGTCCCACAGCACCGGATGCGCTCGATGGTGTACACGGCCGAGCCGGCCACCGCCTCGGAACTGCACCACTACGGCTCGGTGCTCCGGGTCGTGCCCCGGGGAGAGCTCCTCGACGCGGCGTACGAGGTGGCGTCCGCCATCGCCACGAAGAGCCCGACCATCATCCGCCGCGCCAAGGAGTCTTTGAACGGCATCGACCCCGTCGACGTGAAGCGGAGCTACCGGTACGAGCAGGGCTTCACCTATGAATTGCACGTGTCGGGCGTGGCGGACGAGCAACGTCGGGCCTTCGTCGAGAAGCGCGACGCCGACACTTCCAAATGACCCGCTCGACGTGACCCGCTCGACGTGACCCGCTCGACGTGACCGGTTTCGACGTGAGCCTGCCATGACCGACAAGCGCGCCACTGTCGACGACATGGTCACCGAACTGCGCCCGGGCATGACCATCGGCTTCGGGGGCTGGGGCTCGCGCCGCAAGCCGATGGCGGTCGTGCGAGCCATCGTCCGAGAGGGGATCGCCGATCTCACCGTCGTGTCGTACGGCGGCCCCGACGTGGGGTTGTTGTGCGCCTCAGGACTCGTGCGCAAGGTGGTCTTCGGGTTCGTGACGCTCGACTCGATCGCGCTCGACCCCAACTTCCGCCGAGCCCGCCAGGAGGGGACCGTCGACGCCATGGAAGTCGACGAGGGCATGTTCTATCTGGGCCTGCTGGCGGCGGCTCAGCGCGTCCCGTTCATGCCGACGCGGGCTGGGCTCGGATCCGACGTCATGCGCGTGAACCCGGGACTTCGCACCGTGACGTCCCCGTACCCGCCCGCCGGCCGCGCATCGAACGGCGGGGCCGACGCCGACGCGGACGCGCCGGGCGAGACGCTCGTGGCCATGCCGGCGCTCACGCTGGACGTCGCCTTCGTGCACCTGAACCGGGCCGACACGAACGGGAACGGGCAGGTCCTCGGGCCGGACCCGTTCTTCGACGAGCTCTTCCTGGCCGCGGCGGCGCGGCGCTTCGTCACCGCCGAGCGGGTCGTCGAGCCGGGTGGCCTCCTCGACGAGGGGCCCATACAGACCGTGACCGTGAGCCGTCTCTTCACGGACGCCGTGGCCGAGGTGCCGGGCGGGGCGCACTTCACCTCATGTGCCCCGGACTACGGGCGCGACGAGGTGTTCCAGCGGCAGTACGTCAAGGCGTCCGCGGACCGCGACGAGTGGGCCGCATTCCGGGCCCTCTATGTCGACGTCGACGAGGCGTCGTACCAGATGGCGGTGCAATGACCGCGGACCTCGAGGCAACGCGCGCCGAGGTGTGCGTCGTCGCGTGTGCTGAGGCGTGGCGCGGCGACGGCGAGGTCATGGCCAGTCCCTTCGGCACGATCCCGCTCCTGGGGGCGCGCCTCGCCCGTCTGACGTTCGAACCCGACCTCGTGCTCACCGACGGCGAGGCCGCGTTGATGGCCAACACCCCGCCGCTGGCCGCGGGCCGCGACGCGCTCGTCATCGAGGCGTGGATGCCGTATCGGCGCGTGTTCGACGTCGTCTGGTCGGGCAGGCGCCACATCATGATGATGGCGTCGCAGGTCGACCGGTACGGCAACCAGAACCTGAGCGTGATCGGCGACTGGTCCAGACCCAAGGCCCAGCTCATCGGCGTCCGGGGCGCGCCCGGCAACAGCCTCAACCACCCGACGAGCTACTGGGTCCCCTCCCATTCCCCGCGCACGTTCGTCGAACACGTCGACATGGTGTGCGGCGTGGGGTACGACCGGGCGGCGGCGGCGGGTGGCGCGGCAACTCGCTTCCACGACGTCCGTTGCGTGGTCTCGAACCTCGCCGTGTTCGACTTCGCCACGCAAGACCACCGGATGCGTCTGCGGTCGGTCCACCCCGGGGTGACGGCCGAGGACGTGACCGCCGCCACCGCATTCGAGCTCGTGATCCCCGACCCCGTCCCGACGACACGCGCTCCGACGGCTGAAGAGCTCGACCTGATCCGCACGGTGCTCGACCCCGACGCCACCCGCGACAAGGAGCTGGCGGCGTGAACCGGCACGGCGCGAGGTCCGGCCACGGCCACCCGTCGGACGACTGGCGAGGCGCGTGACCCTTCCCGAACCGCACCCTGCGCTGCGCACCGCGCTCTGCGATGTCGTGGGGGTGCACTACCCCGTGGTCCAGACGGGCATGGGCTGGGTCGCCGGTCCGCGCCTCGTCTCCGCCACCGCGAACGCGGGTGCACTCGGCATCCTCGCCTCCGCGACGATGACCGTCGGCGAGCTGAAGGATGCGGTGGCGGAGGTGCAGCTGCGCACCGACGCGCCGTTCGGCGTCAACCTCCGCACCGACGCCGCCGACGTATCCGAACGCATCGAGCTCCTGGTCGACGCGGGAGTCAAGGTGGCGAGCTTCGCCCAGGCGCCCAAGAAGGAGCTCGTCGCCCGGCTGCGCGAGGCCGGCATCGTCGTCATCCCGACCGTCGGTGCGCGGCGGCACGCAGAAAAGGTCGTCGACTGGGGCGTCGACGGGGTGATCGCCCAGGGGTCAGAGGGCGGGGGCCACACAGGCCTCGTCCCGACGACGCTGCTCCTGCCTCAGGTCGTCGAGGCGGTAGGAGAGCGGGCGTTCGTGATCGCGGCGGGCGGGTTCTCGTCCGGGCGTGGGCTCGTCGCCGCGCTGTCCTGGGGCGCCGCGGGCATCGCCATGGGGACGCGCTTTCTCCTCACCCAGGAGAGCACGGTGCCGGACGCCGTCAAACAGGTGTACCTGCAGACACCGGTGACGGGCACGGTGGTGACGACCCGCGTCGACGGTGCCCCCCAGCGCGTCATCCGCACGCCGCTCGTCGATCACCTCGAAGGCGCGGGCCGCGTCGGCGCGCTGCCCCGGGCGCTGCGCAACGCGCTGGCGTTCCGCCGCCAGACGCGCACGTCGATCGGAGCGTTGTTGCGCGAAGGACGCGCCATGAAGGAGTCGAGCGAGCTGTCGTGGGCACAGGTGGTGATGGCCGCCAACGCCCCGATGATGACGAAGGCGGCGCTCGTCGAGGGCCGCCCCGACGTCGGCGTCCTGCCGACGGGTCAGGTCGTCGGCAGCATCGATGAGCTCCCCACCGTGGAAGAGCTCGTTGGGCGGATCGTCAGCGAGGCGAACGCCACCCTGGAGCGGCTGTCCGGCCG
>DATGKD010000024.1:0-3883 GCA_035294855.1 Acidimicrobiales bacterium
GCGGTCCGCCGCATGGAGCGTTGCATCCGTCCCGACGACCAGATGTGCATGTTGGGCGGTGCACGCTTCGCCGTCTGCCTCGGCAGCACGAGCAACGGGATCAATCCAAGTGCGCTCGGACGCCGGCTCGCACGAGCCGTCGGGGATCATCTCACCGTCGGTCCCACGGGACTCGACCTCCACGTGGCGATCGGCATCGGTGCGGGCAACAACGGCGTCGAGCTGTCGACGCTCACGGATGCGGCCTTGTCGTCGCTGCGAGTTGCGAGGCGTCATATCACTCGCGCCGCCAGCCCGGCGACCGCGCAACTCGCCGTGTCGCACGTTCCGGAGCACCCGGTCGTCCGCAGCGCGTACCCGGCAACCTCGGGGAACGGCGTCGTCGCGCCAGGTGCGCGCGAGCGGCGCAAGACGCGCTCGGGAAGCCGCTTCGTGCGTCGCGTCGTCGTGAGGCTCGACGAAGGCATCGTCACCGCACCGAATCGGCCGCAGGGGGAAGCCGCCGTCGTCGCTGGTCCCTCGGAATCGACCGTTCCCACGCCGGGTTCAGGGCTGCGATTGCTGCTCGTCGACCCCGATCCCGGGGCCGACAACACACCGCGTCCGGTGGTCGACGCGCTCGCCGGTGTGGCTCGCCGGCTCGGGGCTTGGCCGTTGCTCTCCCCCGCCATCGACGCCGACTCCCTGCTGCTGAGCCTGTACCTGACCCAGCCCGACGCCGTGCTCCTCGTGCTGCAGCCGGAGTCGCCCCGGTTCGGAAGCTCGTCCGACGCGGCCGCCAGTTGGGACCGTCCTGCTCGGCTCGTCCGTGCGGTGCGCGAGGTCGGCACGCCGGTGATCGCCGTCAGCATGGGCGCGAGCGCCGCTGCGCTCGCCGTCTGCGTCGAACAGGGGGCGATCGGCCTGTTCCACCCCGAACTGCTCTCTCACGAGCTCGTCCGCCTCTCCGCACGGCAGCATGTCACCAACGGGGCGTCGAGCAACGGTCAGGAGGACAGCAGTCGTCCGGGTCAGCTTCCGCAGCCCTACGACGCGCTCGTGCACCTCACGCCGAGCGAGCGCAAAGTCCTGTTCCAGATGATGGAGGGTTGGTCAGCTGCCGAGATCGCGGCCACGCTGGTGGTGTCGCTCACCACGGTCCGCTCGCACATCCGCTCGATCCTTCGCAAGCTGAACGTCAAGTCGCAGCTGGCCGCAGTCGCACTGGCATTCGGCACGCTGCCGGACCAGTCGGCATCGGGATGAGCGCAGGGTGGGGCGGCTGCAGCTTCGGTTAGAGTTGCCCGAATGACCCCGATCAAATGGTTGGTTGCCGTCTTGGGGCTGCTCGGCGCCGTGGCGCTGGCCGCGGCCATCGTCTACTTCACGGTGCCCGCCCACTCCCTTCCTTCGATCCTGGGCACACTTCCCCGCGTGCACGCGCACCGCAAACGCCGGGGTGAGGCCGCCCTCGCGGCTGCCGTCGTCCTGTGGGTGATCGCGGCGGTGGTGTTCTACGCCGGGACGCGTTCGGGACGTCGCGTCGGCACCGGAGCAGGCACCGGCACCGGAGCAGGCACCGGGACAGGAACAGGAACCGCCACCTGAACCTGGCGATCCGATGCGCTGTCGGGGGCGCGATCGCCGCCGCGACAGCTGGATGTTCGAGCACTGCCGGACCGCCGGGATTGGCGACGCGCGCCGCTGCGGCGAACGAGGCGTACGTCTGCACGAAGGCCTACGTCTCGCAACCGGGGCGTACGGTGACGCCCCTCGATCTCGCCGACGGCCAGGCCGATCCGCTCCTCATCACCGGGTCGCTCCCGTCGTCGGTGGCGGGGACCCCGAACGGCCGGCTGGTCCTCGTGACCAATCAAGGCGCCAACACCCTCTCCGTCATCGATACGGGCTCGGACTCGCAGGTGGCCAAGGTCGCCACCGGGTTGGAGCCCGATGCCGTCGCCGTGAGCCCCGACGGAACCTGGGCCGTGGTCGCCAACCTCGACGACGACACCGTCACCCCCGTCAACCTCCACACGTTGCAGGCCGCCCGCCCCATCCACGTCGGGCACCACCCTGATGCCGTCGCCATCGGGGGCTCGCACGGGCGAACCGCCGTGGTCGCCGACGCCGGCGACGGCACGGTCACGATGGTCGACCTGTCGTCGATGTCCGCCGGCCGGGCTCTTGGGGTCGGCCCGGGGCCGGTGGCGATCGGCATCGATCGGGCCAGCAGGACAGCGGTGGTGGCCGACTTCGGTGATGGGACGGTCAGAGCCCTCGACATGACGAAGAGCGTCGTAGGCCCCGCGGTTGCCGTCGGGGTCGGGCCCACGGCGATCGCCGTCGCCAGTGGGGCGGGCGCCGGACGTGGCGTCGCGTGGGTGTCGGTCGGCTCGTCCTTGGTGGGCGTGGACCTGTCCACGATGACGGTGTCCGCCCGATGGGACGTGCACCACGAAGCCGAAGCCGTGGCCCTGACGACAGGCGGCCGCGTCGCCTGGGTGGCGGGACAGGACGGAACCGTCACGTCGGTGGACGTGACGACGGGGAGGACGAGCCACACGATCGTCGTCGGCGGACGGCCCTCGGCCATCGCCATTCCCCCACGGCGGATCTGACCGGCGCTCTCCTGGCGCGGTCGTCGGCGACATGGGACGGCCCCGGGCCGTCAACCTGTCACGAGCGACCCCAAGGCGATGTTCGTGAAGGAGATGTGCGCGAGGTACGGGAGAAAGCCCGACGACCCCTGCAAGTCGTTGCTCGCCCGCACGCCGACGGGACCCGTGACTTGCGGGCCGAGATCGGAGGGGTCGGATCCACTCAGCATCCAGGCTGCGGGCTCCGAGGTGCCCAGCTTCCATAGCTTGGACGCAAACGAGGTCGGGTTGGAACCGTGGATCTGGACCCTCACCTCGTACCAGTACGGGCCTCCGGCCGGATAGTCGTTTGCCGGGTCGATGCCCGTGTCCTTTTGGATCGTCCAATCAGAAGGTGCCCCCTGGCCGGCGGCGTTCTGGGTGCGCAGCCACAGGTGGTGGCTCGGTCCGTCCCACGCAAGCCCCATGCGGTAGTAGCCCGTCGCCGACGTGTTCTGGTAGCGCGCCACCAGGTAGGCGACCACCCCGCCCTGCCGGGCGCCCAGGACATCCACGTTGTCGCTGAACGCCACCTCGAACGTGCCGACATAGTCCTGGGCGGAAACCGACGGCAGGATGGCGATCTGCTCAGCGCTCAAGTAGTTGGCCGCGGGGATCGCGAACACCCCGTTGGCGCCATCAACGGACAGGTCGGCCGGGCTCCCTTTCACCTGGACCCACGAGCCTCCGAGCGGCGCGGCGCGGCCCCAGCCGTTCGTCATGGTTCGGGCGAAGGTGTCCCAGGCCAGGGCGTGGCCGCATCCCGCGGTGACAAGCAGAAGAGCCGCCACCGCCAGCGGCGTCGACCGCCGGCGCGCCGACACGACCACGCGCCGACCTTTCGATCGCCCCCCCATGGCCTCCAGCACGGCCCATCCCCTCCGGGTCGCTGATCCCGGCACCCCGCCGAGGCACCAGCGTACTGTGGGGCCGAAATGCGACGAACTCGGGGGATTCTCGCCTCAGTTCTGTTGGCGGCGGTCGCCGTCGTGGCGAACGCGGCGGGAAGTGCGGCCTCCGGGCCTTGGGTCCCGACCCCGGGGCTGCACTGGCAGTACCAGCTGCAGGGGCGCCTGCGGACGAGCCTGTGCGTCGTGCCCTACGCGGGCGGAGCCTGCGTGCGTCCCGATGTCTACGACGTCGACCTGTACGCCCCGGACGGCGTCACGCTCAACACCGCGGGCGTCCAGGCCATCCACGCCTCAGGGGCACACGCGGTGTGCTACGTGGACGCCGGTACGTGGGAGGACTTCCGACCCGACGCG
>DATGKD010000025.1:0-2602 GCA_035294855.1 Acidimicrobiales bacterium
GAACGGATCGCGTCCGGCCCACTGTCGATCTGGCGCTACGCCGACCTTCTCCCGGCGAGCGCGGAGGGGGCGGTGAGCCTCGGCGCAGGGTTCACCCCGCTCGTCCGGGCCGACCGCCTAGCGGCCGAGCTCGGCCTCGGCGAGCTGTGGATCAAGAACGACACCGTCAACCCGACGGGCTCGTTCAAGGACCGGGTGGTCTCGGTGGCGCTCACCAAGGCGCGCCAGCTCGGGTTCAAGGTGGCCGCGTGCGCGTCGACGGGCAACCTGGCCAACTCGGTCGCCGCCCACGCGGCGCGCGCCGGCATGGTGTCGGTGGTGTTCATCCCTCGCGACCTGGAGGTGGCCAAGGTGGTCACCACCGCCGTGTACGGCGGTCACCTGGTCGCGGTGGAGGGGACCTACGACGACGTGAACCGGCTGTGTGCCGAGCTGGCGAGCGAGCACCCCAGCTGGGCGTTCGTCAACGTCAACGTGCGCACCTACTACGCCGAAGGGTCCAAGACGCTCGCCTTCGAGGTGGCCGAGCAGCTCGGCTGGAGCGCGCCGGACCACGTGGTCGTCCCGGTGGCGTCGGGCAGCCAGCTGACCAAGGTGGCCAAGGGCTTCACCGAGCTGTACGACGTGGGCCTGCTCGACGAGGAGCCCCACGTCCGGGTGTCGGGGGCGCAGGCCGCGGGGTGTTCGCCCGTGGCCACGGCGTTCAAGGCGGGCACCGACGCCATCCGCCCCGTGAAGCCGGACACCGTCGCCAAGTCGCTCGCCATCGGCAACCCCGCCGACGGGTGGTACGCGCTGCAGGCGGTGCGGTCGAGCGGCGGCGCCCTCGAGTCCGTCGACGACGACGAGATCCTGGACGGCATCGGGCTGCTGGCGCGCTGCGAGGGCATTTTCGCCGAGACCGCCGGCGGGGTGACGATCGCCACCCTGGCCAAGCTGGCGGCCGCCGGCGTGGTGCGGCGCGACGAGCGGGTGGTGGCCTATGTCACCGGGCACGGGCTCAAGACCGTGGAGGCCCTGACGCAGACGGTCGGGCCCACGGCCACCATCGCCCCCACCCTCGACGCGTTCACCGCCGCCGTCGATGTGGGAGCCGACGTGGGCGCCGGAGCCGAGGGAGGCCGACCGTGGGCGTGACGGTGCGGGTGCCCGCCCAGCTGCGCGCCCTCACCGGCGGGGCGGGGGAGATTCCCGTCGAGGGCGCCTCGGTGGGCGAGGTGCTGAAGGCCCTCGACGCCGCCCACCCCGGTTTCGCCGACCGGCTCTTCGACGACGCCGGCGAGCTGCGCCGCTTCGTGAACGTCTTCCTGGCCGACGAGGACGTGCGCTTCCTCCAGGGCGTGGCCACCCCGGTGACCGACGGCCAGACGGTGTCGATCGTCCCGGCGGTGGCCGGGGGCTGACCGCCCGGGGGCTGAACGCCCGGGGGCTGTTGCGCCCCGGGGACCGGCGGGCCTATCGTTAGCACTCGAACCGCTAGAGTGCTAACCGACAAGTGGTGCCGGCCCGGCGCAGACGGCGCCGCCGGCGAGGGCACCCGGACCACCCACGGAGGACACCCCCATGCCGAAGTTGATCGCCTTCGACGAGGAAGCCCGCCGGGCCCTCGAGAACGGCATGAACAAGCTCGCCGACGCGGTACGCGTCACCCTCGGCCCGAAGGGCCGCAACGTGGTGCTCGAAAAGAAGTGGGGCGCGCCCACCATCACCAACGACGGTGTGTCGATCGCCAAGGAGATCGATCTCGAGGACCCGTGGGAGAAGGTGGGCGCCGAGCTCGTCAAGGAGGTCGCCAAGAAGACCGACGACGTCGCCGGTGACGGCACCACGACGGCCACCGTGCTGGCGTGGGCGATGGTGCACGAGGGCCTGCGCAACGTGGCCGCGGGCGCCAACCCCATGTCGTTGAAGCGCGGCATCGAGGCCGCGGTGGAGACGGCCGTCGAGTCGCTCAAGGCCCAGGCGAAGGAGACGGACTCGAAGGGCCAGATCTCCCAGGTGGCCGCGATCTCGGCCGCCGACTCGGAGATCGGCGAGATGATCGCCGAGGCCATCGACAAGGTGGGCAAGGACGGCGTCATCACCGTCGAGGAGAGCCAGACCTTCGGCATGGAGATGGACCTCGTCGAGGGCATGCGCTTCGACAAGGGCTACATCTCGCCCTACTTCGTGACCGACCCCGAGCGCATGGAGAGCGTCTTGGAGGACCCGTACCTGCTGTTCGTGGGGTCCAAGATCTCGGCCGTGCGCGACCTGCTGCCCGTGCTCGAGAAGGTCATGCAGACCGGCAAGCCGCTCGTGATCGTGGCCGAGGACGTCGAAGGCGAGGCGCTCGCCACCCTCGTCGTCAACAAGATCCGGGGCACCTTCAAGTCGGTGGCCGTCAAGGCTCCCGGGTTCGGTGACCGGCGCAAGGCCATGCTCCAGGACATGGCGATCCTGTCGGCCGGCCAGGTCGTCACCGAGGAAGTCGGGCTCAAGCTCGAAAACGTGGGTCTCGATCTTCTCGGCCGTGCCCGCAAGGTCGTGGTCACCAAGGACGAGACCACCATCGTGGAAGGTGCCGGCACCGACGCCGACATCAAGGGCCGCATCAACCAGA
>DATGKD010000026.1:0-11975 GCA_035294855.1 Acidimicrobiales bacterium
GTTGATGAACGTCTGGCCCGAGCCCGCGCCGAGGAGCGTCACGCTCTTGGAGATGGTCACCTGCTCCCTGTAGACGCCCCGCGCGATCTTGATGGTGGTCCCCGACACGGCCTGCGTCAGGGCGTACGAGATGGTGAGGCACGGCGCTGACGGGTCCGTGCAGGCGCCGGTGTCGTGACCGGTCGACGCGTTGACGAACTCGACGGGCGTGGCCGCGGACGCCGGGGCGGCGACGACCGTGCAGACGCCCGCGGCCAGGGCCGCAACTGCGGCCCACCTCACTCGGGATCTGCCCCCAACCACCGACATCGAGGCTACGGAGCGCTCCTGAGCGGCCGCCTCGTCAAGATTGAGGAACCTGCCTCGGACGTCTCACCGATCGTCGACGACATCGCCGCGCCATGCCGACTCCCGCCCGCCCCGCGGGCTTCGCCCGGATGACACGAGAGGACGGGGTGAGCACCCCGTCCTCTCGTGGACGACCCCCCCTGGTTGGTCGCTTCCGTCTGCGACGTCAACGACGGCCGCCATTCTGCGACGAGCCCGGCGCGATGTCCATAGGCAGGCGTCACTCCACTGCGCGTCCACCTCCGCGGTCACAGCTGGCTCACAGCCGGCCACCTGACACCGGTGTCAGCGGGGGTCATACTGGGCGGGCAGGAGAGGAGGCGGCGTGACGGTCATCATCGACTCTGACCAGCACTTGTACGAGTCGCGGACCCTGTGGGCGGACCACGTCGACCCGGCACATCGCAACGACGCGCTCGCCATCGTCGACGACGACCGGGGCTACGCGTGGCTCACCTGGCGCGACCGGCGTCTCGACCTGGCCGACGTCCAGCTTCCCGGGGACACCGCGGCGGTGGGGCGTCACCGCCAGCACGCCCGGCAGGGCGACCCACCCCAGTATCGCTACGACGACGCGCTACCCGGCGACTACTGGGATCCCGCCGCGCGCGTGGGACGGCTCGACACCATGGGGCTCGACGAGGCGGTGTTGTTCCCCAACTTCGGCTTGTTGTGGGAGCGCCGGCTCTCGACGTCGCTGCCGGCCCTCACCGCGAACATGACCGCCTGGAACCGGTGGTGCGCCGCTGTGCAATCCGACGGCAAGGGCCGCCTGCACCCGGTCGCCCATCTGACGCTGCGCGACCCGGACTGGCTCGACGGCCAATTGGCCGAGCTGTCCGCGGCGGGCGTGCAGCTCGGCATGATCGCGCCCGCGGCGGTCGACGGCCGGCCGCTGTCACACCCCGACCACGACCGGATGTGGGCGTCGTTCGTCGACCACGCGGTCACCCCCGTCTTCCACGTCGCGGACCAGCCGCGGCTGCTCGACGAAGCCTTCTACACCGATCCGGACGAGAGTTTCGTGCCGGTGCTCGAGTCGGTGTTCCTGTGGGTGCCGGCCGCGGTGGCCGTCACCGACCTCATTGTCAACGGCGTCCTGGCGCGTCATCCCGACCTACGCGTCGGGATCGTGGAGCTGTCATCGATCTGGGTGCCGCAGTACCTGCTCATGCTGGACGGCGGCTGGGACTTCACGAGCACCCTGAACGGCGGCCCGCTCTCGGACCTCGAGCTGCGGCCGAGCGAATACTTCATGCGGCAGGTGCGGGTGTCGTCGTTTTCGTACGAGCTGCCGGGACGACTGACCGCCAAGTCCGGCGATCTGTTCATGGCATGCAGCGACTACCCGCACTCCGAGGGCACCGCCACGCCGGTCGCCGACTACGCGCGCGTCGGCTGCGAGGCGGGCGACCTGCCCGGGCTCTTCACGCAGAACGCCCGCACCCTCCTCGGCGCCTGACCCCGCGGCCCGTGGAGGCGGGGACCGCCCGCGAACGCTTCGGCGCGGCGCGCGTCGCCCGTCTGGCGACGGTGGGCGCCGACCTGCGCCCGCACGTGGTGCCGTGCTGCTTCGTCCTCGACGGCGACACCGTGTACTCCGCCGTCGACGCCAAGCCCAAGACGACGCTCGCGCTGCGGAGGCTCGCCAACATCGAGGCCCACCCCTGGAGCTCGATGGTCGCCGACCACTACGAGGAGGACTGGGACGCGTTGTGGTGGGTGCGCGTCGACGGGCCCGGGCGCGTGGTCGGCGACGGGCCCGAGCGCGACCACGCCCTCGGTCTGTTGACGGCCAAGTACGAGCAATACCGGGTGCACCCACCGCCCGGGCCGGTGGTGGCCATCGGCGTGGAGACGTGGCGGTCGTGGCCGTGAGGCCATCACGCGTTCAGAACCACGTCGTGCACCACGGGACCGGCGTCGCCCGCAGCATGGCCTCGGCCCGGTCGAGCGCGCCGCCGCGCTCCTCCTCGACCGCCCCCGCGGCGGCGAGCACGTGGGGCGAGGTCGCCCCCATGGACAGCGAGCCCAGCGCGGCCACGCCCATGGCCAGGTCGGCGGCTTCGTCGGTGCGGCGGCACGCCGCGCCGTCCGGCCCGCCCTCGAGCACGTAGCGGCCCGACGCGAACCCGAGCGGGTCGACCACCTCGACCACAAGGCGACCCTCCACCGGGTAGCGCCGCGCCGCCAGCGTGGCGCAGGTGTCGAGCACCCGCACCCACACGAAGTCGAACCGTCCGGTCTGCCGCAACGCCCGGGCGTCGGTGAGCAGCCAGGGCAATGGCTCCGCCGTCGCGCGGTCGCTCGCCTCGAGCTTCGTCACGAGGTCGACCTCGGCGCAGTAACGCCACAGGCGTTGGTAGGCGTCGGGGGTGAGCGCCAGCAGCTCGTCCACCGTGAGCACGCCTTTCGGCCGCATGGCGCTCCAGTCCTCGCTCGCCCGGTAGCGCACGTATCCCTCGGCCTCTCCCCTCGGCGAGCGGTACACCGCCTGGTAGCCGCGATGCGGCTCGCGTCCGGGCACCTCTACCTGGTGCAGGACGCGGTCCCACCAGCGATCGTCCCGGTCGATGGAGCCGGGCTGGCGCACGCGGAACCGCTCGTACAGCGCGGGCGCCTCCTTGCGCAGCGTGGCCAGGTCGACGAGCTCCACGGTGCCGTCGTCGTCGTGCAGGAAGCGCGTGGCCGTGAGGTCGAGCGAGTATGCGGCGCTCTCGACGGCCGGGCCGTAGCCGAAGCGTCCGTAGATGGGGTACTCGGATGCGATGAGGATGCCCATCGCTTCGCCGCGGGCCGCGGCGGCGCGCAGGTCACCGGTGATCATCTGGCCGAGCAGTCCCCGGCGGCGGTGGGTGGGTGACACCGTGACGTTCGTCAGCGCGGCCACGGTGACCTCGGTGGGCCCCGGCATCGTGAACGGGGTGGCGAACGAGCGCAATGTCCCCACCACCCGGTCACCGTCGAAGGCGCCCCAGGTGCGGTCCAGGTCGACGTCACCCAGGAAGTACTCGGCGTACCCCTCGGCCGTGGGGTGGAGGAAGCCGACCCCCATGCACGTCACCCACGGGCCGATCTCCGCGGCCTCGATGGTGCGGACGCTCGTCCCCGCGCGTCCCCGGTCGGTCACGTGGGGGCGCCGCTCACTTCGCTCGAGCCGCCCGTGGTGAGGCGGGCCGCTTGGCGCTGCACCCACTGCCAGCGCCCGGAGTCCGAGTCGCCGAGCAACGGGGGCTCGAGCAGGTAGCGCCGCGCCCGCACGGCCGCGTTGCGGAAGACGCGCAGGTCGGGCGACTTGAAGGCCCAGTGCGCGTACAGCTGGTTCCACATGCGACGCAGCTCCGCCCACGGGCGTCCGGGATGGTGGGCGACGAACAGGGCGAGGGCGACCGACTTGCGGCTGACCGTGCGCCCGCGCGCCCCCTGCCGGAGGACCGCGGCGCGCACGCGCTGCCACACGGCGGCCACCTGTGCGGCGCTCAATGTGGGGTCGAGCGCCAGGGTCACCTTGGTGGTCGCCTGGTACGGGCCGACGGTGGTGACGCCGAGCACCCGCACGGGGTGGGCGATCTCGAACGCCGCCGCGTCGTCGGTGGGGAGGGCCCCGTTGCTCGAGCGGCGCGGGCCGGGGGGCGCCTTGCCCGTGCGCTCCAGGTAGAAGAGGTGGGCGGCCGCGCGCGCCCGTTCCCAGAGTCCCGGGCGGTCGCCGTCCTCGGCGGGTTCGGCGCTCTCGAGTTGTGCTTGGATGCGCGACACGAGGGCTTTGGCCGACTGCGTGGCGTCGGATCGCCCCGCACCGGAGCCGGGCGCGCCGTCCATGGCGGCCCGCTCGGCCGCCATGGCGTCGACATCGCGCCGCAGGGCGCGGACCTCCTCGGCCACGAAACTCGCCGGGTTCTCTTCGGCATGGGCGTCGACGAGGACGCCGTTGCGATCGAGGAACCCCCACTCGGTCGGCCCGGTCGGGTGCCACCCCCGCCGCTCGAGGACGGCGTCGACCTCGCTCCGGAGCTCTTCAAGCATGGTCATGAGCCGGAGGATAATCCGCCACCGTCCACCGACTCCGGGAGATGCGCGCCGTGGGGATGGTGATGGGCGGTCGCATCGGGGCCTCCGTCCATCTCCTTCATCATCGCCACGCCGCCGGTGCGGACGAAGCGCACGACGAGGACGGCGGCGACGACCAAGAAGACGATGTTGAGGCCGGTGGTGTAGTCCCATCGCACGGGCATCTGGCCGACCTGGGCGTGGTGGCCGGCGGGGACGAGCCCCGCAGTGCCGAACATCGCGGCCACGACGTAGCCGGCCGCCACCATCGCCACGTAGAAGGTCACCACGACGAGGAGCATCACCCTCGTGCCGTAGTACTTCCGGTAGATCACGGCGATGGGGATGATGATGAGGTCGGCGAACAGGAACGACACCACGCCGCCGAAGCTGATCCCGCCGTTCCACAGCGCGGCGGCGAGCGGCACGTTGCCGATCGAGCACACGAAGCTGAGGACGCTCACCGCGGGACCGATGATCGGCCCCCACGCCGCGGCCAGGAGCGGATGGCCGGTGAGGAACAGATGGTGCCAGAAGCCGATCGGCACCCACGCGGCGGCCGCCCCGGCGAGCAAGAGGCCGATGGCCACGTCGCGCAGGACGGCCGCCCACTCCATGACGAACACGTGCGACACCGCGGTGAGACCGCTCGCGCTGAAGAGCCGGCGCCAGACGGTTTCGCCGCCGGCCACGCTCATGTCCATGGCGGCGTGGCCTTCCATGATCCCGGGGATCCCGCGCGCCGCGTGGCGGTGGGCCTCTTCCAGAAGACGGGCCCGCAGCACGAGCCGGAACCCCACGGCGACGAGCACGATGATGAGCGGGCCGCCCACGAACTCGGCCAGGGTGAACTGCCATCCGAGGAGCAGCGCCAGGATGATGCCGAGCTCGACCACGAGGTTGGTCGACGCGATCTCGAAGACCATCGCCGCGGTGAAGCTCGCGCCCTTGCGGAACAAGGTGCGGGCGAGGGCGACCGCCGCGTAGGAGCACGACGACGACGCCACGCCCAACCCGGTGGCGACAGCGAGCGTGCGCGGCCGGTCGTCACCGAGCAGGCGGACGATCGTGCCCCGCCGGACCAGCGCCTGGGTCACGCCGGCGAGCACGAACCCGAGGACGAGCGCCCACAGGATCTCCCAGGTCATCGAGCCGGCGACGCCGAGCGCGTGGCCGAGGGCGTGGACCACCCTCATCGTCGTCCTCTTGCGCTCACGGCTCGTCGCCGGGCGCGGCGATGGAGAGCAGTTCCCGCAGGCAGTGCTCGAGCAGCGGGTGGGGGAACGACGGCGCGAGCGAGTAGTAGACGACGCGTCCTTCCTTGTGGAAGCTCACGAGGCCCGCCGTCCGCAGCATCCGCAGTGCGTAGGAGGCGGCATCTTCGCTGACGGCGATGGCCGCAGCGACGTCCCCGACGCACAGCCGTTCGACGCCGGACAGCGCGAACAGGATCCTCGAGCGCACCGGGTCGGCGAGAAGACCGAGCAGCCCGGCGAGACGCCCCGCGTCGTCGGTCGTGATGAGCGTGCGGCGGGCGTTCGCCACGGCGGTGGGGTCGAGCGGGTGCTCGTGATGGTTCGCGGTGTCGGTCATGGCGGCTCCGTCCCGGCGCGGGCTCATATCCGTAAACCCGTACGAATATACGGCTATTCCCGGAGGCGGTTCGAGCGCAGGTGGCCGGAGGGGCGACGGCGCGGTCGAATATCCTCCGCTCGGTGCGGGTTGTGGTCCTGGGGGCGGGGTTCGGCGGCCTCGAGATCGCCGCCACGCTCTCCGAGCAGCTCGGGGACGACGCCGACGTCCTGCTCATCGACCGTTCCGAAGGCTTCGTCTTCGGCTTCTCGAAGCTCGACGTGATGTTCGGGCGCCGGGTGGCCGACGAGGTCTTTCATCCCTATGACGCCATCACCAAGCCGGGAGTGCGGTTCCTGCGCAGCGAGATCCGGGCCATCGACCCGGCGGCGAAGTCGGTCCTCACCGACGCGGGGACCTTCCACGGGGACGTCCTCGTCGTGGCATTGGGCGCCGACCTCGAGCCGTCGGCCACCCCCGGCCTCGTGGAGGCGGGTCACGAGTTCTACACGACCGGAGCGGCGTTCGATCTGCGCGACGTGCTCGCCGATTTCAGCGGCGGTGAGGTCGTCATCGGGGTGACCTCGACGCCGTTCAAGTGCCCCCCGGCACCGAGCGAGACCGCGCTGCTGATGCACGACCATCTGACCAACACGGGCGTGAGGTCTCGGTCGACGATCTCGCTCGTGATGCCGCTCGGCGCCCCCATCCCGCCATCGCCCGCGGCGTCGAAGGTGCTCCTCGCCGCCTTCGCCGAGCGCGGGATTGCCTGGCATCCGGAGCGGCTCGTCGTCGAGCTCGACCCGCGGCGCAAGGTCGTCGTCTTCTCGGACGGCGAGGAGATGAAATTCGACCTCTTCCTCGGCGTCCCTCGGCACGTCGTTCCGCCCGTCGTCGAGCGGGCCGGCATGACGGTGGACGGGTGGGTGCCGGTGGACCCGCGCACGCTCGAGACCCCGTACCCCGGCGTCTACGCCGTCGGCGACGTCGCCAGCGTGGGCACACCCAAGGCCGGCGTGTTCGCCGAAGGCCAGGCCGCGGTCGTCGCCGCGCAGCTCGTGGCGCGCCACCGGGGAGAAGAGACATCGACGGCGTACGCCGGACGCGGGATCTGCTACCTCGAATTCGGCGAGGACACCGTGGCCAAGGTCGACGTCACGTTCCTGAGCGGGCAGGCGCCCGTCGGGGACATCGAAGGCCCCTCCGAGCTCATCGCCGGCGAGAAGCACGAGTTCGGCACGAGCCGCGTCCGCCGGTGGTTCGACCGCGCCTGGCCGGAGGGCGGCCAGTAGCGGATCGGCCCGGACGTCCCCGGGGCGTCCTCAGGGAAGCAGCAACGCGGCCATGCGGCGCGCCGCCAGAGTGAGCCCGACTACGCCCGCCACCGCCAGGTACAGCGCGTGGCCGGCGAGCGACCAGGAGACGAACCCCGTGGTGAGCCCGCGCAGCAGGGCCACGCCCTGGTACAGCGGGGTGAGGCGCACGAGCGCCTGGCCCCAACCGGGGAGGATGGCGAGCGGCCAGAACGTGGCCGAGAACAAAAAGAGCGGGATCAGCGCGAGCGACACCTTGTCGAAGTCCTGCCAGCTGCGCATGTAGGTGGTGGCGGTCATGCCCATGGCCGCGAACGCGAAGCTCACCAGCATGGCTGCGGGCAACGCCAGGACCGCCCAAGGGGATCGCACGTAACCCAACCCCGACATGACGACGAGGAACGCTGTCGAGTACGCGGTGCCTCTCATGAGCGACCACGTCAGCTCGCCCACCGCCACGTCCCTCGGCCCCAGCGGAGTGGCCAAGACGGCGTCGTAGGTCTTGGCGATCTTCAGCTTGAAGAAGATGTTGAAGGTCGAGTCCAAGATGGCGCCGTTCATCGCCGACGACGCCAGGAGCCCGGGCGCGACGAACGTCGCGTAGGTGAGCGCGACGCGGCCCACGTGGACCGTGGGCACGAGCTTGCCCAGACCCACGCCGATCGACAACAGGTAGAAGAACGGTTCGAAGAACCCCGACACGAAGAAGATCCACTGGCGTCGGTAGACGCGGACGTTGCGCTCCACCAGCCGCCGGGCGCGGCGCGCTCCCAGGAGGCCCAGCGGCGTGATGCGCAGAGGGATTGCGCCGTCGGTCACGTGACGAGCCTCCGCCGGTACGTGGTCATGGCGAGCCGGACCCCCAACGTCATCAGGACGACGAGATAGGCGGCGTGCGCGAGGCCCTGCCACGCACCGAGGTGGCCGAGGACGAGTCCGCGGCACAAGGCGACGCCGTGGTACAGCGGCGTCACTTCGGCGACCGGGTGGAGCCACCCCGGCAGGACCGCAATGGGGAAGAACGTTCCCGAGAACAGGAACAGCGGGATCAGCCCGAAGCGGTAGATGGTCGTGAACGGGGTGTCGTTCTGGGCGGTGGCCGCGAACCCGGCGATGGGTGCGGCGAACGCCATGCCCGTGACCACGGCGGCGGGCAGGGCGAGGACCGCCATCGCCGAGTGCACCGTTCCGAGCGCCGCCATGAGGCCCAAGAAGATGGTGGTGACGATCGTCAGACGGGTGGCGATCCACGCCAGGTGGCCGACGAGGACGTCGGTGACGTCGAGGGGGGTGGCCAGCATGGCGAAGTACGTCCGCAACCACTTGATCGCCCCCATGACCGGGTACATGGCGTCGGCCGCGCCCACCTGCATGACCGTGGCGGCGAGCAACCCGGGCGCGAGGAAGTCCAAGTACGGCTGGCCGGCGACCGGGTGATGGATGAGCCAACCGAGGACCTTGCCGATGGCGGTCAGGTACAGGACGGGGAAGAGGAAGCTCGTCGTGAGCGATCCCTTCCAGGTCCGCTTGTACTGGTACCCCCAGTAGGCCATCGCCCGCAGCCAGCGCGGCGTGGGCCACCGGCGCCCGGCAGCCCCGTGCGTCAGGGCGGTGGTGTCGTGCAGGGTCATGGCGCTCGCCCTCAGTCGACGAGCGAACGACCGGTCAAGCGCAGGAAGACGTCTTCGAGCGTCGAGCGACGCACCAGCGCGCTGTCAGGGGTGAAGCCGAGGTCGTGCACGTGGTTGAGCGTGCCCTCGCCGTCGTCGGTGTACAGCAGGAGGCGGTCGGGCAGCAGCTCGGCGCGCTCGACGAGCCCGTCGAGTCGGGCGGCCACGTCCTCGGCATAACCGGAGGCGAACCGCAGCTCGAGCACCTCGCGGGTGGAGTAGCGCCCGATGAGCTCGCGGGGGGAGCCCTCGGCCGCGAAGCGGCCGCGGTCCATCACCGCCAGCCGGTCGCACAGCTGCTCGGCCTCGTCCATGTAGTGGGTGGTGATGATCTGGGTGACGCCCTGTTGCTTCAACCGGTAGAGACGGTCCCACAGCAGATGCCGGGCCTGCGGGTCGAGACCGGTGGTGGGCTCGTCCAGGATGAGCAACTCGGGTTCGGACACGAGCGACCGCGCGATGGTGAGGCGCCGCTTCATCCCCCCCGACAACGGGTCGACCTTGTCGTGGGCGCGGTCGGAGAGCTGGGTGAACTCGAGCAGCTGCTCGGCCCGCTCGCGGATCACCTTCTTCGGCAGGTCGAAGTACCGGCCGTACACGAGCAGGTTGTCGAGCACGGTCAGCTCGAGGTCCAGGGTGTCCTCCTGGGGGACGAGGCCGATGCGGCTGCGGATCTGCGCGCCCTGGCGTGCCGGGTCCATGCCGAGGACTTCGAGCGTGCCCTCGGATACCGGTGACATGCACGAGATCATCCGCATGGTGGACGTCTTCCCGGCGCCGTTCGGGCCGAGGAAGCCGTACGCCTCGCCGGGCGAGATGTCGAAGTCGACGCCGTCCACGGCCACGAAGCTCCCGAACCGCTTGACCAGGCCCCGGGCGCGCACGAGCGGAGCGGTGATGACCGCCGCTGAGGAGTGAGGGAGAGGGGGGCCGGAGACGGTCACGCAGCCCAGAACCTACCGGCGGGTGACCATGGCCCGGCCGGGACGGCGACGATCGACTCAGCCGACGTTCGTGCGGGCGCCGTCGCCCGGGGGCGACGTCTTCGGCGCTACCCGGCCATCGACGCGAGCGCTCGTTCGGCCACTTCGACGCGCGTCGTGGCGGTGGCGTGCGCGGCGCGCCGCAGCAGGCCGTCGACGTAGCGGGCGAGGCTCAGCGCGCTCGTGGTGGGATCGGCCACGACGAGCGGGACGGGCTCGGTGCGGCCGTCGAGCCCCGACGCGTCGATGAGCGCCTCGCGCAGGGCGAGCAGGCTGTCGCGTGCCCCGCGCAGCCCGATACCCGCTCGATGCATCCACAGGCTCAGGCTCAGTCTCAGCGACAGGTTCTCCGGCCCCAGTTCCGCGTTGTCGAACTCGGCCAAGCCCAGTGCTGCCTCGTGCGCGAAGTGTTCGAGCGAGTGGTCCTCGATCACCCTGAGCTGTGCACCTGACACGGGAACCTCCTGGTCAGTGGGCAGACGTCCTTGGTGGCCAGTGTGGCCGGGGGGTGTAACAGGGTGGTGGATTTGGGTAGTGGTCCTGGTCAGAGGCCCTTCTGAGTGATTGACTGGTTGTCCCCCCAGGAAAGGAGCCGCCATGCCCAGGGCGATCTGGACGGGGTCGCTCAGCTTCGGTCTCGTCAACGTGCCCGTGGGGCTGTACACGGCCACCGAGGACAAGACCATCCGCTTCAACCAGTTCCAGTCGGGCACGTCCGACCGGGTGCGGCAAAAGCGCGTCAACGAGCGCACGGGCGACGAGGTCGAGTACGGCGCGGTGGTGAAGGGTTACGACCTGGGCGGCGGCGAGTACGTGATCGTCACCCCCGAGGAGCTGGAGTCGGTCGAACCGGGGCGCTCGCGGACCATCGAGATCACCGACTTCGTCGACCTGGATGACATCGATCCCATCTATTACAAGTCCACGTACTACGTCGGACCCCAGGGCGACCAGGCCCTGCGGGCGTACACCTTGCTGCGTGAGGCCATGCGCTCCGCCAACAAGGTGGGCATCGCGTCACTGGTGCTCCGCACCAAGGAGCACCTCGTCGCCATCCGGCCCACGAGCTCGGCGCTGGCGCTCGAGACGATGTTCTACGCCGACGAGATCCGCGATCCCCAGAAGGAATTCGATCTTCCGAGCGACATGGACTTCACCGACCGGGAGCTCAAGACCGCGCAGTTGCTGATCGAGTCCATGGGCTCCAAGTGGGACCCGGCGAACTACGCCGACGAGTACCGCAAGCGCGTCGAGAAGCTCATCGACGAGAAGCGTCAGGGCAAGGTGGTCGTCACCGAGCGGCCGGCGACCACGCCGACGCCGGTCGTCGACCTCATGGCGGCGCTGCAGGCGAGCGTCGAGGCGGCCCGCAACCACCGTGCGGGCACGCGATTGGTCGGGGCCTCGGGCGGCGAGGCGAAGGCGGCGGCCGGCTCTCGTACCACGAAGCGCCGGAGCGAGCCGAGCGCGCGCGGCGAGGACCTCTCCGGCTTGAGCAAGTCCGACCTGCTGGCGCGGGCCGCCGACCTGGGCGTCGCGGGGCGGTCCAAGATGAACCGCGACGAGCTCGAGGCGGCCGTGGCCGCGGCGTCGAAGCCCGCCCGGAGGCGCAAGGCGTCCTGATCGCCAACGCACGCCGGCGCACGGCTGCACCCGGCCACGGCGCGGTCCGGCGTCGCCCCTAGAAGCGGGGCGCACTGCACTAAGAAGGGGCCGTGGCGATCGAGCTGGCGCCCCGGTACGAAGGGATCAGCGCCAAGGCGTACGAGCACCCGGCAGACCGCGCCGCCACGGCCGCGCTCCACGCCATCCCGCTCATGGACCAGGTCGTCAAGCGTCTGTGCGACCTCGGGCACGAGCGACGGCTCCGCCAGCTCCTGCTGGGCAACGCCGTGCGCATCGGCGACGATCAAGTCCCCGCGCTGTGGGAGGGCTACCTGGCGTGCGTGCGGGTCTTCGACATCGAGGTCCTCCCCGAGCTGTACGTCACGCAGACGCCGCTGGTGAACGCCATGACGGTGGGCGCCCGCAACCCGGTGGTG
>DATGKD010000027.1:0-39307 GCA_035294855.1 Acidimicrobiales bacterium
CAGGATTCCACGGGTCGTGGAAACCGCACGAAGCCAGACGGCACCGCACGCGCCCCGGCTGAGGACACGACGTCCTCGATGCGTTCGGCCCGCGCCCAAGCGAGCGCCGTCGGGCCGCCCGCCGAAGAGCCCGAAGCGCCCGAAGCACCCGAGGCCCCCGAAGCGACGACCGGTGCCGGCGGCCCGGGGCTCGCTCGGCAAACGCTCGGGGCGATCCGCCGGGCCACCGCCGCGCCCGCCCGCACATCGAGTGCCGCGAGCGCGCGCCCGACGCCACCCCCCAGCGCGTCGACCAGCGGCGACGCCCCGACGACACCGCGGGCGCCCGAGGCCGGAGCGTCCCCGGTCTCGTCGGTCTCGACCTCGGTGGCGGGCGGTCCGACGCGCGACGAGCTCGTCCAGGTGTGGGGCGACGGGCTGCTCGCATCGCTGCCCAACCGGGCGCGGGCAAGGTTCAGAGTGGGGCGCTTCCTGGCGACCGACGGCGGAGCCGCGGTGTTCGCGTTGCCCAGCGAGACGCATCGCCGGTATTGCGAGGACGTGCGCGTCGACGTCGAGCAGGCGCTGGCGGCGCGTTTCGGCACCGCCGTGCCCCTCCGCTTGGTGGTGGACGACGACGTCGACGACGACGCCCGTGCGGGCTCCGCCGGCGCATCGCCGTCACGCGCGCAGCGAGGTCCCGCCACGACGGGCGGCCAACGACGCCGCGGCGACGCTCCACCCGGTGCGCCGACTTCGCCGGGCAACGAGGGCGACGACATGGTCGACTTCCTCGACCCGGAGGTCCTGGCCGCGGAGACCGAGCCCGCCGGGGCGGCACTGTCTCCGGAGGAGCGACTCAAGCAGGCGTTCCCCGGCGCGCAAGAGGTGTAGGCCTGGGCGTGTACACCGGTCCGCTCCAGATCCTCGTGGACGAGCTCGGCCGCCTTCCCGGTATCGGGCCCAAGTCCGCCCAGCGCATCGCCTTCCATCTGTTGAAGGTCGCGCCCGAAGACGCGACGCGCCTCGCCGAAGCGATCGTGGCGGTGAAAGAGCGCATCACCCTGTGCCCGCGTTGCTTCAACGTCGCCGAAGGTGACCTGTGCGCCATCTGCGTCGACCCCGCTCGCGACGCCGGGGTGCTGTGTGTGGTGGAAGACCCTCGCGACATCGTCGCCGTCGAGCGCACACGCGAGTTCCGCGGCCGCTATCACGTGCTGCAGGGGTCGCTCAACCCCATCGAGGGGATAGGGCCGGAACAATTGCGGGTCGGTGAGTTGCTGTCACGCATCGACAGTGAAGAGGTGCGGGAGGTGATCCTGTGCACCAATCCCAACCTCGAGGGTGAGGCCACCGCCATGTACATCGCCCGCCTCTTGAAGCCGATGGGAGTCACGGTGACGCGCATCGCGAGCGGCCTCCCCGTCGGGGGGGATCTCGAGTACGCGGACCAGTTGACGCTCGGCCGTGCCCTCGAGGGCCGGCGGGAAGTCGACGCCTGACGGCGCACAGCGCAAGACCCGAGCGCTGCGGTGCCGGCCCGTTCCCCCGCCAGAGCGGTGCCACCCGACCCGTCCCCGGGCGACCGGGGGGCGTGGCGCACCGGGGACTGGGTCAGGCGGTCTGCTGGCCGCCGTACGAGGGCGACAGCGCCGCAACACCGGCGACCGCGTTGGCAGAAGGCGCGGTCGCGGGCGTCGCGGGCGAGCGGTTCGCGGCACGACAAGGGGACGGAAGTTCGAGGGATGCGGGGGCGCCGAGCCCGAGACGAACAACGCCACGGCGGGAGTGCTCGTGACCGCGACACCCCGTCCTCTCGGCGCAGCCGACGTCCGCGCTCGTCCCCATCTCCCCCTCGACCTTCGCCAAGCCCCAGAAGACGGTCCGCCCACGTGACGTGCCACCTGTCGAGAGGCACGGACCGTCGTTGCCCATGACAACGAAGGAACCCGACCGACCTTGCGCCCGGCCAAGGCGTGCGCCCCTGGCGCCCCCCGGGCGAGAGGGCACCGGATGACCCGACGATGCGCCCGCCGAACCCGGCGGGCCCGGAGGACAACGGCGCCCGGGGACCGACCCAGGAGCTAGACGAACTCCCAGAGCCCCGGCTGCTGCGCGTGCTCCTCGAGCCCGAAGTAGCCGGGAAGCTCGTCGGTCGGTGTGTCCAGATACACCTTGGCCTCGGGCGGCTGGACGAACCTCCCGTGGCTCCAGCGCACCTCGACGTGCCCGCGCACCACCTTCTTGTCCGACGAGTCCGACGGTGCGCGCTCGGTGTAGGTCGCGCTCCAGTCGACCCGAGGCTGTCCCGACACGGCGGGTTCGATGTCGAGGGAGACGAGCCGGTAGGCCTGGCGCCAGTCCCACGGGCTCGCCACCCGGAGACGCAGCGACCCGTGCTTGTCGGCACCGAGGAGGAAGTACGCCGCATTCCCGATCCGCAGCAGCCGCCAGAGCATGCGCTCCGCCGAGTCGGTGCGGCGCACGTTGTCGGCCCAGCGTTGCGCCGATGCCTCGCTCACCCGTGCGCACAGCCGCCGGTACGCAGCCCGGGCCGGGACCGGGAACGTCCGCGGGGGCAGCGCCCGCCGCAGGCGGCGGCGGTCGTCGGTCGTGGCCGCGGCGAGCTCGTCGGGCAGGTCGTCGATCGCCGCGGTGTCCCGGCAGGCGGCGTACAGCTCCCGGAGCTCGTCGGGCGCCACCAGCTCGTACCAGTCGGAGGAGTCCCAGTCACCGGCCGCGGTGAGCAGACCGTCGAAGAGCCGAGCCGGTGAGGGGTTGGCGATGTTGCGCGACAGGTACTTACAGCTCACCAGGTAGACGTGGTCGATGCGGAGGTCGACAGGCGCGATCTCGTCGCCCGGTGGCCGCCGTCCGCCGGTCCACTCGATCAACCGGGGATGGCGCCCCCGCAGCGCGTCGTCGGCTCCGAGGAACGCGCGGCCGTTCTCGTACGCCGTGGAGAACTCACGTTCGAACCGCCCCGAGCGATGGAGCCGGTCGAGGAGCTCCCACGTGCTGTCGTCGACGGCCAACTCGATGGGCCGCTTCGCCAAGGCGGCTCGGACATCGGGGTAAGGAAGTGTGCCGAGCGCGGTGGCGAGCTCGGTGACGGTCGTGCGGTCATCCGCCACGACGTGGTGCCCGCCGCGCTCTCCCCGCTGGAACGCCGGTGCCTCGCCCGGTCCTTGCGGGCGCGCTGGCGCGTCGCGCCGGCTTCGCACCGGCGGTCTCGCCACGCGCATGGACGCGCAGTCGCTCGATGTCGTCGTCCGAGCCGAACTCGACCACGTCGAACGGTGCCTCGCCCGGGCCCCCGAGCGCCCGCCATGCTCGATCGCCCGAGCTTCCCCGGCGGGGTGTGCTCGTGGTCAGGAGCACGAGCGGGTCGTCCGGACGTGCGCTCCGCACGACCGCCGCCTTGCCGAGGGCGCGCCACAACATGTCGGTACGGCGTAGCCCCGACGCCACGGTGGTGAAGGTGCCCCAGACGTCGACCAGCCAGCGCCTGCCCGAGGCGTCGGTTGCGGAGAGGTCGACCTCGACGCCCGTCTCGATGCGGACCTTTCCGGTCACGTCCGTGAATCCGCATTCGGAGAGCAAGCGGGCCGCCCACTCCTTGGCCGCCATGCCGTCACGCCGGGCCGAGGCCACGCCGACCGGGCCCAGCGACGCCACTGACCCGACCCCGTTCGGCGCAGCCGCCAGCAGGCGGCTCTTCTCCTCGTCGACGCGTTGCTCGGCGATGCGTACGTACTCGGTCTCGGTGTCGTAGCCGACGAACCGCCGACCACTGCGCAGCGCGGCGACCGCGGTCGTCCCCGAACCGATGAACGGGTCGAGAACGAGATCGTCCCCATACGTGTACAGCTCGATCAACCGGAGCGGGAGCTCCACCGGGAACGGGGCCGGATGGCCCACCCGGTTGGCGCTCTCGCTCGGCATCTCCCAGACGTCGGTCGTCGCCTCGATGAACTCGTCCTTGGTTACCGAGATCTCCGACGGCAGGCCGCGCGCGGCGCGGGTGCGCTGCGACACGGCCCGGTCGAACCGGCCGCGGCTGGCGATCACGACGCGTTCGGTGAGATCGCGCAGCACGGGGTTGGCGGGGCTCCGGAACGACCCCCACGCACACGAGGCGCTCGCCCCCCGCGCCTTGCGCCAGATCACCTCGCCCCGCAGCAGGAGACCAAGGTCGTCCTGCAGGATGCCGATGATGTCGGCAGACAGCGACCGGTAAGGCTTGCGGCCGAGGTTGGCTACGTTGACGGCGATGCGCCCCCCCGGCTCGAGCTTGCGCACGCACTCCGCGAAGACGTCGGTCAGCATGGCCAGGTACTCGAGGTAGCTGGCGGGCACGTGCCCCTCGCCGAGCGCCTCTTCGTATTCCTTGCCCGCGAAGTACGGCGGAGACGTCACGACGAGCGCGACCGAGGCGTCCTCGACCTCGTCCATGTGCCGGGCGTCGCCCTCGAAGATCTTGCCCTCGATGGGCGAGGTGCCCACCGCCTCGTCGTCGGACAGGACCGGTGGCGTGAAGCGGGCGTAGAAGCCGCTCGCGTCGTGGTTCTCGCGCCGGCTCACCCCGAACGCGGAGGTCGACGTCGCCTTCCGCCGGTTGCCCTTCCCGGCCCCGGCGCTCGGCGTGGCCCTGCGGCGACCGCTCACTGGCGTGACTCCCCGTGTGCCGGTGCGCAACAGCCGCCGGTCGGAGGACAGGTCGCCGTCACGCGTCGATTGATAGTACCGAGGTGTCACACCCGCCCCGGGGACCGCCGGACGACGAATGCAGCCCGTGCCGAACCGCCGGCCACCGGCCTCGCCGGCGCGCCGAGACGGCCCGGGATCAGGCGATCGAGCGCACCACCAGGGCGTCTCCCTGACCGCCGCCGCCGCACAGGCTGACCGCGCCCACACCCCCACCGCGCCGGCGCAGCTCGTCGAGGATCGTGATGGCCAGGCGCGTGCCGGACATGCCGATGGGGTGGCCGAGGGCGATGGCCCCGCCGTTCACGTTCGTGACGTCGTCGCCGATGCCGAGCTCGGCCATGGACGCCAGCCCCACCACGGCGAACGCCTCGTTGATCTCGAACAGGTCGACGTCTTTCACCGCCAGGCCCGCCTTGCCCAGCGCCTGCTGGGTGGCGGCCGCCGGCTGCAACAGCAGCGAGGCGTCGGGCCCGGCCACCTGGCCGTAGCTCACGACCTCGCCGAGCGGCGCGACGCCCAGCTCCTGGGCTTTGGCACGACTCGTGACGATCACCGCCGCCCCGCCGTCTGAGATCTGGCTGGCGTTGCCCGCGGTGATCGTGCCGTCCTTGGAGAACGCCGGCTTGAGCCCTCCGAGCGACTCCGCCGTCGTCCCGGGGCGCACGCCTTCGTCGGTGTCCACCGTGATCGGGTCGCCCTTGCGCTGCGGCACCTGCACCGGGACGATCTCGTCGGCGAAGCGCCCGTCCTTGATGGCCGCGGCGGCCCGCTCGTGTGACAGCGCCGCGAACGCGTCCTGGGCCTCGCGCGAGATCTTGGCCTCGCGGTTGTAGTTCTCGGTGCCGAGGCCCATGGCGCAGTGGTCGAACGCGCAGTACAGGCCGTCGTACATCATCGAGTCGACCACCGTGGCGTCCCCGGCCCGGTAGCCGGCGCGCGCCCCGGGCAGCAGGTAGGGCGCCTGCGTCATCGACTCCATGCCGCCGGCCACCACCACGTCCGCCTCGCCCGCCCCGATGAGCAGGTCGGCCAGGTAGATGCTGTTCAGCCCCGAGAGGCACACCTTGTTGACCGTCGTCGCCGGCTTCGACATGGGGATGCCCGCCTTGGTGGCCGCTTGCCGGGCCGTGATCTGGCCCTGGCCGGCCTGGAGGACCTGGCCCATGAAGACGTAGTCGACCTGGTCGGGGGAGACCCCGGCGCGCTCCAGGGCGGCGGCGATGGCGAACCCGCCCAGGTCCATGGCGGTGAACCCAGCCAGCGCCCCCGACAGCTTGCCGATGGGGGTGCGGGCACCCGAGACGATGACCGAGCCTGGCATGGAAGACCTCCGGAGTTCTGTGTGCCCGCCGTCGGGAGCGATTCTACGTTCGGTGCCCGCGGACCCTCCCTGGGCCCGTCCGACCTGGTCTTTTGGGGCCTCGTCGGGGCGCCCGAGTCGGTGAGGGTGAGGACGCTACGCGCGGGTAGGTTTGCCCGGCGTGAAAGCCTTCCGTGACGCCATCCTGGCCGGGGCCGGCGGCGACGACCTCCTCGGGATCGAGCTTCCCGAGTCCTACCGGGCGGCGCTCGTGCGCCGGGACGAGGCCGAGATGTTCGCCGGCCTCGACTCCTCGGAGAAGGACCCCCGGAAGTCGCTGCACATCACCGACGTGCCGGTGCCCGAGCTCGCCCCGGACGAGGCCTACGTGGCCGTCATGGCCTCCGCCATCAACTTCAACACCGTGTGGACCTCGATCTTCGAGCCCCTGCCCACCTTCGGGTTCCTCGACCGGCTGGGCAAGGAGAGCGCCTGGGGGGCGCGCCACGCGCTCGGCTACCACATCGTGGGCTCCGACGCCTCGGGCGTCGTGATCCGGGTGGGCTCCGCGGTGCGCAACTGGCGGCCGGGCGACCGGGTGGTCATCCACTGCAACTACGTCGACGACCAGGACCCGTCCGCCCACGACGACTCCATGCTGGCGGCCAACCAGCGCATCTGGGGCTTCGAGACCAACTTCGGCGGCCTCGCCGACCTGACGCTCGTCAAGGCCAACCAGATCATGCCGAAGGCCACCTACCTCACCTGGGAGGAGGCGGCCGTCCCGGCGCTGTGCAACTCGACCGCCTACCGGATGCTCGTGTCCCGCAACGGCGCGGAGATGAAGCAGGGCGACCGCGTGCTCGTCTGGGGCGCCACCGGTGGGCTCGGCAGCTTCGCCGTGCAGCACGTCATGAACGGCGGCGGGATCCCCGTGGGCGTGGTGTCGTCGCCCGAGAAGGTCGACCTGCTCCACGACATGGGCGTCGAAGCGGTCATCGACCGCAAGGCCGAGGGCTACCGCTTCTGGAAGGACGACGGCACGCAGGACGAGTCGGAATGGCGTCGCTTCGGCAAGCAGGTGCGCTCGCTCGCCGGCGACG
The DNA here is from genome assembly GCA_035294855.1 of Acidimicrobiales bacterium. Classification (GTDB taxonomy): domain Bacteria; phylum Actinomycetota; class Acidimicrobiia; order Acidimicrobiales; family UBA8190; genus DATGKD01. Next base: position 7,093 of record DATGKD010000027.1, read on the forward strand.
ACCCCGAGATCGTCTTCGAGCACCCGGGGCGCCAGACCATGGGGGCGTCGGTCTTCACGTGCAAACGGGGCGGCACCGTGGTGACGTGCGCGGCGACCTCCGGCTACATGATCGAGTACGACAACCGGCATCTCTGGATGAAGCTGAAGACCATCAAGGGCTCGCACTTCGCCAACTACCGCGAGGCGTGGGACGCCAATCAGCTCATCTGCCAGGGGGGCGTCCTGCCGCCCATGTCCGCGCTCTACCCGTTGGAAAAGGTGGGCGAGGCCGCCTACCAGGTGCACCACAACCTCCACGAAGGGAAGATCGGCGTGCTGTGCCTGGCGCCGCAGGAGGGCCTCGGTGTCGACGACCCCGAGCGACGCGCCGCGGTCGGCGAGGACCGCATCAGGCTGTTCCGGAGGCACCACGCGTGAGCGCCGCCGGTGACGGTCCCGCGCACAACGATCCGCTCCTCGTCGCCATCGATCACGTCGCCATCGCGGTGCACGACCTCGAAGCCGCCGCCGAGTACTACCGGCAGGCCTTCGGCGCGGCCGTGACCCATCGCGAAACGGTCGAGTCCGACGGCGTGGAGGAAGCCCTCATCCCCGTGGCGGGGTCCTACATCCAGCTCGTCAGCCCCGCGCGCCCGGACTCACCGGTGGCCAAGTACCTGGAGCGCCGTGGTGAGGGGCTGCACCACGTCGGCTACCGCGTCGCCGACTGTGCCGCCGCGCTCGACGCGGTGCGCCGGTCCGGGGGCAAGCTCATCGACGAGGCGCCGCGCCCCGGGTCGCGTGGCACCACCGTGGCCTTCGTGCACCCGAAGGGTGCGTTCGGCACACTGATCGAGCTCGTCCAGGAGAACTGAGCCGGACACTGGTCAGGACGGACTCGATCAGGACGGACTCGATCAGGGACAGACTCGATCAGGACAGGCTGCATCGGGACAGACTCGATCAGGACAGTCCAGTTTGAGGGGGCGATCGGTGGCGGGGAACCGGCGTCCGTGGCGCACATCGCAGGCTTCTGTGTGCGCCGCCGTGGGCGTGGTGGCGATCGTGATGAGTGGCTGCTCGGGCACGAGCACCAATCCGAACCGGTCGGGCGCAGCATCCGGGGCGGCGCGCTCGTTCGCCGTTGGCATCCTCACCGAGAACCTCGTCGACCAGACCCGTCCGACGCCCGCCAACGGGTCTGTCCCCGCGCACCCCGGTCGCACGCTCGAGACCACGGTCCTCTACCCCGTGGCTGGCACCGACCGGACCGCCTTGCACCGCGGTGCGACCGCGGACCGGGCCGACGGGCCGTACCCGCTCATCGCCTTCGCGCACGGTTTCGGCTCTTCACCGGACGGCTACCTCGCCATCCTGCAGCAGTGGGCGTCGGCGGGTTACGTCGTGGCTGCGCCGCGCTTCCCGCTCACGAACGACCACGCGCCCGGCGGGCCCGACCTCTCGGACTTTGCCAACCAGCCCGGTGACATGGGCTTCGTCATCGACCGGTTGATCGCGCAGACCAAGGTCCGCGGCGACCCGCTCCAAGGAGCGGTGGACACTCGTCACATCGGCGCGGCGGGGCATTCGCTCGGCGGGGTCACCGTGCTCGGCCTGGTGGCCAACACGTGCTGTCGCGACGGGCGCATCGACGCCGCGGTCGTCATGTCCGGCGACCCCATTGCGTTCCCGACCGGCCGCGTGGACTTCGGACCGGCGCCGCCACTGCTGTTCGTGCACGGCGACGCCGACCCCACGGTGCCGTACGTGTCGAGTGTCAACGCGTACAACGCCGCGCACGCTCCGAAGGGTCTGCTCACCGTCGTCCACGGGGACCACGGTGCACCTGTCAACCCTCAGGGGCCCGGTTTCTCGAGCGTCGTCGCGGCCACCACCGCCTTCTTCGCTGCGTACCTGAAGCACGATGCCGGCGCGTTGGACCTGTTGCGCCGGGCGCCGGTGCACGGGGTCACCATGCTGACGCTCGCCACGACGTCGGGCACCGTGAGCACGCTGCCCGTCCCGACGGTGCCACGCGGCAACCGGCAGGCGACCGTGACGCCGTCGTCGGGGCTCACGGACGGTCAGACGGTTTCGGTGGCGTGGCAGGGCTTGACCCCGGGCCAGAACGTCAACGTGCTCGAGTGCGCCAAGAACCCGCCGACCGCGGCCGGTGACTGTGACCTCCAGTCGGGCAAGCTGCTGCAGCCCGACCCCACCGGCGCCGGCTCGCTCAGCTTGGTGGTCCACACCGGCGCCATCGGCTCCGGCGGCGGGATCTGCGACGCCACCCATCCCGGTTGCGTGATCGCGGTCAACCAGGGCGGTTCGCTCGATCCTGCGGCGACCGTGGTGGTGACGATCGCGTTCAGCTGAAGCGGAGGACCGACCCGGGGTTGGCGGTCGTGCCCCACAGGGCGCCGCTGCTGTCCACCACCAGATCGCGCATGACGCCGGGGAGATGCACCGCGCCGCCGATCTGGCGTCCGTTCGAAGGGTCGATGGCCACCATGACGCCCTGCTGGCCATCGGCGACCCACAGGCGGTTCTGCCAGACGGCCACGACCTCGGGGCTGCCGAGGGCGACCCCCGCGTTGGCACCCGATCCGACCGGTCCGCTCGTCGACCCGTTGGCGGGGGCGCCCGCTCCGATCGGGAAGGTCGCGGTGACTCTGACGTTGCCGGGGTCGACGCGCGACACGGTCCCCGACTGGACGTTCGCCACCCACACGCTCCCGTCGCCGGCCGCCACGCCGATCGGCCCGCGCCCGACGCGCACGGTGCGCCACGACAGCGACACCCCCTGGGGCTTCGGCTTGATGAGCGTGACGGTGTCGGTCTGGCCCGTCACCCAGACGCCGTCCGGGCCCACGACGAGCCGCACCGCGCCGTCGGGCAGGGCGGCCGAGGCCGTCACCTCGTGCGTCCGCGGGTTGATGAGGCTGACGGTCCCCGACAGCAGGCTGGCCACCCACACCCCGCCGTCGCCCGCGGCGATCGACACCGGGCCCTGGGGCATCGGGATGGGGGAGCCGGCCACCTTCTGCTTGGCCGGGTCGATGGCGAAGACCTGACTGCCCGAGATGTCGGCCACCCAGATCCGTCCGTAGCCCGCGGTGACCGAGATCGGACGGATCCCGGCCGGCACCGGGCGTCCGAGCACCTGGCCCGAGGACGGGTCGAAGTGGCGCACCGTGCCGTTGTGGTCGTCGGCGACCCACCCGCCCGACGCGTCGAACGCGACCGACGCCGCTTCGATGCGCGCGACCACCTGCGAGGTGGCAGGCGGCGGCCCCGAGCCGGCGGGCCCGCCGGGCGGCGACAGGAATCCCGTCACGAGGGCGATGCCCACGAGCACGGCCACCACCGCGCCGATTGCCACACCGGTGCCGAGAGGGGTCAGCGCGACGCGGCGCGACCCTTCCGGCGGCGGACTCTTCGACAACCCGGCTTTGGACCGGGGGCCGCCGCCCGTCGCCTGCCGGGAACGGCGCGCCTGGGATCGCGACTGCTCACGCGCCCGGCGCGGCGCGTCGCGACGCGGCTGCCCGGTGTCGGCGGTCCGTGGCGATCGGGTGGTACGGGCCCGACGGCTTGATCGTGCCACCGGCCCATCCTCGCCCGACCGGCGGCGCGGCGCGGCGCTATCGGTCACGGGATCGGCGATGTCGGTCACGGGTCCGAACGGCTCGCAGGGTGGTCCGCGCTCGTCAGCGGTCGGCGGTGACGGCGGTGCCACCGGTGCGGACGGCGGGCGCCATCAGGTATCCGCCGGACGACGAGGCGAGCACCGCAGGCTCGAGGGCGCCGGGCGGCGCGCTCTCGCCCCCGCCGCCGGGTTGGGCGCCCCGTGCGTGTGCGCCACGCGGACCGTCTCCGGAGGTGCTCGCCGTCGGCTCGGACGCCAGTCCCGGCACGAGCCGCCGGAACCGCTCCGCCAGACCGGGCACGAGGCCGTCGGGGTAGGAGCCGAGCGTGATGCCGGCCAGGCCTGTGGTGAGGAACTCGAGGTTGTTCGCGAGCGACGGGTAGCGGTTGGCAACGATCTGGATGATCCCGAGGCTCACGCCGCCGATCAGCGCGCCGCTCGTGGTGGTGACGCCGTAGACCACGACGAGCAGCAGCACCGGCAGGCTCTGCTCCATGTTGAAGTTGAGCGTCCCGGCCACCGTGCGCATCCCGCCGAGAAGCGCGCCCCCGAGGCCCGCCATGCCGGCCGACAGCGCGAAGACGGCCAGCTTCGTCGTGGTGAGGTTGAGCCCGAGGGTGGCGCACGCCGCGGGCGAGTCCTTGGTGGCCGACAGCACGCGCCCGAACGGCCCGCGTCGCAATGCCAGCAGTCCGATCGACAGCACGGCGAAGACGACCGCCAGGAAGATGATGTACGCGTGCTGGCCCCGGACGTGCAGGCCGAACAGGCTGGGTCTCGGAATGGGAACCGACCCGTCGAAGGTGAACACCGAGGGAGCCGGAAAGAACATGTTGTCCATGGCCACCGCGAAGGCCATGGTGGCGAGCGCCAGGTAGAGGCCGCGGAAGCGCAGCGTGAACAGGCCGATGATGGCGCCCACCGCACCGGCGAGCGCGGTGGCGGCCACGAGGCCGAGCACCGACCCCCCCGTGCCCACCTTGTACATGGCGAACGCCCCAAGGCCGGCGAAGGTCATCTGGCACAGCGAGACCTGGCCGCCCCAGCCCGTGAGCGGCACGAGCGACAGCAGGATGAGGCTCATGGCGAGGCCGATGCCGATCTGTTGCAGCGAGGCGCTGGGGATGACGCTCACCGCCACCACCGCCGCGATCACGAGGCACACGCCGCCGACCACGGATCGCTGGAGCGTCGGAACGGCGGTCACCCCTCGCCGCATCGTGAGGCGGCCGTGCTCGATGGTGTCCGACGGCAGCACGAGCAGCACGACGAACAGCGCGATCACCGGGATGGACAGGCGCAGGCCCTGCATGGCCGTGCTGCCCCAGAATCCGCTCGTGGGCAGGTAACCGACGGCGTAGCTCCCCAACAGACCGAGGCCCAGCGAACCCGCGAAGGTGAGCGGCAGGTTGCGCAGCCGTCCGAACATGGCGGCCGCGTAGGCGTTCACGACCAGCAGCGTGAGGTTGAACACGTTCAGCTGGAGCTGGGGGGCGATGAGGATCCCCGCCAGGGCCGCCAGGCAGGAGCCGAACGCCCAGCTGAAGGTGCCGATCCATGCCGGGCGGGCGCCGTTCAGCGCGGCCAGGTCGCGGTTGTCGACCACTGCACGCATGGCGATGCCGATGCGCGTCCGGTACAGAAAGACGCGCAGGAAGCCGGCCAGGCCGATGGCGACGAGGACGGTGATGGCCTGGTGCCAGCTGACGTTCACGCCCAGGAGGTGGAACCCGTGGCCCTTGAAGAAGATCGGGGCCACCGCCGTCTTCTGGGACCACTCGTACAGCGCCACCCCGATGAGCAACACCATGAGGCCCACGGTGACCACGAGGGTGACCGCCAGTGTGTTGCCGCGCGTTCGTCGCACGAACACGAGCTCCACCAACGCGCCGAACACGGGCGCGGCCACGAACACCACGAGGAGGAGCGCAAGCGGCTGGGGGATGTTCCAACCGACCACCAGCTGCCAGTACACGAACGCCATCAGCATGCCGATGGCCCCGTGGCCGATGTTGAAGATGCCCGACGTGGAGTAGGTGACCACGAGGCCGCTCGCGGCCACGGCGTACGCCGCCCCGGTGAACACGCCGATGATCGTGAAGGTCAGGAACTCGTGCATGTGCCTAGCGTTCGAAGTCCCCTACGGTCGTCGCAGGTGCTGCGTCGCCCGCGAGGCGCGGCCCGGGAGGTCCGGGTCAGTAGTGGACGGTGCTCCCCGACGTGCAGTCATAGGTGTTCGGTTGGGACGGGTAGGCACGCGCGAAGCCGCTGCCCTGGATCTTGAAGTACGCGAAGCAGCGGCTCGGGATCTTCTGGCCGAAGCTCTGGTCGGGCGGCTGGACGCCGCCACCGTCCCAGGCGCCGATCTGTTGCAGCTGCTGCAAGAGCGTGGCGCGGGTGAGATGCGTGCCGGCTGCCTTGGCGGCCTGCACGAACGCCAGTCCCGCGGACCAAGCGAACTGGCCGAAGATGTCGTGCTTCGTGCCCGGAGCGACACGGTTCAACCAACTCAGGAACAGCTGCATGCCCGGGTTCGATGCCGCTTCCTCGTAAGGAGCGGTGGCCATGAGCACGAGGTCGCCGTTGGCGTTGCCCTGCGCCTCGGACAGGAAGTGCTGGCTGTACTCCTCGGAGAACCAGTCGACGACCTGCGGTTGGTAGTTGGCCTGGGCCATGGCCTGCAGCAGGCGTGAGGCCGAGTTGTCGTCGGAGTACTCGGTGACGTACTGCACCCCGGCCGACTGCATCTTGGCGACATACGGGGCGTAATTCGGCTCGGTGGCCGACACGGCGACGGTGTAGATGTAGTTGAAGCCGGCCGACTGGTACGCCTGCATCTCCGACGCCGCCTGCTCGGCGGTGGCCGGCACGTTCAGGTAGATCATCGCCGCGTGCGAGACGGCGTTCGGGTACTGCGAGTGCAGCCAGACCGCCGGGCCGGTCGGCCAATAGTGCGCGTTGCCCGGCGACGCACCCAAGGCGTTGGGCACGTTGCCCATTTCGTGCGTGCTCAGCTCGGCGCCCACGTAGGGGATCCCGCAGCCCTGAATGGCGGACGCCCCGCCGTTGTCGAATCCCGACGCGCTGCCGACGAGTGCAAAGTCTCCCGAACAGGCCTGTGATGCATCCGATGCGTTCTGACCGGCGTCGTTGCCGTCGTCGTAGGTGACCACCTTCAGCTGGCGCCCGCAGATGCCACCCCCGCTGTTCACGTAGGCGGCGAGGGCCTCGGTCGCGGCCTGGGCGCTCTGCGTGAGGCCCGGTGCCACGCCGGAGATGCTCGTGATGTTGCCGATGGTGATCTGGTTGGCGGTGACGCCGACGTCGGTCTGCCCACCGTTGTTGGACGCGTTGCAGGCGGCGGACGTCCCCCCGATGCCGCCGCTGGGCCCGCTCGCGCCCGCCGCGACCGGTGTGGCGTGCCCGGCGGCGCTGCTGGCGCCCGCTGTCGGTCCCGACGTGCCCGCCGTGCCGTTCGCTCCCGCCGTCCCCGCCGATCCGAGCGCCGAGTTGCCACCCGACGTGCCGGAGCCCCCGACGCCGGCGACGCCGTTGTGCCCGGCACCCTCGGCCGCTTGCAGCGCTCCACCGGTCAGGCGCGACCCGCACGCCGACAGACCGGTGAGCAGCGCCACGGACAAAAGGACAGCGGCGCGCCGCCGCACGACGACCCGTGACGTCATGTGCCGAGACACCCTCATTGGGGAGCCGCCGGGCCCGAAGCGGTCGCAGGACCGGCGCTGCCCGTCTGGCCGGGGCCGGGATTGCTGACGGCGCCGTGTGCCGCTGGCTGGCCGGGGGCATCGAATCCGTTCGTGTGGTGCGCGGGGAACGACGCCGCGGCCGCCGCGGCGGCATCGGTCGCCACCGCGATGAGGGCACGGTCGACGCGTTCCAGGGTCTGCTCGACGCGGGCTGCGTACTTGCGGTTCTCCTCCATCATCCGCACGAGCCACGCGGCGAAGAAGATGAAGCCGCCGCCGGCGACGAGCGCCACGCCCAGGAGGCCGCCCGAGATCAGATACGGCACCTCCTGGAACAGGTACGCGCTGTGGGCCGCTCCGTACCACCCGAGGATGATGGCGACGAAGCCCAGGCCGATGGCGGTGGCCCCGCCCACGAGCATGGCTTTGCGCACGTCGATCTGCGGGCGACGACGGGCGCCCTCGACGGCGCGCGCCAACGCCGCCAGGCGGCTCGCCACGGGTTGGCGCTGGGAGTGGGCCCCGGCGCGTGTCGGCACGCTGATTCCAGCCATCGAATCCTCCGGCAGATCAGTGACCGCCCTCACCGACACACGGTGGGGAGGCGGCGAGCGCGCCGACCGCCGCGTCGGCGCGTAGGAACACGAAGGCGAGCAGGCCCGCGAGCAGCAGACCCAGCACGATCAGGCCGCTGCAGATGCCCTTGAAGAGCGCGGCGGGGGCGGTGGCGAGAGCCGCGGTGGTCCCGGGCCCCCCGGGCGACCCGCCCTGGGTGCCCGGCGTTCCGGAGGTCCCCGGCGTGCCCGGCGTCGAATACGTCCCGCCGCTGCCGAGGTCGCCGCCGGTGCTGCCGAGCCCTGAGGACAGCGCCCCGGCGGATCCGCTCCCCCCGAGATCGGTCGAGCCGAGCGCGGAGTTGTAGGGCGGGGAGGCGGCCGCGTTGACGTTGACCCAACCGAAGTCGAGGGTGACCGTCTGCTGGTTGGGGAGCGGGAAGGGGAGTTGCTCGATCTGGGAGGCGAGCTGGGACGGCAGCATCGCCACCAGCGCGGCGAGGTTCTTGTCCAACGTCGTCAGGTCCATGACGACCTGGAGCCCGTCGAGTTGGCGGCTCCCCGACGGACCGCTCACGTTGTCGGTCGGGTTGGTCAACGTCATCGTGATGCCGGCCATCGAGAGGATCTGGTTCACCGTGGGGCCGATCGTCCCGAGCACGGGCAGTGTGGTCGGCGCCGTGCCCGACGAGTGCACGCCGTTCGAGTCGACGGTGACGGCCTGGTCGGCCACGGCGACCTGCGCGACCGTGCTCGTGCCTTGAACGTTCGCCTGGTTGCCGTCGCTCGCCGAGCTCGCCGTCGAGGTGACCTGGCCGATCGTGACGAGGCCCCCGAGGATCGACACGCCGTGCACCGACGACGTCGCCTGGGCGACCGCCTGACCGGCGTTGTCGACCGTGCTCTGGGCAGTCGAACCGACCGATTGTGCGGTCACCATCCCGGCGGGGAGGCTCGAGGACCCGCTCGTGGCGCCCAGGGCCGAGGAGGCCGTGCTGGCTGCCGACGTCGAGCTCGCCTCCATCTGGGAGGGCCCGTTGTCATTGTTCTGGGTGTCCGGTCCCTGCGGGAACTTGGCGTCGGCCTGCGCCGGCCACGGGCCCGGGTTGGGGAGGTTCGGGGGGTTGCCGCCGAACGCGGGGGCGAGATAGCCGCCGAGCAACAGGCCCAGCTGGCTCGCGCCGTTGGCCGCCACCTGGCCGGGCCAGAAGACCGACGCCAGGGCCTCGCCGGTGGGCCCGGCATTGAACGTGGCGTTCGTGTAGCCGAGGTTGCCCTCCAAGGTGGGAGTGGCGGGCACCGGGAAGTTGGGCTGCTCGTAGTAGATGCTGAGGCCCGAGCCGATGGCGCCGAGCGTGTAGCCGCCCAGTGCGGCGGGGCCGCCCGCCGACCCCGATCCCGATCCGCCGGATGTGGTCGAGCCCGAGCCCGACGATCCGTCGGCGAGCGCCGGGGCGGCGCCGAGGAGGAGCACTCCTGAGACCGCCAAGAGGGAAGCGGCCGCTCCGGTGAAAAGGCGCGCCCGGCGGTTCATGCCGGCACCGCCTCAGCCGTGCGGTCCGCGGAGATGCCGCCGCCCAGGTAGGCGTCGGCCAGGTCCGCCGGGACTTCGTCGGGTGCGACCTCGGCGACGATGCGTCCCTGGGTCATGATCGCCGCGCGCGTCGCCACGCGCAGCGCGGCTTGTGCGAACTGCTCCGTGAGGAGGATCGCCACGCCCTCGGCGGCGACGTGCGCCACCACGTCGTACAGCTCGTCGACGATCAGGGGGGCGAGGCCCATCGAGATCTCGTCGAGAAGGAGGAGCGCGGGGTCCGCGCTCAGCGCCCGGGCCATGGCGAGCATCTGCTGCTCGCCTCCCGACAGCGTCCCCGCCAGCTGGCGCCGGCGCTCGGCAAGTCGACCGAAGCGCGCGAACGCTCGCTCTTCGACCTGACGGCGAGAGGCGCCGCCGTAGGTCATCATGCGCAGGTTCTCGCTCACCGTGAGGTTGGGGAACACGGCGCGGCCTTCGGGGATGGTGCACACCCCGGCGCGCGCGAGCGTCTCGGGGGCGACGCCGTTGACGTGCCGGCCGAGAACGTGGAAGCACCCGCTCATCGGGGGCAGCAGGCCGGACACCACCTTGAGCGTCGTGGACTTGCCGGCCCCGTTCGGCCCGAGCAGGGCGAGCACGGTGCCTGCTGACAGAGCGAGGTCGATGCCGTGGAGGACCTCGATGCGCCCGTAGCCGGCGCGCACGTGGCGCAACTCGACGACAGGCGACTGCGGGATCGGCGCGGTCTCGGCGGTGGCAGCTCCTGCATCGGGAGTGCCGGGCCCGGACCACGCCGGAGCACCTGCCGGCTCAGACCATGACATCGGCAACCTCGCGTTCGCCGCCGTCGGGCTCCTCGGTGCCGAGGTACGCGGCGCGCACCTCGGGGTTCGCCTGGACCTCGGCCGGGGTGCCGACCGCCAGGATGCGCCCGAAGTCGAGGACGTGGATGCGGCGGCACACCGACATGACGAGCTCCACGTCGTGCTCGACGAGCAGCACCGCCACCGAGCGCGACGCCAGCCTCGTCAACAGCGCGCCGAGGTCGTCGGTTTCGCGTTCGTCAAGACCTGACGACGGCTCGTCGAGGAGGAGCACGGTCGGCCGCGTCGCCAGGGCCCGCCCCACCTCGACCAGCCGGGCCATGCCCGTGGGCAAGGTGTCGCAACGCACACGCGCCACGTCGCGCAGGCCGACCTCCGCCATCACCTCGTCGGCGATCGTCCGCGGGTTCGAGCCGTCGTGGGCCCAGCGGCGCCGGATCTCGGCGGCCACGAGGATGTTCTCCCGGACGGTGAGAGAGCCGAAGACCTCGAGTCGCTGGAACGTGCGCGCGATGCCCAGACGGGCCCGCCGGTGGGGAGCCAGGTGGCCGATGTCGGCGCCGTCGAGCAGCACGCGGCCACCGTGGGCCTTCTGCAGGCCGGTGATGACGTTGAAGAGCGTGGTCTTGCCGGCCCCGTTCGGGCCGATGAGCCCGGTGACCGAGCCCTCGTCCACGGTCAGGTCGACGCCGCGCAGCGCCACCACGCCGCCGAAGCGAACCTCCGCGCCCGAAACTTCGAGTCGCGCCACGCACGATCCTCCCCGCTTGACACGCTCCCGGGATCCGGGCCGGATCCCGCCACTCGGGCGGGCTCCGGACTGCGCGTGCGTCCCCTTTTGGAATCCCGACGTCAGCCGTCATGTGGAGAAACGTGGGCGTGCGGATGACCTTGCGCCTCGGGGCGGACAAGATCAGAACGCGTTCCAGGGCGCCGTCAGGGCCGACGGGCTCGATGTCCTGGGGGAACGCCCGCAGATCGGCGGGCGCCGACTCGCCGAGTGCCTCCGACCGAGGACGGCTGCCGGGCGCTCCCACCCCCCGGGGCGACAGACGGGCTCCGGTAGCCTGCGGGCCGTGGACCACCCGATGTCGCAGCGGCTCGCCGAGCTGAAGGCCCGCAAGGAGGAGGCGCTCCACGCAGGGTCGCCCCACGCCGTCGAGCGCCATCACGCCAAGGGCAAGATGACGGCCCGCGAGCGCATCGAGTACCTGCTCGACGAAGGCTCGTTCCAGGAGCTCGACATGCTCGCCCGCCATCGCGCGCACGGCATGGGGCTCGAGGAGAAGCGTCCCTACACCGACGGTGTCATCACCGGGTTCGGCACCATCGACGGCCGGCGCGTCTGCCTTTTCAGCCAGGACTTCACGGTGTACGGCGGCGCGCTGGGCGAGGTGTTCGCCGAGAAGATCCACAAGATCATGGACCTCGCCGAGTCGCTCGGTGTGCCGATGATCGGTCTCAACGACGGCGCGGGGGCGCGGATCCAGGAAGGCGTGGTGTCGCTGCATTCCTACGGCGGCATCTTCCATCGCAACGTGCTGGCGTCAGGCGTCATCCCGCAGATCAGCGTGGTGCTCGGACCGTGCGCGGGTGGCGCGGTGTACTCGCCCGCCATGACCGACTTCATCTTCATGGTGAACGGGTCGAGCCACATGTTCATCACCGGGCCCGACGTGGTGAAGACGGTCACCGGAGAAGACGTCACCCTCGAGGAGCTCGGCGGGGCGATGAGCCACGCCACCAAGTCCGGTGTGGCCACGTTCGTCGCGCCGGACGAGAAGACCTGCCTCGACGAGGTGCGATACCTGCTGTCCTTCCTGCCCTCCAACAACTTGGAGGAGCCACCGGTGGTCGAAACCGAGGACGACCCCGACCGGGGGACACCCGAGCTCGTCGACCTCATGCCCGCATCGCCGACGCAGCCCTACGACATGAAGAGCGTCATCACCTCGGTGGTCGACGAGGGCGACTACTTCGAGGTCCACCCCCACTGGGCGATGAGCATCACCTGTGGCTTCGCGCGCATCGACGGCCGCGTCGTCGGCGTGGTCGGGAACCAGCCCGCCGTCCTCGCCGGCGTGCTCGACATCGACTCGTCGGAAAAGGCGGCTCGCTTCGTCCGCACCTGCGACGCGTTCAACATCCCGCTCGTCACCTTCGTCGACGTGCCCGGCTTCATGCCGGGGACGGACCAGGAGTACGGCGGGATCATCCGTCACGGCGCCAAGCTGCTGTACGCCTACTGCGAGGCGACCGTGCCTCGCATCCAGGTCATCACCCGCAAGGCGTATGGCGGCGCGTACGTGGTCATGAACTCGAAGTCGATCGGGGCTGACCTCGCGTTTGCGTGGCCGTCCGCGGAGCTGGCGGTCATGGGCCCCCAGGGCGCCGTGGAGATCGTCTACCGGCGGGAGCTCGCTGAGGCGGCCGACCCCGTGGCCCGGCGTGCCGAGCTCGTCGAGGAGTACACCGAGCGCTATGCCAACCCGTACGTGGCGGCCGAGCGCGGCTACGTCGACGACGTCATCGATCCCGCCGAGACGCGACGCGTCCTGGTGCGCAGCCTGCGCATGCTGGCGTCCAAGCGCGAGGAGCTGCCCCGGCGCAAGCACGGCAACGTCCCGTTGTGAGTCCCGGCAGCCTGCACAGCCCCGAGAACCAGCACCGCGCCCACGGCGCCCACGGTGTGCACGGCGCCCCCGATGTGCACGGTGGACGCCGTGCGACGGCCTCGCCCGAGGTGGTGTCGGTTCGGCCCGACCCCGAACCTCCCGTGCTCGCGGCGATCGTGGCGGCCGTGGAAGAGGCGTGGCCGCGGCCCGCGCCACCTCCCGACGCGACCACCTCCCGCTCCTCGTCGTGGCGGTTCAGCGGGCGGTGGTGGACCCTGCCGGCCGCAGCGCGGCGAATTCGTCCCGTTCGTCTCTGATCGCCGAAGGCGGCCGTGCCCGCCGCAGTTGGAGGTGCTGATCAGGCGGCGACGCCGCGGTGGGACGCGGCCAACGTGACGAGCTCGTCCATGATCTTGCCGATCTGGAAGTCCTTCGGCGTGTAGACGGCCGCCACACCCTTGTCCCGCAGCACCTTGGCGTCCTCGGGCGGGATGATCCCGCCGACCACCACGGACGCGTCCACCCCCGCCGAGCGCAGGCGGTCCAGCACCTCCGGGACGAGTTCCAGGTGGCTGCCCGACAGGATCGAGATCCCCACCACGTCCACGTCCTCGTCGCGCGCCGCGGCGGCGATCTGGTCCGGGGTGAGGCGGATGCCCTGGTACACCACTTCGAAGCCGGCGTCGCGCGCCGCCACCGCGATCTGCTCCGCGCCATTGGAATGGCCGTCCAGTCCGGGCTTGGCAACGAGAAGTCGGGGCGGGCCGCCGGCGGCCTCCGCGAGACGACGGGTTCGGGCCAGCACGTCGGCGAGCTCGCCACCGCGCTGGCCCACCCCTCCGGTGACACCGGTCGGAGCGCGGTACTCGCCGAAGACCTCGCGCAGCGCGCCCGCCCACTCGCCGGTCGTGCCGCCCGCGTGCGCCAGGGCGATGGTCGCCGGCATGATGTTCGTCGCCTGGTCCTGCGCGGCACGCCGTAGGTCGTCGAGGGCGCGCCGCACGGCGCCCGCGTCCCTGTGCTCCCGCCACGCGGTGACGTCCGCGCGCAGCTCCGCCTCGGTGGCCGGGTCGACCTTCAAGATCGTGGCCGCACCCTCGTCTCCGTCGGACAACGGTGACGGCGCGGTCCCGGTGAACGAGTTGACCCCGACGACCTTGAGCTCACCGGTCTCGATGCGGCGCACACGCTCGGCCTGGCTGCGCACGAGCCGTCGCTTCAACTCGTCCACGGCCTCGAAGGCGCCTCCCAGGTCGAGCACCTCGTCGAGCTCGGCGCGCGCCGCCTCGGCGAGCTCCGCGGTGCGCTTCTCCACGACCCGTGAACCTTCGAAGATGTCCGGGTACTCGAGCAGGTCGGTCTCGAAGGCGAGGATCTGCTGGATGCGCAGCGACCACTGCTGGTCCCAGGGCCGGGGGAGGCCGAGCGCCTCGTTCCACGCCGGCAGCTGGATGGCGCGGGCACGGGCGTCGCGCGACAGCGTGACGCCGAGGGCCTCGAGGACGATGCGCGGGACGTTGTTCTCGGGCTGCTCCTCGGTGAGCCCGAGGGAGTTGACCTGCACGCCGTAGCGGAAGCGACGCAACTTCGGGTCCTCCACGCCGTAGCGCTCCAGGCAGATGCGGTCCCACATCCGGACGAAGGCGCGCATCTTGCACGTCTCTTCGACGAAACGGATACCGGCATTGACGAAGAACGAGATCCTCCCCACGACCGGCGCGAACTCCGACGCCTCGACCTTGCCCGATTCGCGCACCGCGTCCAGCACGCCGATGGCGGTCGCCAGCGCGTAGGCGAGCTCCTGCACGGGCGTCGCCCCGGCCTCTTGGAGGTGATAGCTGCAGACGTTGATCGGGTTCCACCTGGGGGCCTCGCGCACCGTGTAGGCGATGGTGTCGACGATCAGCCGGCGGCTCGGGCCGGGGGGGAAGATGTAGGTGCCACGCGACAGGTACTCCTTGACGATGTCGTTCTGGATCGTTCCCTGCAGCACGTGCGTGTCGACGCCGGTGTCCTCGGCGTGGGCGACGTACAGACCCAGCAGCCAGGCGGCGGTGGCGTTGATCGTCATGGACGTGTTCATCTCGCCCACGGGGATGCCGTCCATGAGCTGTTCCATGTGCCCGAGGTGCGCCACGGGCACCCCGACCTTGCCGACCTCTCCCGCGGCCTCGGGCGCGTCAGGGTCGTAGCCGGTCTGGGTGGGGAGGTCGAAGGCGATCGACAGGCCGGTCTGCCCCTTCGCCAGGTTCGTCCGGTAGAGCTCGTTCGACGCCGTGGCCGAGGAGTGGCCCGAATAGGTGCGCATCACCCACGGCTTGTCCCGGTCCGCGTTGCGAGCTCCCACCGGGTCGGTGCTCATTTCCGGTAGTCGTAGAACCCTCGTCCGGACTTCCTACCGAGCAGTTCCGCCACCACCATGCGGCGCAGCAGAGGTGCGGCGGAGTAGTTGGGGTCGTGGAACTCGTCGTACAGCGCGTCGAGGATGGCGAGACTCGTGTCCAGCCCGACCAGGTCCAGAAGGGCGAACGGCCCCATCGGGAACCCGCATCCTCCCTTCATGGCGGTGTCGATGTCCTCCCGGGTGGCCACGCCGTTTTCGAGGAGGCGCACCGCGTTGTTGAGGTACGGGAACAGCAGGGCGTTCACGATGAACCCCGCCTGGTCCTTCACCTCGACGGGCGTCTTGCCGCACGCCTCGGCGAAAGCACGCGCCGAGGCGATCGTCGCATCCGAAGCGGTGAGGGGCCGTACCACCTCCACGAGCGTCATGACCGGCGCGGGGTTGAAGAAGTGGATGCCGCACACCTTCTCGGGACGGCCCGTCTCCATGGCGAGCTCGACGACCGGAAGGGTCGAGGTGTTGGTCGCGATCAGCGTGCTGTCACCGCAGATGCGGTCGAGCTCCGAGAACAGGTGCTTCTTCACGGCGAGGTCCTCGACGACCGATTCGATCACGAGGTCGCAGGCGGCCAGCTCCCCGAGGTCCGACACCGCGGTCACCCGGCCCAGCGCGGCGTCGCGGTCGGGCGCCTCGAGCTTGCCCTTGTCGACCTGCTTCGCCAGCGACTTCTCGACCCGGGCGACCATGCCGTCCGCGGTGCTCTGCGACCGGGACCGGACGATCACCTCGAAACCGTTCACGGCGGCGGTCTCGGCGATCCCCGCCCCCATGATCCCCGAGCCGACGATCCCTACTCGCTTGATGGTCATGGGAGGCCATCTTACCGGTCGTGAGTTACCGGTCGGTAAGCGAAGAACTCGTGGAGAAAGCAACTATTCGTCGAAAAGAGTCGGTCGAAAGAGTCGATCGAGACAGGCGGTCGAAAGAGCCGGTCGAGACAGGCGCTCGAAACCGTCAACCGGAGCGGCGTTGCATCATCCGGCGCATGAGCCGGGGGGTGCCCTCGATGAGAAGGCGCGGCGACAACCGGTACAGGCGCCACGGGATCCGAGCGTGGGCCGGCGTCACGATGAGGGGACGGTTGCGCGCCACGCCGTCGAGGGCGTCCTCCGCCAGTTTCGCGGCGGGGTAGGCGCGGCCCACGGCGCGCGTGAGCAGCTCTCGCCCGTCGGGCACGCCGGGCACCTCGGGTAGGTCCGGCGGGTTGCCCTTGTCGAGGAGCGGTGTCTCGATGACGCCCGGGCACAGCGCGCTCACGCGGACCCCGTGTGCCGACGCCTCCATCCGGAGGCTCGTGCTCAGCCCGACGACGCCGTGCTTGGTCATGCCGTACGGCGTGAGCATCGGTGACGGGATGAGTCCGGCCAGCGACGCCGTGTTGACGATGTGGCCGCGTCCCTGGGCGACCATGATCGGATACGCCGCGACCACGCCGTGCACGACGCCGCGCAGGTTGACGTCGATGGCGCGTTCCCAGTGCGCGAGCGTGAGCTCGGTCACCTCGCCCACGATCCCCACCCCCGCGTTGTTGAACATGAAGTCGAGATGCCCGTGGTCACGCGCCGTGCGCTCCACGAGCTCTTTCACCGCGGCGGCGTCGGTCACGTCGAGCGCGGCTGCCGACGCCCGCCCCGGCGGCCCGGCCGCCAGCTCGTCGGCGGCCAGCTTGGCGCCCGCCTCGTCGATGTCGGCCAGGACGACGGTGGCGCCCCGGCCGGCGAGCGAACCAGCGAGCGCGCGGCCGATGCCTGACGCCGCGCCGGTGACGACCGCCACCTTGCCTTCGAAATGGCGGTCGAACGGCACCGCCGCAGGTTACGCCGCCCCTAGTGTGTGCGCCCGTGACGGACGCCCCCGCGACCGGCGGACATCGCCACCCCGGCCCGCTGGCCCTGGTCGGCGGCGACGAATGGCGCGACGGCTGCGACTTCGACGCCGACCTGCTGGCCGCTTCGGGGTCCGACGAAGTCCTCGTACTGCCGACGGCCGCCGCCTACGAGCACCCGGACAAGGCGGTGGCGACCGCTGCGGCGTGGTTCGCGTCCCTCGGCGCCCGCACGCGCGGGCTCATGGTTCTCGGCCGTACCGATGCCGAGGACGCCGGCAACGCCGAAGCGGTGCGCGCCAGCCGCTTCATCTACTTGGGGGGCGGCTCGCCCATGCACCTGCGCTCGGTCCTGAAGGCGTCGGCGGTGTGGGACGCCCTCCTGGACGCGTGGCGCCACGGTGCAGTGGTCGCGGGGTCGTCGGCTGGGGCGATGGTGCTCACGGACCCGATGGTCGACCCGCGCGGCGGGGCGCTCACGGTCGGGCTCGGCATGGTCGAACAGCTGGCCGTCATCCCCCACTTCGGCCACGAGAACGCCGAGAAGGTCCACCGCTCCATTGCGCTGGCCGCGCCCGGGCTTCCCGTCGTGGGCATTCCCGAGCGCACCGCGCTCGTGCGCGACTCCGACGGCGGATGGCGTCAGGCCGGGGTCGGTCAGGTCCAGGTATTCGTGAGCGGCCAACCGGCGGGCTTCGACGCCCTCCCCAGTTGAGGGCGGAGGGGAACTGGCGCCGGCGGGCGCGGCCCTTAGGCGGTGCCTGGGGCGTCAGTCGGCTTCGCTGATGGTGACGGACTCGATCACCACCGACTCCGTCGGCTTGCCCGACTTGGACCCGAGGGCGTCGATGGCCGCCACGGTCTCCAGGCCCTTCACCACCTTGCCGAAGAGCGAGTAGCTCGGAGGAAGGCGCATGCCGTCAGGCCCCGAAATGATGAAGAACTGGCTTCCGTTGGTGTCCGGTCCGGCGTTGGCCATGGCCAGCGAACCCATTTCGTATCGACCGGCCGGAGGCAGCTCGTCCGCGAACTGGTAGCCGGGGCCGCCCCGTCCGGTACCGGTGGGGTCGCCGCCCTGGAGCACGAAGCCGGGGATGACCCGGTGGAAGGCGATGCCGTCGAAATAGTGGTACCGCGCCAGGAACACGAAGCTGTTGACGGTCTTGGGCGCGGCCGTGGCGTCGAGCGACAGCACCATCGTGCCCTTCGACGTGACCATGGTGGCGCCGTAGCGCTTGGCCGGGTCGATGCACATGGGAGGCTCGGCGTCGAACGACCGGCGCTGCGGGCTCGAACCATCGGCGGCGGGACATTCCACGGTCATGCGGTGCTCCTTCTCGAGGGTTTGCGTCAGGTCGGATCGCTCGGGCTCGTCGGCCACCGCTCACGAGGTGGTGACGGTCACCTTGAGCATGCGGTGCACGACCGCGGGGGCGCCCGTGCCACTCGGGTCGTTGGCGGCCGCGCCGTCGGCGGCGATCTGGGCGACGGCGTCGAAGCCCGACGTGACCTGGCCGAACAGCGAGTAACTGGCGGCCAGCTGCTCGCCCGACGAGCCGATGATGATGAAGAACTGGCTGCCGTTGGTGTTCTTGCCCGAGTTCGCCATGGCCATCGACGCGAGCGGGTACTGCGGGGTGGCCTTCTTGGGAAGCTCGTCGGCGAACTGGTAGCCGGGGCCGCCGGTCCCGGTGCCGGTCGGGTCGCCGCCCTGGATGACGAAGCCCTGGATGACGCGGTGGAAGATCACGCAGTCGAAGTAATGGTGGCGGGCGAGGAAGACGAAGCTGTTCACCGTCTTGGGCGCGATGGACGGGTCGAGCGCGGCGGTGATCGTCCCCACGTCGGTGGTGATGTTGACGTCGTAGAGCTTGTTGGTCTTGACGGTCTGGGCGGGAGCGCTCGAGTACGACGTCTTGTGCAGCGGGGTCTTCGGGTCCGCCGGACAGCCTGCGGCCGTCGCCGTCGCGGTGTCGGTCGCCTGTTGTGTGGACGTCGACGCATGTGCCGCGGGAAGAGACGTGGGCGCGGCGGGGAGCGGGATCGTGGCGGTCGCCTTGTTCGTCTTGCTCGGGCGCACCAGTACATAGATGCCGATGACGATGCCGACGATCACCACGATCGTGACGACCCGGCGGATCGTGGCGCGCCGGCGCCGCTGCCGCTCCATGGCAGCGCGCTTGGCATCACGTGCCGCGCGCTTCCGGTTGCGTTTCTCCGTGGGCACGGCCCGCCACCCTACCCAACGCCGTGTCCACAGCCGGGCGCGCCACCGGGTTCCGAGGACGCCGCCGACCAGCGGGTAGCCTGCCGCTTCGACGTAGGAGCACGCCGTGGCGCTCGTGGTGCAGAAGTACGGAGGCACGTCGGTGTCCGATGCCGACCGCGTGCGCGCCGTGGCGGAGCACATCGCCCGGGCCCATCGCCAGGGCGGCGTGGTGGTCGTCGTGAGCGCCATGGGCAAGACGACCGACGACCTGTTGCGGTTGGCGGCCGAGGTGAGCCCGGTCCAGCCGCCGCGTGAGCTCGACATGCTGCTCACCTCGGGCGAGCGCGTGTCCATGGCCCTCCTCGTCATGGCGCTCGCCGGCCTGGGGGTGGACGCCGTCTCCTACACGGGCAGCCAAGCGGGCATCATCACCGACTCGACGCACACCAAGGCGAAGATCCTCGAAGTGAAAGGCGACCGGTTGCACGAGTCGTTGCAGGCGGGGCGGGTGCCCGTCGTGGCGGGTTTCCAGGGGGTGTCCCTCGACCGCGACGTCACCACGCTCGGACGCGGTGGTTCTGACACCACGGCCGTCGCACTCGCGGCCGCGCTGGGCGCCGACGCGTGCGAGATCTACACCGACGTGTCGGGCGTGTTCAGCGCGGACCCCCGCATCGTCCCCGAGGCCCGCAAGCTCCCCCGGGTGAGCTTCGGCGAGATGCTCGACATCGCGGCGAGCGGTGGGCGCGTCCTCGCGCTCAGATCGGTCGAGTTCGCCCGGAACCACGGCGTGCCGCTCCACGTCCGTTCCAGCTTTACGTGGGAACCTGGAACCTGGGTCACCGAGGAGGATCCGTCGATGGAACAGGCAGTGGTGACCGCCGTCACGAGCGACACCTCGGAGGCGAAGGTGACCGTGACGGGCGTACCGGACAAGCCGGGCATCGCCGCGCGACTGTTCCGGGCGCTGGCCGACCGCGCCGTCAACGTGGACACCATCGTGCAGAACACGTCGCAGCACGGCACGACGGACATCTCGTTCACCGTGCCGAAGACCGACCTGACCGCGAGCCTCGAGATCACCCAGCACCTGGCGCCGGAGATCGGGGCGGGGGAGATCCTGGCCGACGACGGTGTGGCCAAGGTGTCCATCGTCGGCGCCGGCATGCGCAGCCACCCCGGTGTCTCGGCGACCATGTTCGAGACCCTGGCGGGATCAGGCATCAACATCGAGATGATCTCCACGTCGTCGATCCGCATCTCGTGCGTCGTGCGCGCCGACCGCGTGGAGGACGCCGTGCGCGAGCTGCACCGCGCGTTCGAGCTGTCCGAGGGCTGACGCTCGCGCCGGAGAAGGCGCCGCGACCGAATAGGATCGTCGCGATGCGGGTGGGGGTCGTCGGTGCGACCGGGCAGGCGGGATCGGTGATGCGCGCCGTCCTCGAAGAGCGTGCCTTCCCCGCCGACGAGATCAGGTTCTTCGCCTCGTCCCGGTCGGCCGGCCGGCGCCTCGACTTCGGCGGCCGGGTCGTCGAGGTCGAGGTGGCGCAGGACGCGGAATACGCCGGCCTCGACGTCGTCCTCATGGCCGCGGGCGCCACGACGTCGAAGGATCTCGCGCCGCGCATCGCCGACGCGGGGGCGATCGTGATCGACAACTCCTCCGCGTGGCGGATGGACCCGGACGTGCCCCTCGTCGTCGCCGAGGTGAACCCCGACGCCCTCGATCACATCGACAAAGGCATCGTCGCCAATCCGAACTGCACGACGATGGTGGCGATGCCGGTGCTCGGTCCCCTCCACGCGGCGGCAGGTCTGCGGCGTCTCGTCACGTCGACGTACCAGGCCGTGTCGGGGGGAGGACTGGCGGGCGTGGGCGAGCTCGACGAGCAGCTCCGCAAGACTGTCGAACAGGCCTCCGGTTTGACGCTGGACGGTCAGGCTGTCGAATACCCGCCGCCGTCGGTGTTCCCCGCTCCCGTCGCGCACAACGTGCTGCCCGAGGCCGGGCGCATGCTCGACGACGGCTCGGGGGAGACCGTCGAAGAGGAGAAGCTGCGCAACGAGACCCGCAAGATCCTGGGAATCCCGGGGCTGCCGGTGTCGGCCACCTGCGTGCGCGTCCCGGTGTTCACCGGCCACAGCCTTTCCCTCGACGCCCAGTTCGAACGGGAGCTCACGGTGGAAGGGGCCAAGGCCATTCTCGAGCGAGCCCCGGGGGTGCGGGTCGTCGGCACGCCGACGCCGCTCGCCGCCGCGGGCATCGACCCGGTCCTGGTCGGCCGCCTGCGGCGTGACGATGGCGCGCCGAACACGCTGGCGCTCTTCGTGTCGGGCGACAACCTGCGCAAGGGAGCCGGGCTGAACGCCGTGCAGATCGCCGAGGTCCTGGTGGCCCGCGGCGTGCTCACGGCCTGAGCGGCCCGGCAGGAGGATCTGCCCCCGGCGTCGTCGCGCCCGGGCTCAGCGGGCGAGCGTCGAGATCCGGCGGGCGAGGTTGACGGCGTGATCGCCGAACCGCTCGTAGAAGCGGGCGACAAGGGCAGCCTCGATGGCGACGGGCAGGGCCATCGACCCGCTGGCGATCTCCGCGGTGAGGGCCACGTGCAGCTCGTCGAGCTCGTCGTCGAGCTCCTCCACCTCTTCGGCCACGTGTGCGGCGCGATCCGCGTAGGCATCCGCCGTCAAGCGCCACATGTCCGAGGCCACCTCGCCCATCTGCTCCACGAGGCCACGCGCCCGGGGTGAGAGCTCGAGCCCGAGGCCGCGCACGGCGCGGCGGGACACGTGCTCGGCCAGGTCGCCGCTGCGCTCGAGCTCGGGGAGCATGCGGAGCACCGCCACCAGGTAGCGCAGTTCGTCAGGCCCGGTGGCGCGCTGCGCGAGTTGTTGCTGGGCGAGCTGCTCGACCTCTTGGTAGAGCGCGTCGATCGCCTCGTCGCTGTCGGCGAGCGCCCGGGCGGCTTCGCGGTCGCCCGCGAGGAGCGAATGCGTGGCGCCGGCCACGCCCTCACCGACGAGGGCGAAGAGCTTGATGACCTCGCGGTCGATGCGATCGAGGATGAGGGTGACCTGGTCGGTGTCCGGCACGGGCTCGACCACGCGCTTCGCCATCGCCTCAACGTACTCCCGGTCGCGGCGAGGCAGACCGCCGGCGCCGCCGGGTTGTCCGGGCGGCGTCAGGCCGGCGACGGGAAGAAGCGGTGGTGATCCCGGCCCGTGACCTCGTAGACGGCGGTCCCCCGCCGGCCGTCGTCGGTGTGCACATCCATGAGGTGCTGGCCCCCGCCGTAGAGCGGACGGTACGGCGCGCACCACCGGCCGCGGCCGTGGACGGCGACCCGCGCGCCGTCCGCCAGCGTGAACACGACCGTCCCCGCCAGGCCTTCGACGCTGGCGCCATCGCGGCCGTAACCGACGACGTCGCCGTGGCCGTCGGTCCACTGCAGGTCGTGGTGGAAGTCGACGACCGGCACGGGGTCGGCCCCGTCGGCCGGCGCCCAGCATCCGTCGGTGAACACGCGCGCCCCGCTGGCGAGCTCCCAGTGCCAGACCCCGAGCATGCCGTCGTCCAGCTGGATCGCCAGCCACATCCACATCGGGATGCGGCCGTGGTCACGCACGCCCCACGAGTGGTCGCGCTGACCGCGCCAGCCCGGCACCTCGCCGCTGACCTCGCCGAGCCGGTACGTGCCGGTGAAGGTGCCCGACTGGATCATGTGGCTCTGGTCCCACAGCAGCGACCCGGTGTCGTCGAGCAGACGGCCGCGCCGCAGTGCGTACGGCTGCGTCCGCCGGTGGAACGTGAGCTCGGCGTCGAACCCGTCGGCGCCGTCGACGGTGACGCGCAGCCGCTCGAAGGGCTCCTCCACGACGACTGACACCGGGCCCACCGTGGGGGTGTGGGGGTCGTCGCCGGCCTCGCGCTGGTAGTAGCGGAACACCTGCTCGCCGCCGACGCGGCCGAGGACGAGCGCGTCCAGCACGGCCCGTGCCGGATAGGTGGCCATGGCGACGACCACGACGTCGGTGTCGGCGTCGTCGCCGTGGGTCACGAAGAAATAGCTCTCGCGCCAGTGGTCGTGCTCCACGGCGACGACTCGGAGCGGCTCGGGCAGCTGGTGGACGAAGCGTTCGTCGAACGCGCTCAGCCTGATCATGGGTGCCTGGTCATGAGAGAGCCCACGGCTGTCAGTCCGCGTCCAGCAGCATTTCGGATCCGAGGTCCTCGACCTGGATGGCGTGCCGCCGCGCCATGGCGAGGAACATGTCGTCGCCGCGCGCCGTGCGCTCGACGAGCATCGACGCGCCCATGGCCATGATGTAGCCGGCGTAGGCGTAGCGCCGGTAGTCGGTCATGAGCTGGTCGAAGCTGTAGCCGGCGACGCCGGCGCTGCACAACCGCCCGTGGTACTCGCGCAGCAACGCATCCTCGTGGGCGCGCCGCGCTTCGGGCGAGAGGCCGGCCCCGAGGAAGTACGACACGTCCGCGGCACCCGGGCCGAGCCGCACCGTCTGCCAGTCCACCACGCCCACACGGGTGCCACCGTCCGCCCCGAACAGCAGGTTGTCCAGGCGGAAGTCGGCGTGCTGCACGGTGCGGGGGCCGGGACGGAGCCGCAGATACGACCCGATCCGTGCCATGAGGTGCTCGCCGACAGCGACGACGGAGTCCGGGAGCGCGTTGCCGTACCGATCGACGAATCCGGCGAAGAGCACCGGCAGGAGCTCTTCGCCGGCAACCGGGTCGCGCTCGTCGCGGGTGAGCCACTCGAGTCCGGCGAGTGCGGGATCGTCCCAGCGCGGGGCGTGCAGGGCGGCCATCTCCGCCATGGCCAGCGCGGCTTCGTCGGGATCGCAACCCGCGAGTTGGTCGCCCACGCGCGCCTCGGCGAAGTCCTCCAGGACGAGCACGAACGCGGCGGTCGAGCTGTCGACGTCGGCGAAATAGCAGTGAGGCGTGCGCGTTCCGACGGTGGCTGCCACCTGCTGGTAGAAGCGGACTTCCACTTCCGACGTCCGCAGGGCGAGGGCGGTGGACCGGCTCGTGTGGTCGGCCGCGGTGAACTTGCCCACCACGGTTGCGGGCGCGTCCGACGGTGCCGACGCATACGTGAGGGTGACGCGCGCACTGTCCGCCATCTGGCCCGTGCCGAGCGGTTCTGCGCCGAAGTCCACCACCCGTCCGGTGCCGAGCACCCCGGCACCTCTCAGCACCTCGGTGAGCCACCTCGCGCTCAAGTGCTCGGGCCGCCAGACTCCCGGCGCACCGTGGCCGGCGGTGTCGGGTGAGGGCGGTGTGACCACCGGCCCGGTCATCGCTCAGGGCTCGCTCTCGACGTCGGCCATGATGAGCCGCGGGCCGGAGGGCCAGTCGAAGTAGCGCCACCACCAATTGATCAGCACGATCACGCGGTTGCGGAACCCGATCAGGTACACGAGGTGCAGCACGAGCCACCCGAGCCACCCGACCGTGCCCCGAAGCGTCGGTCCCCGGTGGAGCTCGGCGATCGCGGCCCGCCGGCCGATGGTCGCGGCCATGCCCTTGTCACGGTAACGAAATGGGGCGGTGTCCTGCCCGGCGATCCGGCGCCCGATCTGGCGGCCGACGTGTTCGCCCGACTGGATCGCCACCGGCGCCACCTGCGGGCACAGCTCCGGCGTCCGCGGTCCGCGCGGGACCGCGGCACCGTCACCCGCCACGAACACCTCGGGGTGGCCCTTCACCGACAGGTCGGGCTCCAGCTCGACGCGCCCGCCCCGGCCGTGCGCACTCGGGAGTGATCCCGCGAGCGTGCCGTCGACGGTGACGCCCCCCGCCCAGATCACCGTGGCGGCGCGCAGCGTCTCGCCACTTTTCAGGCGCACGCCGTCTTCGGTGACTTCATCGACCGGAGCGTTCAGCCGAACCTCGACCCCGCGCGACGCGAGCGTCTTCTCGGCGTACCGCCCGGACCGCTCGGAGAATCCGTTCAGAAGGCGGGGACCCGCCTCGACCAGGACGACCTTCGAACGGCCGGGGTCGAGGCGCAGCCGATCGCGCCGGATCGACACGTCGAGGAGCTCGACGAGGGCTCCGGAGGTCTCGACCCCGGTAGGGCCGCCGCCCACCACCACGAACACCGGCGCCCCGCCGTCGTAGTCCTCGGGATGGGTGTCGGCCGCCTCGAGGCAAGCGAGGATGTGGTTCCGCAGATGCCGGGCGTCCGCCAGCGTGTACAGCGGATGCGTGTTGTCCGCGGCCCCGCGCACCCCGAAGAACTCCGCCGCCGCGCCGGTCGCCACGGCCAGGTAGTCGTAACCCACGACGGCCCCGTCCGCGAGCTCGATCGTGCGGCTGTCGAGGTCGACGTGGACGGCGCGCCCGTGACGGAACGTGACGTCGGGGCTGCGTCCGAAGATCGCCCGTACCGGGTAGGCGATGTCGCCCGGAGCGAGCCCCGCCGTGGCCACTTGGTAGAGGAAGGGCTGGAACGTATGAAAGTTGTGCTGGTCGACGAGCGTGACCTGCGCGGCACGCCGGCCCAGTCGGCGGACCACTCCCAACCCTGCGAACCCCGCTCCGATCACCACCACGCGCGGCGCGTCCGGGGAGGTGTCCACGCGGCGCATCGTAGGTGTCCGAGGTCCGCCGGCGCTCCGTCAGGCACGTGCAGACGCAGGCGGCTCATGCGGACCGGCGCAATCAATCGCGCGCAGACGCTCGTCCCGACCTCGTCGATACAACCGGTCGACTCAGGTCTGGGCCAGGGCGCGGGCCGCGGCGAGTACGTCGTCGGTCTGGGGGAGGATGGCGTGCTCGAGCGAGGGCTCGTACGCCACGAACGTGTCCGTCGCCGTGACGCGGGCCACGGGCGCGTCGAGCGCCCAGAAGCAGTGCTCGGCGACGTACGCGGCGACCTCGGCGCCGAACCCGGCCGTCAAGGTGTCTTCGTGCGCGACGATCAGCCGGCTCGTGCGCGCCACGGACTCACACACGAGCTCTCTGTCCCAGGGTGAGATGGTGCGGAGGTCCACCACCTCCACCGAGCATCCCTCCGCCTCGAGCTGCTGCGCAGCCACGAGCGACTTCTGCACCACGGCCCCCCACGTCACGATCGTCAGGTCACGTCCCGGGCGGGCGACGGCGCCGCGCCCGAACGGCAGGACCCAACCCCGGCGGGGGATGGGGTCTGCGCCGTAGCGCTGGCGGTAGAGGTGCTTGTGTTCGAAGAAGAGGACGGGGTCCTCGGCGGCGAAGGCCCCGCGCAAGAGGCCGACCGCATCCCGCGCCCGGGACGGAAAGGCGATCAGCAGCCCGGGGATGTGGGCGAAGATCGACTCGCCGCTCTGGGAGTGCCAGATGGCGCCACCGGTCAGGTAGCCGCCGATCGCGACGCGCACGACGAGGGGACACGTGTAGGCGCCGTTCGAACGCCACCGTATGGTGGCGGCTTCGCTGCGCAGCTGTTGCATGGCCGGCCAGATGTAGTCGAAGAACTGGATCTCGGCGCAGGGCCGGAGCCCGCGCAGAGCCTGCCCGATGCCTCGCCCCACGATGTTCGATTCCGCCAACGGCGTGTTGAACGTGCGCGCCGATCCGAAGCGTCGCTGCAAGCCACGCGTCACGCCGAAGACACCGCCTTTGCCCTCGACGTGGTCGAGCACTTCCTCGTCGGCGTCGGCCACGTCTTCCCCGAACACGCGGATGCGCTCGTCGCCCTCGAGGAGCTCGTGCAGGGTCAGGCGGATGGCCTCGGCCATGACCACGGGCTCCGGGGCCCCGTCCACGGGGACCGGGTCGGGCTCGGCATCGGGAAGGTCGGGGAGCCTGACGACGTGCTCGGTCACCGTGGCGGGGTCCGGACGCGCGGCCGCGAGCGCCTCTTCGGCGGCGGTCGTCGCCATGTCACGAGCTTCAGTCCGGATCGCCTCCGCCTCCTCCTCGGAAAGGATCCCGGCGTGCACGAGGGCGCGCTGGAAGGTGTCGATGGGGTCGTGGGCCCTCTCCTGGGCCAGCTCGTGCTGGTCGCGGTACTTGGCCTGGGAGTCGGCCGAGGAGTGCGAGTACGGGCGCGTCACGCGTGCATGGATGAGGCCGGGCCCCTCTCCGGCACGCACGCGCGCCACGGCGCGCGCACCCTTGCTCCGGCACGCCGCGTAGTCCCAACCGTCCATCTTGGTGACGGCCAGGCCACGAAAGCCGCGCACCATTTCGGAAACCGGTGCCGGCGACTGGTCCTCCGCTCGCACCGAGATCGCGTAGCCGTTGTCGGCCACGACGTAGAGGACCGGCAGGTGCAGCGTGCACGCGGTGTTGAGGCTCTCCCAGAACTCCCCCTCCGACGTGGCGCCCTCTCCCAGCGACACGTACGTGATCTCGTCGCCCTCGGCGCGGCATCCGGCGAGGGCGGGACGCCTCACGATGTAGCGGCTGGCCTCGGCGCAACCCACCGCCGGCAGGCACTGGCTCCCGGTTGGGCTCGACTGGGTGACGATGTGGCGCGTCTCGTCGCCCCAGTGACAGGGCATCTGCCGTCCGCCCGACGAGGGGTCGGATGCGGAGCCGACGGCTTGCAACATGATCGCAAGCGGCGTGACGCCGAGCCCGAGCACGAGCGCACGATCGCGGTAATACGGAAAGAACCAGTCGTACGCGGTCCGCAGGGAGCGGGCGAGCGCCAGGAGGAGCACTTCGTGGCCTGCTCCGGAGATCTGGAAGAAGACGCGGCTCTGCTTCTGGAGCAGGATCTCGCGGTCGTCGAGCGCCCTCGACAAGCACGCCAGCCGGAAGTCGTCGATCAACTCCTGCCGGTCGTAGCTCTTCAGTCCGCCCCGGCCTTGCCCGTTCGGTTGGGCCCGGTGCGGTGTCCGTGACGGTTGGTCGCGCGCCTCGCCGCCGTCCCGTCCGTTGGCGTCGCGGCGCGCCTTGCCACCCGTCGGGGCCCGGGCACCTGCACGTCGCGCCGAGGCAGCCTTGCGCACCACGTCCGAAACTACCTGCTTCGGTGCAGAATGAGGGGCCTGTTCGATCGCCGCGCCGGGGTCCCCGGGAGTGTTACACCCCGGCGTTACTGTCGGCCCGATGCACATCTGTGATGGGCAAGGGCGTCATGGGCAGGGACTTAGATGGCCGGGCTGATCGTCGGCCTCGTCGTGGGTGGGGCGGTCGCCGCCCTGGTGACATGGGCCCTGTCGCGGGCGCGCAGCGCTGCGCAACAGGCCGAGCACGGGCGCGCGCTGGAGTCGGCGCGAGGCGAGGTGGAGCGCCTCGAAGTGGCTCTCGACCAGGAACGTGCGGCCGCGCACGAGCGGCAAGCCGCGGCCGACGAGGTGCGCCGCCAGCTGACCGGTGAATTCGCCACCCTGAGCCGGCAGGCGCTGGAACACAACAACGCCCAGTTCATCGCCTTGGCCGATGCCCGTCTGCGCGAAGCGCAGGCGACCGCCACGGGCGACCTCGACCAACGCAAGCAGGCCATCGAGCAGCTTCTCGTCCCGCTCCGGGACCAGCTGGGCCGCTACGAGCAGGGCCTCCGTGTGATGGAGCTGGAACGCCAGCAGGCCTACGCGGGGCTGACCGAGCAGGTCAAGCAGCTGTCGCAATCCCATGACCGGCTCGAGTCCGAGACGCGCAACCTGGTCACGGCGCTGCGCGCCCCGGCCACGCGGGGCCGGTGGGGCGAGCTCCAGCTCCGACGGGTGGTCGAGATCGCCGGCATGCTCGAGCACTGCGACTTCGAGGAACAGGTGCACGTCGTCGGACCGGAAGGGCGCATGCGGCCCGACATGGTCGTGCACCTCCCCGGTGGCAGGGAGGTGGTCGTCGACGCCAAGGTGCCACTTCAGGCGTTCCTCGACGCGAGCGACGCCTCCGACGAGGACTCGCGCCGGACCCACCTGCAAGCACACGCCCGTCAGCTGCGCCACCATGTCGACGCGCTGTCGAAGAAGGCGTACTGGGAGCAGTTCGACCACTCGCCCGATTACGTCGTGGCGTTCGTCCCCGGCGACCCGTTGCTGGCCGCCGCGTTGGAATTCGACCCGACGCTCCTCGAGCACGCGGTCGGGAACCGCGTCCTGCTCGCCACCCCCACGAACCTGATCGCCCTGTTGCGCACGGTCGCTTACAGCTGGCAGAACGAGGCGCTTGCCGACAACGCGCGTGAGGTGCAGCAGCTCGGCCGCGAGCTGTACAAGCGGCTCGCCACGTTCGGAGAGCACCTGGCGCGCACCGGGCGCAGCCTCAACGGCGCCGTGGAGGCGTTCAACAAGGCTGTGGGATCACTCGAGCGGACGGTCCTGCCCCAGGCACGCCGATTCGAGGAGCTCGGTGTCGGATGCGCCGACCGCAAATTGCCGGACCTCGATCCCGTGGGATCAACCGCCCGCCCGGTGCAGGGCGCGGAGCTCTCCGGTCCGCGCGGGGGGGAGTTCGCCCTCGAGCTCATCGAGGGAACTGGCGACCGGGTGCCCGAGCTCCCTGACGCCGCCGCCACGTGAAGCATCGGCTCACGGGGCGACGAGCAGCTCCGTGACCGACTCGACGGCGCGGCGGCGGGCCGCCACGAGGGCGTCGCCCTCGTAGGTCACCTCGATGGGCTCGGCACCCGCCACGAACACGAGCACACACCGCACCACGGCCTGGCCGGTCGCCGCCTCGAGGCATTCGGCGTAGGCCGCCACCTGCGGCAGGTAGTGCTCGCCGAGGGCGGTGACACCGCCGGCCACGTCGGTGCGGTCCGTCTTGTAGTCGATGACGACGAGGCCGTCGGGATCCTGCACGACGAGGTCCACGAAGCCTTCGAGCACACCCCCGTCGCCCACGGGCGACGCCACGTAGAGCTCGCGCCAATGGCGGGCGGAGGCTGCCCCGCCGACAGCAGGCGCGCGCCGCGCGGTGGCCACCATGGCGACGACGACGTCGGCTTGGCCGCCCACCCCGTAGATCGCGGCGCTTTGTCGCGCCACCTCGTCGGCGGGCCGGCCCCCGTCGTCGGTGCCGGTGGCCGGGTCGATCGATGCGAGCGCGCCGTGCACGGCGCGTCCGATCTGCAACGCGGTCGATGGGCCGAGATCCGGCTCGGCGTGACGGTCGCCCCCCACTGCGTGCCCACCCGTGGCCGCGCCGGCCACCGACGTCGCCGTCGCCACCGGTGCGAAGCGCCCGCCGCGCAGCAGCTCGCCGCGTCGGGCCGCGAACGCCTCGAGCTCGACGTGCCACGCCGCGGCATCCGCTTCCTGTTCACCGAGGGCGCCTCTGGCCGTCGCCGGCACCGCCACGGTCACGGCGGGGCCGTCGGGAATGGGGGGTCGGCGCCACAGTTGGCGGTGTCGCTCGCAGATCTCGGTGAGCCGTGCCCCGGCCGTGCCCTTGGCGGTCTCCTTGTGGTGGAGGCACACGAACAAGTGGTCGCGGGCGCGTGTCATGCCCACGTACAGGAGCCGGTCCTGCTCGAGCGCGTCGAGCTGCTTGTCGCGCTGCGAAGCGAGCGCGTACCCGGGGGTCCGGAAGTCCGCACCGGCGCTGAGCTCGGGCGTTCCGTCGTCGTCCCACAGCACGACCGGTGACCGGTGACCACTGCCCGCGTCGCGCTCCAGCCCTGCCAGGACGACCACGGGGAACTCGAGGCCCTTGGCGCCATGGATGGTCATCACGCGCACCGCGTCGTCGTCGGGGTCGGGAGGGCCCACCCCGCCGGTGCGCCGGTCGTCGGCGGCTTCTTCGTCCGCCCAGCGGAGGAAGTCGCGGAGGGTCGCGCCGCCGGTCTCGTCGAAGAGGCGGGCCTGGTCCCACAACCACCGCAACCGGTGCCAGTGGTCGCGGGGTCGACGCGAGGCGAGGCACATCTCGAAGGCGCGCAACTCCCCGAGAGCGTGGCCGACAACCGTCGACGGCTCGGCCCAGAAGCGCTCGTCGCGGATTCGGCACAACGTCGCCATGGCCGATGCCACCGGGTGCGCCTCCATTCCCGGCGGTGCCGGGGAGCGCGGGTCCCAGCTCCCACCACCCAGATGCCACTCGACGAGATCGTCGTCACCGCAGGCCAGGCCCGGGCTCCGCAGCGCGGCGAGCACGGCGACCGCATCGGCCGGGTCGTCCGCGGCGTGCAGGACGGCGAGCACGTCGCGCACGTCGTCCGACGCCCACAACAAGGCGACGCCCTCGAGCCGGTACGGCACGGCGAGGTCCTCGAACCCCTCCTCCAAGGCGGCGAGCGCCGTGCGCGCCGGCAGGAGCACGGCGACGTCGCGCCACCGCACGGCCCGCAGCGTGCCGTCGATCGGGTCGACGACGGGCCAGCCGTCCCCGACCACGCGCGCCACGGCATCGGCGACGTCGCGTCCGGCGGCCTTCCGGATCTCGGTCAGCGAACCGGTGC
Source organism: Acidimicrobiales bacterium (assembly GCA_035294855.1). GTDB lineage: Bacteria > Actinomycetota > Acidimicrobiia > Acidimicrobiales > UBA8190 > DATGKD01. Next base: position 38,757 of record DATGKD010000027.1, read on the forward strand.
GCGGCCCCCCGAGGAGGATCACCGGAGGCACAGGCGGCGGACCGCGCCGTGCCGGGACGCGCGGCGCGCCCGGTATCGAGGCCGCGGGCTCCCTCGTCGCATCGGTGGTGGTCGCCTCCTCCGCGCTGACGAGTTCCAAGCGAAGCTGGACGGCGCGTCCGGTAGGTGCGCCGAGGACACCGCTCCCCGAGCCGTTGGGGCCGGGGGCGCCGCCGCGCTGGCCGCCGTCGCTCAACGGCCCCCGTTCGCCGACGAGGTCCTGGTGCGGTGCCTGTCCGGGAACGGGCTCGCTTCCGAGCAACTCGTCGAAGACGACGTTGACGAACGACAGGATCCCCGGGACGGAGCGGAAGTTGGTCCGGAGGTTCACGACGTCACCGATCTGCTCACGGACCCGGCCGAACACGTCGATGTCGGCTCGCCGGAACCGGTAGATCGACTGCTCGGGGTCGCCCACGAGGAAGAGGGCCCCCGGACGCAGTTGGGCGACGTCGTCCGATCCCTCGTGCCGGGCGGCCAGCCGGGCCGCGATCTCCACCTGGATGGGATCG
>DATGKD010000028.1:0-2821 GCA_035294855.1 Acidimicrobiales bacterium
GACGAGGTCCTCGAGCTGGTAGGGCTCGCCGGCGTGACCGGCAAGCGAGCGGGCAAGTTCTCCCTCGGCATGGCACAGCGACTCGGCATCGCCGCCGCACTGTTGGGCGATCCCGGCGTGTTGCTGTTCGACGAGCCCATCAACGGCCTCGACCCCGAAGGCATCCTCTGGGTGCGCACCCTCCTGAAGCGCCTGGCGTCGGAGGGCCGCGCCGTCTTCGTGTCGAGCCACCTCATGAGCGAGATGGCGCTCACGGCCGACCACCTGGTCGTCATCGGGAGGGGACGGCTGATCGCCGACGAGCCGGTGTCGAGCTTCGTGGCGTCGAGCTCCCGGCAGTCGGTGCGCGTGAGAACACCTCGACCCGACGATTTGCGCAAGGTGCTCGAGGACGCTGGGGCGCGCGTCGACCTGACCGAACCAGGCGCCTTTAAGGTGGCCGGCCTGAGCGCCCCCGACATCGGGAACTTGGCTGCCCGCCATGGCATTGCGCTGCACGAGCTGGCTCCGCAGTCAGCCTCTCTCGAGGAGGCCTTCATGGAACTCACCCGTGACAGCGTCGAGTTCCGCGCCGAAGTCCCCCCCGGGTACGTCGACGGCACGCACGATTCGCACAGCGAAACGGCGCCACCGTCCCAGCTGGAGCCGAGCGCACCGACCGAGGAGGGACGCGCCTGATGGCCGCGCCCGCGCCCGCCTACCGACTGTCGCTCCCATCCGGGCGGTACGGGATCGTGGGCGCGCTTCGCTCGGAGTGGGCCAAGCTCCGCACCGTGCGCTCCACGACGTGGAGCCTCGCCGTCACCGTCGTCCTCGTCATCGGCATCGGCATCCTGGCGTCGGCCGCCACCGCGTCGCGGTTTCGGACCGGCAAGGTGGACCGGCTCTTCTTCGACCCCACGAGCGTCAGCTTGACCGGGTACTTCGTGGGCCAGCTGGCGCTCGGCGTGTTGGGCGTGCTCACCGTGAGCGCCGAATACGGCACGGGGTCCATCCGTTCCACGTTCGCGGCGATCCCCCGCCGGCCCCTCGTCCTGCTGGCCAAGGTGCTCGTCTTCGGTGCGGTCGCCCTCGTCGTGGCCGAGGTGGTGTCGTTCGCGGCGTTCTTCATCGGCCAGGCGCTGTTGTCGGGATCGGCTCCGACGGCGTCTCTGGCGCAGCCCGGCGTGGTGCGCGCCGTCGCCGGCGGGGGCCTCTACCTGACCGTCCTCGGCCTGCTCGCCCTGGGGCTCGCGGCCATCATCCGGCACACCGCCGCGGCCATCACGACGTTTGTGGGCGTGCTGCTCATCGTGCCGCTGGTCGTCTCCGCGTTCCCCGCGTCCATCGGGCACCCCATCGGCAAGTACCTGCCGCTCGTCATGGGCGAGGCCATGACGGCGACGACCCCGCGTGGCGCGCACGCGGATTTCCTGCCCTCGTTCGCGCCGTGGACGGGCTTCGCCCTCCTGTGCGCGTACGCCGCCGGCGCGCTCGTGATCGGCGGTATCGCCATGGTGCGCCGCGACCCCTGAACGCGCCCCTCAATCACCCCTAGAACAAACGCCGCTCGGTCGCCCAGCGCGTCAGCTGGTGCCGGCTCGACAGCTGCAGCTTGCGCAGCACCGCGGAGACGTGGCTCTCCACCGTCTTCACCGAAATGGAGAGCTCGCGCGCCACTTCCTTGTATGCGTAGCCGCGGGCGATCAGGCGGAGGACCTCGCGCTCGCGCGGCGTGAGCTGGTCGAGCTCGGGGTCGAACACCGGCGTGGCCCCGCCCGCCGACGCGGGGTCGGCCGCAAAGGCGTCGAGCACGAAGCCGGCGAGCCGGGGGGAGAACACGGCGTCGCCCTCACTGACGCGACGGATCGCCTCGGTCAGCTCGCGCCCCGAGATGGTCTTCGTCACGTACCCACGCGCGCCCGCCCTGATGACGCCGATGACGTCCTCGGCGGCGTCGGACACCGACAGCGCCAGGAAGCGGACCTCGGGGTGCACCGTGGCCACGGCCTCGATCACGGCCTGACCCCCGCCGTCGGGCATGTGTACGTCGACGAGCACGACGTCGGGGAGCCGCTCGGTGATGAGCTCGATGGCCGCGTCCACCTCGTCCGCTTCCCCGACGATGTCGACCTCGTCGCCCAGCTCGGCGCGGACCCCGGAGCGGAACAGGCGGTGGTCGTCCACCAGGAAGACGCGGATCCGCCCGTCGGGTGCCGAGGCGGTACCGGTGCTCGCTCCCGGGCCGGTGTCGTTCACGACCTGACCTCTCGGCGGGGCATCACCAACTCGACTTCGGTTCCCGTGCTGGGACCGCTGCGGATGACCACCGTGCCTCCGTAGCGCGCCATTCGTGCGTTGATGGACTGCGAGATCCCCTGTCGGTCACCGTCGACGCTCTCGGGGTCGAATCCCCGACCCCGGTCGCGCACGAACAGCGACACGCGACTCGGCTCGACCTCCACGAAGAGCGATACCGAATCGGCTCCTGACCACTTCGCGGCGTTGACCGTCGCCTCGCGCCCCGCGGCGAGCAGGGCGCTCAGCTCCTCGGTGAGCGGGCAGTCGCCCACCGCCACCGTGTCGACCGGAACCCGGTGGCCGGCCTCGACCTCCTCCTCGATGACGCCGACCGCCTGCGCGACGGTCTTCACCTCCGTGGCGTCGAACGATCCCGGAGCCCGCCCGTCGAAGAGCCACGCCCGCAATTCGCGCTCTTGAGCCCGGGCCAGGCGCGTGACCTCGCGGGGGTCCCCGGCTGCACGTTGGATGAGCGCCAGCGTCTGCAACACCGAGTCGTGGACCGTCGTCGCCATTGCGGCGCGCTCCTGGCTGCGCACGC
>DATGKD010000029.1:0-2944 GCA_035294855.1 Acidimicrobiales bacterium
TGGTCCCGGAAGGGCACTGACGGAAGCTCCGAGAAGATGCGGTCGAGGGTCAGCCCCATCGGGAAGTAGCCCGCGTACAGGACCTTGTCCGCACCGCGGGTGTTCGCGTAGTCGACGATGGCGCGCGGGTAATACTTGGGGGCGAACGCGCTCGTCATGTAGTAGAGCCCCGGCCACTTGAGCATGAGCTTCACGGCCAGGTCCTGCCAAGGCTCCGCACCATGGCGCATGACGATGCGCAACTCGGGGAAGTCGTAGCAGACCTGATCGAAGTGCATGACGTCCTGGCACGCGGACGGGACCCTCGGGCCGGCGATCCCCGCGTTCACCATGATCGGGAGGCCGAGGTCCACGCAGGTCTGGTACACGGGGTAGTAGCGGCGGTCGCTCACGGGCACTTGCGGGTTGCACCCGGCTGGGAACGTCGTGACCCCGACGATTCCCCGTTCAGCGTGCGCCTGCCGAATGCCGCGGACGGCACCCGTGATGTCGTTGGGATCGACTTCGAGGGTGGGCCGGAAGCGGTCCGGGTGCTCGGCCAGGGCCCGCTCCACGGTCTTGCCGGCCAGTCCGACGAGGCCCACGGCCACACCCACCCGGTCCATGGCGTCGAGGGTCGCCTGGACCCGGTCCGCACGCTCGTCCAAGCGGTTGGGGTCGTCTTTGAACATGTACGCAACCGGGGTGCGCGCGTCTGAGGTCGCATCGTCCTTCAGCTGGGGTTGGAGGAATGCGTAGCGGCGGGCGGGATCGGCGCCGGGGAACCCGATCATGCAGTCGACCGCGCCGATGTCGGTGGGCATGGGCACGGCGGCCACCGTAGACGGGCTTGGAACTGCGCCGCCCGGGCGGCCACAATCTCGGGCGCCACGCCGGGCTCGATCCGGGGCGACCGGGTCGATACGAGCGATTGGAGTTCCAGTGGACGCTTCCGACATGAGCGGCAAGACCGTCGTGGTCACGGGGGGGAACTCGGGCATCGGGCTCGAGACCGCCGTCGACCTCGCCCGAGCGGGGGCGCGCACACTGATCACGGCACGTGACCCCGGCCGAGGCGAGGCCGCTTTGGCCGAGGTCCGGCGGCGTGCGGGCCGCGACGACGCGAGCCTCGTCGTCTTCGACCTCGCCAGCCTGGCGTCGGTGCGGAAGGGCGCGGCCGAGATCCTCGACCGCTGCGACCGGATCGACGTGCTCGTTAACAACGCCGGGCTGGTGCTCTCCAAGCGACAGGAGACCGAGGACGGCTTCGAAGCCACCTTCGCCATCAACCACCTCGGCCCGTTCCTGCTCACCCGCTTGCTCACCGAGCGCATCACGCAGAGCGCGCCCGCCCGCATCGTCAACGTGTCGTCCACCGCCCACCAGGGCGCGCGAAGCGGGCTGGATTTCGACGACCTGCAAGCGCGGCGCGGGTACCGGGGGATGCAGGTCTACTCGAGGTCGAAGCTCGCGAACATCTACTTCACCACCGAGCTGGCGCGCCGGCTGGAGGGGACCGGGGTGACCGCCAACTGCCTGCACCCCGGCACGGTGGCCACGGGCTACGGCCGCGATGGTGACGCCACTGGCGTGCTCGCCTTCGGGGTCCGGGTCATCAAGCCCTTCGTGCTCACCGCCGCCCAGGGGGCACGCACCTCGGTGTACCTGGCGTCGTCCCCCGAGGTACGCGACGTCACGGGCGAGTACTTCGTGAAGTGCAAGGTCCGTCGGGCTTCGAAGGTGGCGCGTGACCCCGAGGCGGCGCGCCGGCTGTGGGAGGTGAGCGAGCAGCTCGTCGGGCTCGCCTGAGTCAGCCGGCCTCGCCCATGTACGCGCTCAGCAGATGCACGCCCACGTCCTCGGGTGTTCCCTCCCGCACGATGCGCCCGTTCACCATGATCGCCGCTCGGTCCGCGATCGCGAGCGCGGTCTGGGCGAACTGCTCGACCACGAGGATCGTGATGCCCTCCTCCTCGACGATGCGCGTCACGAGCTCGTAGAGCTCGGCCACGATGAGCGGCGCGAGTCCCATCGAGATCTCGTCGAGCAGGAGCATGCGCGGGTCGGTGAACAGCGCGCGTGCGAGCGCCAGCATCTGCTGCTCGCCGCCCGAGAGCCGCCCGGCGAGCTGGCGCCGGCGCTCACCCAACACCGGGAACCGGGCGTAGCTCTTCTCCTCCAGGTCGGCGACCTTGGTGTCGCGGCCCCGGTAGCTGTACATGAGAATGTTCTCGGCGACCGTCAGGTTGGGGAAGACGGCGCGGCCCTCGGGGACCGCGCACATCCCCCGGCGCGCCAGGCGGTCCGGTGAGATCCCGGCCAGCGAGGCGCCGTCGAAGACGACCGTCCCCTTGGTCGGCGCCATCCGCGCGCTCGCCACCTTGAGCAGCGTGGACTTCCCCGCACCGTTCGGCCCCAGCAACGCGGTGACCGATCCCTCGGGGACGGCCAGGGACACGCCGTGGACCACCTCGATCCGCCCGTACGCGGCATGGATGTCGCGCATGTCGAGCAACGGCGCCGTGTCTTCGGGGGGCGGCGCGGGCGTGGGGAAGCGGACCATCGTGCCGCCACCCTGTCGGGGGCGGCGCGACCGGCGCGCCGTGCCGCCGGCACCGGATCCGGTGCTGTCGGCCGCCTGTCCGTCGGCACTCCCGAGATAGGCGGCTTGGACGGCCGCGTCCGCCTGGATGCTCGCCGGGTCGCCGCTCGCGATGACCGCGCCGTAGTCGAGCACCGTCACGCGATCGCACACGTCCATCACCAGGCTCATGTCGTGCTCGACCAGCAGGACGGCCATACCCCGGCCGGCCAGGTCGGTGAGCACGCGGCCGAGCTCGGTCGTCTCCGCGTGGTTGAGGCCCGAGCTCGGCTCGTCCAGCAGCAACAGCGACGGGCCCGTGGCGAGCGCCCGGGCCAGCTCGACCAGACGGGCCAGGCCCGTGGGCAACAGGTCGGTGGGCTC
>DATGKD010000030.1:0-10078 GCA_035294855.1 Acidimicrobiales bacterium
CTTGGCTCCCTCGCCGGTGCGGAAGACGATGTCCCCACCGAGCAGGGTGTAGGCAACGGGGAGGATGACCGGCATCGCGCCGAGGCTGATGCCGATGCGCCCGAAACCGGTGGCGCCGAGCAGCCGCAGGGACTCCTCCTCGCTCAAGCGCTCCATGCCGTCGTCGATCAACGCAACCTCGGACTCTCGAGATGTCCCTTCGGGAGCGATCCGCTCCCGTCCACCCAGCCACTTAATCGTGACGACTTCGTGGGGGACAGAGTCCAAAGGCCCAAGCCGGTATGGCGACCGGGACTTTGTGCCCTGGTGGGGATGGACTTTCTGCCCTGTTCGGAAATGGGGGCGTCCCGCAACGCTGGTGACAACCCGAGAACGTCTTGGGGACGAAACGGAGTTAGAGCGATGCGACGCAAGACATTTGACGTGCTGATGGCGTCGGGAGGGGCCGTGGTGGTCGTGGTCCTGCTCGTCGCGGGCGCCCTGTTGATGTGGGGCTACACATTCTCCAACGGCTACGTCCACGACCAGCTCTCGGCCCAGAAGATCACCTTCCCGCCGGCGGGCAGCCAGGCGCTGGCCAGCCCGAAGATCGGTCCGTACCTGAACCAGTACGCCGGGCAGCCGCTCACCACCGGGCCGCAGGCGGAGGCGTATGCCAACCATTTCATCGCGGTCCACCTCAGTGAGGTCGCCGGTGGCCAGACCTACGCGCAGGTCAGCGCGGCGTCGTTGGCCTCGCCCACCAACGCCAAGCTGAAGGCCGAGGCTCAGACCCTGTTCCAGGGCGAGACCCTCCGAGGCCTGCTGCTCACCTCCTACGGGTTCTGGAAGTTCGGCCAGATCGCCCTGTGGGCATCCGTCGGATCGTTCGCCCTGGCCGCGGTGATGCTCGTCCTCGTGGGCTTCGGGTTCGTCCACGCCCGCAGGACGTCGGACACCGAGGAGTTGCTCGGGGGCAAGCACACGGTCAAGAAGACCGTCGAGGCGGCGGCCTGATCCGCTTCGGCGAAGGTGCCGACGACCCGGCTCCGCGCCACATCGCGGAGCCGGGTCGCTTCGCGTCCGGGGTCTAGCTCGGCCGGTGCTCGTCCAATCGAGCGACGTACACGGCGGCTTCGGTGCGCCGGGCGAACCCGAGCTTCATGAGCACGTTCGAGACGTAGTTCTTGACGGTCTTCTCTGCCAGGTACAGCTCGGCGGCGATCTGCCGGTTCGTCATGCCTTCGGCGACGAGGTCCAAGATGCGTCGCTCCTGGGCGGTCAGTTGCGCCAGGCGCTTGTCGCCCTCCTGCGGCTGGCGCATGCGGTCCATCAGCCTCTTGGTGAGGGCGGGGTCGATGAGTGACTGCCCCGTGGCCACCCGCCGGATGGCGTCGACGAGATCGGAGCCCCTGATCTGCTTCAGCACGTAGCCGCTCGCTCCGGCCATGACGGCCGAGAACAGGGCCTCGTCGTCGGCGAACGACGTCAGCATGAGGCACTGGAGCTCGGGATCGGCGGACTTGAGGTCACGACACACCTCGACCCCGCTGCCGTCGGGCAGTCGTACGTCGAGCACGGCCACCGCCGGCTTGGTGGCGGGAACCCTCGCCAGGGCCTCTTCCGCCGTCGACGCCTCTCCGCACACCTCGAGGTCGTCCTCGGCTTCGAGGAGCTCACGGAGGCCGCGGCGGACGATCTCGTGGTCGTCCAGCAAGAAGACCCGGATCGTCACCGACGAGCTGCCCTTCGCCAGGCGCCACCGCTCGACCCCAGCACCCGAAGGGGGTGGTGGCCGGTGCGCTCAGCCGCCCTCGCTCCCGGACACGGCACGATCCGAGGATAACCGGGCATCGCCATCTCGTCGGAGGACGCCGTGCAGGACCTCGTGCGCGGAAACCAGGTGAACGTCCCCGTCGTCCTCCACGACGGCGACATGCCGGAGCCCGAGCTCGACCATGATCCTGCCCACCTCGGCGGGCTCGTCCTTCGATCCCACCCTTCGGGGGGTCGCCTGCATGGCGTCCGCGGCGCGGATCCGGTCCAAGTCGAGGCCGAGCGCCACGGCCAGCACCACGTCTCTGTCGGTGATGACGCCCACCGTCCCCAGCGGACCCGAAACGATGACCGCCCCGCACGGCGATTCGAGCAGGGCCCAGGCGGCCCTTCGCAGCGTGTCGGACTCGGCGACAAGGGGCGTGGTCGGCACCGCAAGCCCTCAAGGCGTCGGGTCGGGGGCGCCCGAGCACACTTCGATCCGCCGCCCGCTCACCAGGGTGCTCGGCACCCGCACGTAGTACGGGTGGGGCCCCGGGGCCCACGGCGCCAGAGGGAGTTGGCGGGCACGCCCCAACTGCTCCGGCTCCGTGATGACACGCGCGGTCCCCGTCACGAGCACGCTCCACCCCGTGTGGTACAGGGCGTCGACGCCGTCGACCTCGACACTCAGGACGTCGCCGCGCAGAGCGGCGTTCAGTGTGGATCCGGGGCCGGTGGCGAAGAGCACGTCCTCCCCCATGAGCGCCACGTTCACCGGCAGAGCGACCGGAAGGCAGTTGACCGATAGCACGACCCGGCCCAGTCGGGCCGAGCCCAGGAGACCGAGACATTCGCCGCGGTCAAGCTCGGTCATCACGGCGACGCTGTGAGGTTCCTCGCAAGTCACGGTGCCATGGTGCGCCCCACGGCGGAGCATCACCAGGGTCGAAGGGCACGATTGACCGTCGACGGGCCCCGATCGTGCCCAGTTGGCCGGCGCCGGCCTGGACCGGCCCGGACCGGGACGTTCGGCCCTAGCGGCCCCCGGGAGGGTCGGGAAGACTGCACCGCATGACCGCGGCCCTGATCGACCTCGACCATGTCGGCCACTACCTGCACTGGGGCTTCATCCAGCTGTCGGTGGCCAACGCCGTCATCATCGGGCTGATGGTGGTGATCTTCGTCGTGGCCATCGCCCTGCCCTTCCGAGCCGGCCATCGAGCGCGGCGGGGCGGACGATGAGCGCCACGACGGACCCGGGAGCACCGGCGCAGGCAACGCCTGACCCCGACGTCGCGCGGTCGCGCATGTGGACGTCCCGCCTGCGGGAGGCCGCCGTGCGGAGCCTGCCGCCGGAGAAACTGCTCCCCGACACGCAGCCGAGCTACGTGGCGTCTTGGGTGTACGTGTTCGGCGTGCTCACCCTGGCCGCGCTCGCCGTGATCATCGCGTCGGGAACGATCCTCGTCCTGAAGGGCCCCTCGTGGTGGCACCTCTCCAAGGCGGGCTTGTTCATGAACAGCATCCATCTGTGGAGCGTCGAGCTGTTCATGTTCTTCATGGTCCTGCACCTCTGGGGGAAGTTCTTCATGGCTGCGTGGCGGGGCAAGCGGGCGCTCACCTGGATGACCGGGGTCGTGAGCTTCCTGCTGTCGATCGGCGCGGCGTTCACGGGCTACATCTCCCAGCAGAACTTCGACTCGCAGTGGATCTCCACCCAGGCGAAGGACGGCCTGAACTCGGTGGGAGTGGGCGCCTTCTTCAATGTCTTGAACTTCGGGCAGATGCTCCTGTGGCACGTCCTGCTCCTCCCGGTCGTCGTGGTGGTGATCGTGGCCCTCCATCTGCTGCTCGTTCGGCGCCGCGGGGTGGTCCGGCCGCTACCCCTCCCCGCGCATCGACGGAGCGTGAGCCGGGAAACCTCGCCGGGGCACGAGCAGGTGGTCACCGCCGCCGCGGCGGCGACTCCGACCGGTGGAACGACCGGTTCCCCGCTCGGCGCCGGCCCGGCGGACAAGACGTCATGACCGCGCTCGGACTCGACGGTGCGAGCGGCACCCAGACCCTCGCCGACGCGGCGCTCCAGAGCGACGACAGCGAGTGGCACGGCCCGGTCATCCGCTACGACCTGGCCAAGGAGTTCGTCATCGCCCTGGTGGCCATGGTCGTGCTCGCGGTGGCGTTGGCGATCGTGTTCTCGTCGCCGGACGAAGCACCGGCGACGATCACCGCCTGGGCCAGCAGCTCCCCCTCGGACTTCCTCACGACCGCCGTCGCCGAGCTCGACGGCTCGAGCCCCACGGCCGGCTACGGGCCGCCGTACAACGCGTGGGCGCCGGGCGAGGGACAGAAGATCGGCCCGCTCGGCGTCGAGCGTTGGGTCGGCGTGCACACGCCGGTCGATACCGCCCACGACTTCGTCCTCGCCCCGCTCGGGATCATCGCCAAGAGCGACCCCGCGCTTGCGGCCGGCCTGACGCGTTACGAGTCGGCCTCGGCCGCCGACCAGCAGCAATGGACGACCGCGTACACGAAGGCGCTCGACAAGGTGAGCTTCTCGGGGTCATCGGTCGTGGTGCCCCCCGGTCGGTACGGGCCCGTGCCGACCATGATGTCGGCCCTATTGCAGATGGCGAGAGGTGGCAGCCTCGACGGCGCGCTGTTGTCGAGCCCGCGTTTCTACGGCACCGACTACACCAAGCCCCTGCTGTTCCTGGCCGACGGCTCGTATCTCGCCGACAAGGCGAACGCCCAGCACCTCGCGGGCAACCAGTGGGGCATGATGAACGAGACCGGCAACTACCCGGGACAAGCGTGGCTGTGGCTCTACACGATGTGGTACCAGATTCCGCCCTTCACCCACACGGGCAATGCGGACGCGCTCATCTGGTCGCTCATGATGCTGCTGTCGCTCGCACTCCTGCTGCTGCCGTTCATCCCGGGCCTGCGCTCGATCCCCAAGCTGGTCCCCGTCTACCGGCTGATCTGGCGCGACCACTACCGGCGCCTGGCCACTGAATCACCGGGCGGCGGCCCACGCGCCGGCTGAACCGCTCGGGTGAAGACCGCGTCGTGACATCGCCCGACAGCCGGTTCGACGGCCGGTTCGACGTTCTCTTGTCGGACGGCAGCACCGCCTCGATCCGCCAAGCGCACCCGGGCGACGAAGCCGCCCTGACCGCCTTCCACGCCCGCCTGTCGGAGCGCACGGTAGTGCTCCGGTTCTTCAATCCCTGGCGCGTCACGGGCGAATTCGTCGAGCGTCTCACCCACTTCGACGGGATCGACGCATGCTGCCTGGTCGCCGAGCGGAACGACACGATCGTCGCCGTCGCCGAGTACGACCGGATCGCCGGGCAGCCCGACGCCGAGGTGGCATTCGTCATCGATGACGCGTACCAGGGCCGGGGACTCGGCACGCTGCTCCTCGAGCACCTCGCCGGTGTGGCCCGGCGCCACGGGATCAAACGATTCGTGGCCGACACGCTCGCCGAGAACCACCGCATGCTCCAGGTGTTCAAGGACGTGGGCTTCGCGCGCCAGTACGAACGATCGTCCGAGGTCATGCGCGTCGCCCTCGACATCGCCCCCACGCCCGAGGCGATGGCCGCCATGGACGAGCGGGACCGGGTGGCCATCCGGCGGTCGATGGAGCGCCTCTTGCGCCCCCGGTCGATCGCGGTCATCGGTGCGGCACGCCAGCCAGGCCGCATCGGCCACGAGCTGCTCCGGAACCTCGTCCTCGGCGGGTTCACCGGGCCCGTCTATCCGGTGAACCCGGCGACGGACTCGGTGGCCGGGATCCCGTCGTGGCCGGACGTCGAATCCATCGCCGGACCGGTGGACCTCGCGGTCGTGGCCGTTCCCGCCAAGGCGGTTCCCGGGGTGGTCGAGGCGTGTGGCCGCAAGCGTGTCGGTGGTCTCGTGGTGGTGAGCGCCGGCTTCGCCGAGGTGGGCCAGGAGGGTGCCGGGTCCGAACGGGCCATCACCAGCCTGGCCCACCGCCACGGCATGCGCCTCATCGGCCCGAACTGCTTCGGCATCGTCAACACCGACCCGGACATCTCGATGAACGCCACCTTCGCGCGCGAGGCCCCGGCGCGCGGGCGCATCGGCTTCGGCTCGCAATCGGGTGGCCTCGGGATCGCCATCTTGGCCGAGGCCTCCGAACGCGGGCTCGGATTGTCGAGCTTCGTCTCCATGGGGAACAAGGCCGACGTCAGCGGCAACGACCTCGTCACCTGGTGGGAGGACGACGACTCGACCGACGTCGTGCTGCTGTACCTGGAGTCGTTCGGCAACCCGAGGAAGTTCAGCCGGGTCGCCCGCAGGGTCAGCCGCTCCAAGCCCATCATCGCGGTCAAGGGCGGCCGCAGCGCGGTGGGTGCGCGGGCCGCGGCCTCGCACACCGCGGCGCTCATGAGCCCCGAGCGCGCCGTGGATGCATTGTTCCGGCGTACCGGCGTCGTGCGGGTGGACACGTTGGAGGAGATGTTCGACGTCGCCGACCTCCTCGCCCACCAACCCCCGCCCCGCGGCCCCCGCGTCGCCATCATGGGGAACGCGGGCGGGCCCGGGGTGCTCGCCGCCGACGCGTGCGCGGGCCACGGGCTGGAGGTCCCCGAGCTGTCGGCGTCGACGCAGCAATCACTGCGTGGCTTCCTGGCCGACGGCGCGGGCGTCGGAAACCCCGTGGACATGGTGGCGTCCGCGTCGCCCGAGGTGTATGCCCGCACACTCGAACTCCTGCTCGCAAGCGACGAGGTCGACGCGGTGGTCGTCATCTCCACACCGCCGCTCGGCACCGACCCGGACGAGGTCGCCACGGCCGTGGCCCGGGTTTCGGACCACCGCACTGCCGACAAGACCGTGGTGGCGGCCTTTCTCGGATCCGAGCGGGCCCGCCTGCTCCTGCGCGGCGCGCGCCGACCGGTCCCGTGCTTCACCTATCCGGAGACGGCGGCCCTCGCACTGGCACACGCATGGCAGTACGGCCGTTGGTTGGCTCGCCCGCCGTTCGAAGCACCGCTGCTCGACGCCATCGACCCGAACGCCGCGCGTCGCCTCGTCGCCGAGCGACCCGGAGGAGAGTGGATCACCGGCGCCCGGGCCATGGCCGTGCTCCAGTCCTACGGCATCCCGGTCGTGCCCACGCACGAGGTGACGAGCGCGGCGGACGCGGGTCGTGTGGCCACGGAGCTGGGTCGCCCCGTCGCCATCAAGGCGTCGGGACCTCGCATCGTTCACAAGAGCGACGTGGGTGGCGTTGCCCTCGGCGTGGACGGCTCGGCCGCCGCGGCGGCCGCCTACGAGCGCATGCAGCGCGCCCTCGGCTCGTCGATGACGGGTGCGGTCGTCCAGCCCATGGCCGAGGCGGGCGTGGAGACGATCGCCGGCTTCGTGGCCGACCCGGCCTTCGGCCCGCTCGTGCTGTTCGGTCTGGGCGGCACGAGCGTGGAATTGCTCGGTGACAGCGCCACCCGCCTCGCTCCGCTCGACGACGTCGACGTGCACGAGATGCTCTCCGAGCTGCGCACGGCACCGCTTCTCACCGGGTACCGCGGCTCGCGTGCCGTCGACCTGAGGGCGCTCAGTTCGCTGTTGCTCCGCCTCAGCCGTCTCGCCGAGGACCTCCCCGAGCTGGTCGAGGCGGACTGCAACCCAGTCGTCGCGACGCCGTCCGGCGTGGCGGTCGTGGACGCACGGTTCCGCGTGAACGACGCGCCCGCCGGCGACGACACGGCGCTGCGACATCTTCGAGGTGAGACCGCCACGACCTGAAGGCCGTCGGCTCGTCACGCCGAGGAGCCTCGGCCGTTGTCAGCTGACGCGGCGCTCGTGTCCCTCCCAGTACGGCCGGCGCAACTCGCGCTTCAAGGTCTTGAGCGCGCCCGACGTCGGCAGCGGGCCGTCGTGGAACTCGAGGGACTTGGGCACCTTGAAGCCCGACAGCAGCCGCCGGGCGTGGTCGATGATCTCCTCGGCGCTGGCCCGCATGCCTTGCCTCAGGACGACGACGGCGTGCACGGCCTCGCCCCAGACGTCGCTCGGGACGCCGATCACCGCCACGTCCTGCACGGCGGGGTGCGTCGAAAGAGCGCGCTCCACCTCGGTCGAGTACACGTTCTCCCCCCCGGTCACGATCATGTCCTTGACGCGGTCGTGCAGGTGCAGCAGCCCGTCACCGTCGATGAAGCCCACGTCGCCCGTGCGGTACCAGCCGTCGCGCAGGACCTCGCGGGTCTCTTTGGGCTTGCGCCAGTACTCCCGCATGAAGTTCCCCCCGCGGGCGCACACCTCTCCCGACTGGCCACGCGCCACCTCGCGGCCGAAGGAGTCGGTGATCCGCAGCTCCACGCCGAACACCGGGGCCCCGGTGGCGCCCAGCGCGGCCCCCCCCCTCCGGTGCTCGTGCGGGCCGAGCATGGTGAGCACCGAGGCGGCCTCGGTCATGCCGTAGCCCTGGTAGAAGTCGCACCACGGCAGCATGGCGAGCCAGCGCTCGAGCAGCGCCGTCGAGATGGGTGCTGCGCCGTACACGAGCTGCCGAAGCGAGCGCAGCCGGTCGGCAGAGAACTCCCCATGCTGCTCGAGCCACGACAGCATGATGGGCACGACCATGGTGGTGTCGACCTGCTGAGCCTCGATGGTGTCCAGCACCAGCCCGGGGTCGAAGATGGGGACCGACACCGAGGTGGCGCCGCTCGCCGGAATGCCGACGACCCCGGCGACCACGGCCGCGTGGAACATGGGCGACTGGAACAAGAAGCGGCGGTCCTCACGCAATCCGATCTCCAGGCCGACGTGGTACACGTTCAGGACCTCGGCACGCTGGGACAACAGCGCCCCCTTGGGCAGCCCCGTCGTCCCGCCGGTGTACATGAGCACCGCAGGGTCGTCCTCGCGAGGCTCGCGGCGCGCCGTGGGCTCGGCCGACGCCAGCAGCTCCTCGTACGGCACCGTGCCCTCCACCTGCCCGGTGAAGCCGTCGCCGTCGGACCCACCGATGACGACGATGCGGTCGACCGTCGCGCCCTCGCTCCGGCGCGCCTGCTCGACGAGGGCGCCGAACACAGGGTCGGTGAACACCACGCGGGTCCCCGAGTCGGCCAGGACGTAAGCGAGCTCGGCGGGGCTGAAGCGGATGTTCAACGGGTTGATGATCCCGGCGCCGAACAACGCCGCGTGGTACAGCTCGATGAACTCGTGGCCGTTCATGGCGAGCACCGCGAAGCGGTCGTCGCGCCCCAAACCGAGCTGACGAGTGATGGCGTCGGACAGCCGGAGGACCCGATCGACGTGCGACGCGTAGGTCCCCTCGTACCGGATCCCGTCACGGGTGCAGTCGACGAAGCCGACCTTCTCGGAGAACCGCTCCGCACGCGGAAGAAACAGCCTCGGGAACACGAGCTCCTTCATGATCGGCCTCCTTGGTCACTCGCGACATCCACGTGCTCCGCGATCTCGCCGAACGACTGCTCGATCCCACGAGCGAGCACGTCGAGGTCGGGGAACCGGTCCCGATCGGCAACGAGTCCGACCGAGAGCTGGTCGAGATAGGACAGGGCGGCCACGCCCAAGGTGAGGTTTCCCGCCAGCGGGACGAACGGGAACGCCTCGAGCATGCGAGCGCCCGACGCGTAGAGGGGCACCGCGGGGCCGGGGACGTTGGTGACAACCAGGTTCACGAACGGCTGGTGGTCCACGAGCCGGGCCGCGGCGTGCACGACGACCCGCGGCGAGTAGTCGAGCAGCCCCACGAGGGTGCCGGTGGCCTGTGCCTGATGTTGGCGCTTGCTCCGGCTCACTTCGTCGGCCACGGTCCTGAGCCGAGCCACCGGGTCCGCCTCGGACACGGGGAGGCGGACCAGCATGGCGGCCACGCGGTTGCCGAGGCGGCCGTCTCTGTCGTGGTCGAGCCCCACCGGGACCAGCACGTTCAAGCCGTCGACTTGGCCCGCTTCACCGCGCTCGTCGTGCAGACGCCGAAGCCCACCTGCCACCGAGGCGAGCAGCGCGTCGTTGATCGTCACCCCGAAAAGGCGCTCAACCCCGCGCAACTCCCCCATCGGCATCCGGGCGAAAGCCACCCGGCGGCCGTGGCCCACGCGCTCGTTGAACGTCGACCGGGGGGCGATGCTCCTCGCACTGGCGAGCGATCGCAGCGCCCCGAAGGCCGCGTTGGAGCGACGTGCCCCATCGGTCGGATGGCGGAGCGCGCCGAGCGCGTCGATGCCGAGGCTCAGGGCCCGCCTTCCCCGCCGAACGATGTCGCTCCCGAGGACCGTCACCGCGCCCGGCTCGGCCTGCGGGAGCCAGGGACGCTCGTCGGGCTCGACCG